>JAJEDQ010000166.1 GCA_022821445.1 Acidimicrobiia bacterium | reverse complement strand
CATCCCGGTGATCGACATCGCCTTGCAGAACCTGGCCTACGACGGCGGCGCCAACACCGAGGCCGACGTCCAAGCAGCAGCCGACGACTGGATCGCCGCCAACCGGGCCACCGTCGACGCATGGCTCGAAGAAGCCAGAGGTGCCAGCGGCTTCACCCCACCAGCGCCAGAACCGGCGGACGATGAGCCGTTCCGCGTGGCGGTGGTGGCACCGAGTGCCAGCAACGACCTGGCGTTCACCCAGAGCATGGTCGACGCGGTGAATGTCCTGGTTGATTCTGGGGACATCAGTGAAGTCGCCATCACCGACGGCACCTTCATCGTGGAGGATGCTGGTGCGGCTATCCGGGGCTATGCCGAGGACGGCTACGACCTGGTCATCGCCCATGGCTCCCAGTACGGCGGCCCGCTCCAGGAGATCGCCCCGGACTTCCCCGATGTATCGTTCGCCTGGGGCACCGCGGTTGATACCTTCGGCCTTCCCAACGTGAACTCCTATTCGGTTCGCTCCGACCTCGGCGGCTATGTCAATGGGACAGTGGCCGCTCAGCTCACTGAGAGCGGCGTGATCGGCGTAATCGGCCCGATTGAGGTGGGAGACGCCAAGCTCTATGTCGATGGGTTCGAGGCCGGTGCCTCGGCTCAGAATCCCGATGTCGAAGTCAACATCGTCTACACCGGGTCGTTCGCCGACGTTGCCCTGGCCGCCGAGGCCGCCCAATCGCACATCTCCGCAGGAGCGGACGTGCTGACTGGCTCGGCTCAGATGGTGGTGGGCGCCACCGGCGTGGCCCAGGAGAACGACGTGCTGTGGTTCGGCACCCAAGCCAACCAGACCGCCCTCGGCGAAGACATCGTGGTCGCCTCGCAGGTCTATCGCTGGGAGGTCATCCTGTCTGAGGTGGTCGACCAGGTGAAGGCCGGCACCCTGGGTGGCACGACCTTTATCATGACCTTCGAAGGCGGAGGACTGGACATCCAGTTCAACGACGCTATGGACATCCCCGCCGACGTGCTGGCTTCAGCCCAGGCCACAATCGACGGCCTGTCCGACGGGTCAATCTCCACCGGGCAGTAACACTCAACCGAAAAGCCGAATATGAATTCTGACTCGGCAGCGCCGAGGCCAGCACCGATGCTGGAGATGCGCGGCATTACCAAGCGCTTCCCCGGCGTGGTCGCCAACGAAGACGTCGACTTCACGGTGCTGCCGGGTCAGGTTCACACCCTTCTCGGAGAAAACGGGGCTGGCAAGAGCACACTGGTTAAGATCCTTTACGGGCTCTACCAGCCCGACGAGGGATCGATTGCCTTCGACGGCGCCCCGGTTGCCATCGACTCGCCTTCGGTGGCCATCCGAACCGGGATCGGCATGATCCACCAGCACTTCATGTTGGTGGACACCTTGACCGTGGCCGAAAACGTCGCCCTGGGGCTGGGCAAGCCCCTAGGACTGACCAACATGGCGCCCATCCGGCGCCGCATCAGAGAAGTCTCCGAAGAGTACGGCCTGCACGTCGACCCGGATGCCTACATCTGGCAGATGGCGGTGGGGGAGCGGCAGCGGGCCGAGATCCTCAAGGCGCTGTACCGCAACGTGAAGCTGTTGGTGCTAGACGAGCCCACCGCGGTGCTCACCCCGCCCGAGGTAACTGACCTGTTCGTCACCCTCCGGCAGCTCACCGCCGACGGCCGGGGGCTGGTTTTCATCTCTCACAAGCTGAACGAGGTGATGGAGATCTCCGACGAGATCACCGTGCTGCGTGATGGCCGGGTATCGGGGCGCACCACTCCCGGGGAGTCCAGCCGGGAGTCGCTGGCCATGATGATGGTGGGACGCCCAGTGGAGTTCACCCGCACCCTCGCTGAGCAGGCAGCAGGTGAACCCAAACTGGAGGTGAAGAGCCTACGGGTGAGGGGTGACCGCGACGAGCTGGCGGTACGCGATGTGAACATAGACGTGCGGGCCGGCGAGATCGTGGGCATCGTGGGCGTCTCGGGCAACGGGCAACGCGAGCTGGCCGAGGCCATTGTGGGGCTGCGGGAGGTGGAGGCAGGCGAGATATCCATAAACGGCCAACCAGTGAAGGCGCCCACCCCCAAGCAGGTGCGTTCGATGGGTTTGGCCTACGTTCCCGAGGAACGCATGAAGTACGGCAGCATCGGCGACTTCACCGTGGCCGAGAACCTGGTCTTGGTGGACTACGACCAGCCGCCGAACGCGCGGCGCGGATTGCTGAGCCTTCGCACCATTGAGTCGCGCAGCGAGCAGCTGGTGAGCGACTACTCCATTCGCACGCCGAGCACTGAGACCCTTACCCGAAAGCTGTCAGGGGGCAACATCCAGAAAGTTGTGATCGCCCGGGAGTTCAGCGGAGACGCCGACATGCTGTTGGTGGCCCAGCCCACCCGGGGAGTCGACATCGGCGCAGCCGAGTACATCCACGAGCAGTTGCTTCTCCAGCGGTCCCAGGGTCGGGCCATCTTGTTGATCAGCGAGGATTTGGACGAGGTGATGGCGCTGTCGGATCGGCTGGTGGTGATGTACGAGGGGTCGGTGATGGGCCGAGTGGACCGGGCCGATGCCACCGTGGAGCAGGTGGGCCTGCTGATGAGCGGCGTGGGCGAGCACGAGGGCGCGGCAGTCGCTGGGTAGGCAAGCCTGGGCCTCTCAAGAGAAGCGGCAGTAGGCTGGCCTCCCCTGGGAGGTGTCTGAGTACCTGGTGGGCTCCCCCGCCTTCAAAGCGGGTGGGACGGGCGATCCCCGTCCGGCGGGTTCGATTCCCGTCCACCTCCGCTTGGCGCGAGACCGGCCGAGCGGCGGTTCCTGTCCCGGCCCAGCCCGCCGTCCTCGACGAGCTCCGGGCGGCGGGCACCCTGAGCCGGGCCACCCCCCGCTCGGCCTACCTCGTCGGTTGTGGAGGACGGGAATCGAATACGGCTGACGGGGCTTCTAGACAGCCAATAGGTCGCGGGCGCCGGTGTCGCTGCTGGGGTGGCGGAGTTTGGACAT
>JAJEDQ010000020.1 GCA_022821445.1 Acidimicrobiia bacterium | reverse complement strand
TCCTCTCGGGCCCACTTGAACCACTCGGGCAGGAACCAGAAGAACGCCGAGCCGAAGATGGCCCCCTGGATGCTGGAGAAGCCGCCGACCACGATGATGATGGCGTAGTTCAAAACGGTCTGGACGTTGAAGCTGTCCTCTCCCCGAGAGCCGATGTAGAAGGAGGCCAGCACACCGGACATGGACACCACCGCAGATGACAGGGCGAAGGCCAAGAGCTTGGATCGGGCCACGTTGATGCCCAGCAGCGAGGCGGACACATCTCGGTCGCGCACCGCGGCGAAGGCCCGCCCCTCCCGAGTCCGAACCACGTTCACCATGAACAGTATCGACAGCACGGTGATGGGCATGAGCACCCAGTACCACCGGAATTGACCGGAGATGATGAACTCGCCGTTGTCGTCAGGGTCGATGCCGGGCAGCCAGTGCAGCCATGAGGCGATCCGCGGGGAGTTCTCGCCCTTGAAGCGGATGCCGACGAAGCCGAAGTACTCCTGGAGGTATTCCCGCCACACCAGCATCATCACGAAGTGGAATCCGAAGGTGGCCAGCAGAAGGTAGAGGTGCTTGAGCCGCAGGGCGGGCAGACCGGAGATTGCGCCCACTACGGCTCCGGCCAAGGCCGCAGCCGGCAGGGCCACCCACATATTGCCGCCGCTCCACTGCACGCCGACGATGCCGCCGACGATGCTGCCCAAAGCCAGGAACGCCACGTGGGCCAGGCTGATCTGGCCGGAGTAGCCCACCAGCAGGTTGAAGGCCGCGGCGCCCATGGCGAAGATGAGCACCAGGTTGACCACCGCGAACCAGGTGGCCCAGGGGAAGTCCATGGGAGGGGTGAAGTCGGAGGCCAGAATGAAGGGCAGCACCAGCAGGCCAAAGACGGTCACCGCGGCCCATGACCGATCGCTGGGGGTGCGCCACAGCCGCATGTCCTCCCGGTGGGTTAGCTCGCCTCTGGGGGTCCACACCCAGGCCATTCGGGCGACCACGACCAAGACGACCACCGTGATCAGCGCCTTCCACCAGAAGTTCACATTCTCGGTGGTGGCGCCCAGGATGAATGGGACGACCGCGGCGATGGCGAACGGGAGTAGCCGCTGGATACGCGACGGGCGGTAGGTGGTCGAGTCCTGTTGGGAGGCGGGGTTCTCGACAGCCGTCATTGTCCGCTCCGCAAGAATGCGCCATTCAAGCCCCGGCTCATACCCGTTCCAAGTCCTTCCGGCCCCAAAGCCCGGTCGGGCGCACCAGCAGCACTACGAACATCACCGAGAAGGCCACCGGCTCTCGCCATTTGGTGCCCAGGTGGCCGTTGGCGAACTGCTCGATCACGCCCACCACCAGGCCGCCCACAATGGAGCCGCCCAGCGACGTGAGCCCGCCGACCACCGCGGCGGGGAAGGCCCGCAGTCCGATGGCCTCGATGCTGCGATCGATGGCGCCGGTGACGTGGCCGAACAGCAGTCCCCCAACGCCGGCCATGACCATGGCCGCGGCCCAGGTCATGGCGTAGACCTTGTCGGGGTCGATTCCCATGGCCGCGGCGGCCTCGATGTCGTCGGCCACTGCCCGCATGTGCAGGCCCAGTCGGGTGTACTTGAAGAAGAGGAAGAACAGCAGCACGCACGCTGCCACGACACCGAAAATGATCAAGTCGACATACCTCACGGTGGCGCCGCCGACTTCGAAGCTGCCCTGGGGCAGCAGGTCGAGGCGGGCTCGCTCCGTCGGGCCGTAGAAGATCAGCAAGAGGGCGCGGATGATCGTGGCGATTCCCAGGGTTATCAGCACAATGGCGAAAAAGCCCTGGCCCACCATTCGTCGCATGATCCCGTAGTGGACCAGCAAGCCGAAAACCAACATGACCAGCAGCAGCACGAATACGCCCAAGAAGAAATTGAGATTCTCGGAAATCAAGAACGTCAACGCGAAGTAGGCCCCGAGCATCAGGAACTCGCCGTGGGCCAGGTTCAAGACGTCGGTGCTCTTGTATACGAGCACGAAGCCGAGGGCCACCACGGCGTAGATGGCGCCGAGGGCCAGTCCGCCGATCAAGAGCTGAAGGTTGACGCTTGGATCGGCTGTGAAGTTGCCAAAGGCTAGAAGCATGGCCCCCCTAAGTTGACCGGGCGTTGCTGGCCAACGGAGTGCGACGGTAGTTTTCGCTGGCTGGTATCGGCAAACCAGGCTGGAGCAGCAGAACTTCGCGAACGGAGAGGAAACGGTATGACTGGCGCATCTGAGAGCTTGGCCGAGCGCATTGCCCAACTGGAGGCTCGGGAGGAAATCCGGGAGCTTGTGGCCCGCTACGGCATGGCGGTGGACGACCGGGATGTGAGTGCCTTGGCCGACATGTTCACCTCTGACGCCAAGTTCGCTTTGGCCGACGGCATGGTGACCAACCAGGGCCGACAGGCGGTGATCGATTTCTACACCGAGCGCATGGCCGCGTTCGGGGCCACCTACCACTACCCCCACAGCCAGGTCATCGAGTTCAACCCCGACCGGCCCGGCAGCGCCACCGGCATGGTCAACGCCCACGCCGAACTGGCTCTCGACGGGCGCACGCTGATGACCGGCCTGCGCTATTTCGACGAGTACCGGGTGGAAGACGGGCAGTGGCGCTTCGTGGAGCGGAAGGTGGCCATGATCTATTACATGGACATGGCCGCGCTGGTGGACGGCGGCCTCTCGGAGTCGGACCGCAAGCGCTATTTCGGCACGGTGGGGCCGTCGGAGCTCCCCGAGAGCCTCGACACCTGGCAGGAGTTCTTCGCCGAGGTCGGCTGAGCCGCGGGTTTGGTCAGGCCACCGACATGCCGCCGTCGATCACGATGGCGGTGCCGGTGGTCCACGACGACTCGTCGGAGGCCAAGTGCAGGGCGAGTTGGGCGATGTCGTCGGTGGTGCCGAGTCGGCCGATGGGGTGGCGCACCACGGCGGCTTCGATCATCTCATCTACGGTGGCGTCGGCCGACACGGCGGCGGTGGCTGAGAATCCGCCCCGCTTCTCGTAGGTGGCCCGCACCAGGGGGGTGGGCACCGTTCCCGGGCAAATGGCGTTGACCCGGATCTTGTCGGGGCCGTAGTCCACCGCCATCTGCCGGGTGAGGCCGATCACCCCGGCCTTGGCTGCGGCATAAGCGGCGATGCCCGGCACCCCGATCACGCCGCCGACGCTGGCCTGGAGCACCAGCGAGCCGCCGCCGGCCTCGATGAGGTGGGGGATGGCGTGCTTGACCGACAGCCATTTCCCGGTGAGGTTCACCCCGATCACCCGGTTCCACTCCTCCAAGCTGAGGTCGCCGGCCCGGCCGGGACCGTCCACGCCGGCGTTGGAGTACACCGCGTCGAGGCCGCCGAAGGCAGCTGCGGCCTGCTCGGTCATAGCCTGGCAGTCGTCGGGCTGGGTCACGTCTACCCGCATGCTGATGGCCTGATCTCCGAGGTCGGCCGCGGTGGCCGCCGCGGCGTCGCCGTTGATGTCGGCGCACATCACCCGGGCCCCTTCGGCGGCGAACATCCGGGCTGCGGCCTTGCCGATGCCCGAGCCTGCCCCGGTCACAATGGTTCTCTTGCCTGTCAGTCTTCCAGTCACGGCGGGGAACCCTACTAGCGTCTCGGCATGGCTCAGGAGTTGGTGCTCGACGCGGGGGATGTGCAAGAAGAGTTCTTCGACCGAGGCTGGACCGACGGGCTGCCGGTGGTGCCGCCCACGTCGGAACGGGTCCAGGCCATGCTCGACCACGCCGGTTTGGCCTCGGGCGACATCGTGGGCCGCGTGCCCGAGCGGTCCCGGGAGGTCACCGCGGAGAAGGCGGCGGTGAACGCGGTGATGGCCGGGTGCCGAACCGAGTATTTCCCGGTGGTGCTGGCCGGGTTGTCAGCCATGTTCGATCCCCGGTTCGGGTGCCACACCGTGGTGACCAGCACCGGAGGGGCCGCGCTGTGCGCAGTGGTGAGCGGCCCTCTGGTGGCCGAGCTGGGGTTCAACACGGCTCGCAATGCGCTCGGGCCGGGCTACCGGGCCAATGCCACCGTGGGTCGGGCTCTGCGGCTGGTGGCCATGAACGTGCTGGGGGCCCGGTCGGACACCCTCGACGGATCATCGCTGGGCCACCCCGGCAAGTTCACCATGTTGGTGGCCGAGGAGCCCCCGCCCGAGGGTTGGCCGCCGCTGCGGGTGGAGCTGGGCTACGGCGAAGGCGACACCACAGTGACCATGTTCCCCTCCGAGAGCCCTCATCAGGTGGCCAACCACCTCAACGGCGACCCCGAGGGGATCCTGTTGACCTTCGCCGCCGCAATGACCAACCCGGCCACCTACGCCGTGGCCAAGAAGCACCAAGTGCTGCTGGTGATCGGCCACGAGCACCGCCAGATTCTGGCCGAGGCCGGTTGGGCCAAACAGCAGGTGCGGGAGTTCTTGGCCGAGCACAGCAGGGTGACTCCCGAGCACTTGAACGCGGGCGGCGTCTTGCAGGAGTTCACCGCCCAAAACGACATGACCCCCGACGCCGACGGCAAGCTCAACACGGTGCGGGGCCCGGAGGACATTTTCCTGGTCACCGCAGGCAGCCCTGGGGCCGGCTGGTCGGCCTACATCCCCAACTGGGCCCCGGTTGTGCACTCGGAGGCCGTCACCCGCAAGGTGGCTGCTCCCGGCGATGGACTACCCTTGGCCCAGTAGTTCGCGGAGGAATCCCTGTGTCGTCAGTAACTGTCCTGTCTCCGGTATATGAGGAAGCCCAAGTGGCCGAGGTGGCCATGGCGCCCCGGCGCACCCCCACCGAGCCGGTGGTCATCGGGGTGATCGACAACGCCAAGAACAACGCCAAGGAGCTGCTCACCTATGTGGCCGAGGGCCTGCGCGACCGCCTCCCGGTGGCCGACATCGTGGTCCACTCCAAGTCGGCGGCCGGCAAGCCCATCGATGCCGACGACGCCGAGATGCTGGCCGTCCGCTCCCACCTCATCATCTCCGGCTTGGGCGATTGAGGGGCCTGCACGGCGTGCAGTCTGCACGACGCCGTCCACATGGAATCCCGGGGAATCCCCTCAATGCTGCTGATCACCGAGCCGTTTGAGCCGGTGGTTGAATCCTTCGCCCCCACCGTGGGCATGGCTACCTACCCGGCGGTCACCGTCCCCCACCCCGTGTCCACCCTGGATGACGAGTCGCTCCAAAAGCTGGCCACCACCATCATCGACGAAGCCGTCGCCCGCCTGACCGCGGCGGCGTAGGCGGTAGGGCCCTGCCGTCCCTACTTCCAAGGGTCGCGGAGGAATGCCTCGAATTGGGTGGCTAGGTCGTCGCCGGTGGGGAGGAGGTCGTCGGCCTCGTCGATCTGCCGTTCGAGTTGGGCGACGTAGTCCTTGAGGTCGTCGTCCCCCGCGACCGCAGAGTCCACTCGTTCCCGCCAGGCGGCTGCGGCCTCGTCGAGCTCGGCATGGTCGGTGATGATGCCGGTGATCAGCTCGAACCGCTTGAGCAGCGACCGGGTGGCCTCGGGGTTGGGCGGTCCGGGCACATAGTGGGGTACTGACACCCGCAGGGAGATGACCGGAATTTGGGCCTGGTCCAAGGCGTCGTGGAGCGCGCCCACCAGTCCGGTGGGGCCCTCATAGGTGGGGCGGCCCAACCCGAACATGCGGGCCAGCTCGGCGTTGGTGGAACTGCCCACCACCCCCAGCGGCCGAGTGTGGGGGGCCAGGCCGACCATGGCGCCCAAGGTCACTACCAGGCCAGCCCGGCACTCGGTGGCCACCTCCACCAGGTAGTCGGCGAAGGTCCGCCACCGCAGGTGGGGTTCCACGCCGTCTACCACCACCAGGGGATGCTTGGCGCCGTATCGCTCCACCGCATGCACCTCGGTGAGCGGCCAGTCGATGACCCTCCGGCCGTTGTCGTCTAGCCGGACCTCAGGGCGGCGATCCTGGAAGTTGAAGAACTCTTCGGGGTCGATGCGAGCCAGCGGCTCAACGCCATTGGCGCTCTCTTTCATCAGCCGCACTGCGGTGGTGGCCGCGTCGGCCGCGTCGAACAGGCCCTCTAATGCCACCACCATTACCGGGTTGGACTGGGTGGGTTGGTCCACCAGCCATTCCAGCTCCACCGCCATGGCCCAAGACTCACATTCTCAGGCCGGGATGGCAAGCCGATTGATCTGGCCGGTTGTGCATGCCAATTCGCACCGGCGCGGCGGTGGGGCAAGCCAGATACGGCAAACCGAACAACAGTGGGCCAGACTGGTTTGATGGACGGGCTCGGCGTGTTCGACCTGAGCGGGCGGGTGGCTTGCGTAACCGGGGCGGCTAGTGGGATCGGCGAGGCTGCCGCCGAGACACTGGCCGCAGCCGGGGCTGCGGTGGTGTTGGGCGACATCGACGGCGACGGGGCAGACCGCACCCGGGACAGCATCCTGCGAAATGGCGGTCGGGCGTTGGCCCTGGCCTCTGACACCACCCAGTCGGATCAGGTGGGAGCGCTGGTGGCTGCGGCGACAGAGGAGTTCGGCCGGCTGGATGTGATGGCCAACGTGGCCGGGGTGGGCAGCTATGGCGATGTTGTGGACGTGACCGAGGCCGAGCTCGACCGGGTTTTGGCCATCAACTTCAAAGGAGTGTTCTTCGGCTGTCAGGCGGCCATGAGGGTCATGGGCCCTCAAGGGTCAGGCTCGATCATCAACGTGTCGGCCACCGCCATCAATACCCCGGTGGGAGGCCTTTCGGTATACGCGGCCACCAAGGCGGCGGTGGCCATGCTCACCCAGTCGCTGGCGGTGGAGGCTGGACCTATCGGTGTGCGGGTCAACACCATCGCCCCCGGATTCACGCTGACCAACTTCGTGGGCGGTCATTTGCGGGACGCCGAGGGCCAGGTGGATCCCGCCGAGATGGACAGCTACCTCAAGCTGATGCGGGACCGATCCCCGCTGGGTGAGGTATGCGAGGCGTCTGACCAGGCCAATCTCATCTGGTTTCTGGCTTCCGACGCTTCCCGCTATGTGACCGGCCAGATCCTTCGGGCCAACGCGGGCCAGAGCATCGGCTGGTAATTGGCGTCGATGAGCCCCACACGAACTGTTCAGCTTCGGGCCAACGGGGTGGACTGCACCGCCGAGGCGGAGACCCGCACCACTCTCGCCGACTTCGTGCGTCGCCAGTGCGGGCTGACCGGCACCCACCTGGGATGCGAGCACGGGGTGTGCGGCACATGCACGGTGCTGGTGGACGGCGCCGCGGTGCGGTCGTGCCTGATGTTGGCGGTACAGGCCGACGGGTGCGAGGTGGCCACCATCGAGGGGTTGGTGGATGCGTCCGAACCGGGCAACCCGGTGTTGGGGCCGGTCCAGCAGGCGTTTGCCGACGCCATGAGCTTTCAGTGCGGCTTCTGCACACCGGGCATCATCATGTCCACGGTGGCGTGGCTGGCCCAGCGCCCCGCCAATGCCAACGAGCCAAGCGATGCCGAGATCCGGGAATTCCTGGCCGGCACCCTGTGCCGCTGCACCGGCTACACCAGCATCGTCGAGGGTGTCCGCCTGGCCGCTCAGCGCTCGACAGGCGCTCCGTAGCCGCCCCCGCCGGGGGTATACACCTCGAAACGGTCGCCGGGCTCCACCTCGGTGCGCAACACACCCGGATGGGTCTCAACGGTGCCGTCAGCCCGCAGTATGCGGTTGATCCCGACGGCGCCGGGCCAGCCGCCCTCGATGCCGTAGGGGGCGATTTCTCGGCGGGAGGACAGCACGTTGAGGGTCATGGTCTCCTCGAATCGAGTGCGGCGCACCACCCCGTCGCCGCCTCGGTGGCGGCCTGCGCCGCCGCTTCCTCGGCGGATGGAGAAGTCCTCCACCACCACCGGGTGGCGCTGCTCCAGCACTTCGGGGTCGGTGAGGCGGGCGTTGGTCATGCCGGTGTGGACGGCGTCGCAGCCATCACGCCGGGCGGTGGCCCCCGCGCCCCCGCAGACCGTCTCGTAATACTGATGGTGCTGGTTGCCCCACACCACGTTGTTCATCGTGCCCTGGGAGGCGGCCACCGTGCCTACTGCGCCGAACAGGGTGTCCACTATGAGCTGGGATGTCTCCACGTTTCCGGCGAACACGGCGGCGGGCTCTACGGGGCTGATCATGCTGGGCGACGGCATGATCAGCTCGACCGGCTCCAAACAGCCGCTGTTGAGGGGGATTTCGTCGTCCACCAGACAGCGCAGCACGTACAGCACCGCGGCCCGGCCCACCGGCTCGGGGGCGTTGAAGTTGCCCGGGTGCTGGCCGCTGGTGCCGGTGAAGTCGACCGTCAGCGTTCGGCTGCGGCGGTCTACCCGCAGTGCCAACGACACTTGGGCGCCGTCGTCAGAGCGTGCAATGAACGAGGCGTCGTCCAGTTGGTCGATCAGGCGGCGGACCGACTCGGCGGCGTTTTCCCTCACATGGTCCATGTAGGCGTGGACCGTGGTCAGGCTGAAGTGGTCTATGACCTCGCCTAACGCGACTGCCCCCTTCTGACAGGCGGCGAGTTGGGCCTTGATGTCGGCGATGTTTGCTTCGGGGTTGCGAGCGGGCCACTCGGCGCCGGTGAGCCGGGCCCGGATCTCGGCCTCCTGGAACCGCCCGGCTCGGGCAAGCACCTCGCCGTCGAACAGCACCCCCTCTTCGGCGATGTTGGACGCCCGAGCAGGGGCTGAGCCGGGCACCGATCCGCCTATGTCGGCGTGGTGGCCCCGAGAGGCGGTGAAGAACAGAATCTCACCGCCGCCTTCGTCGAATACCGGCATGACCACGGTCACGTCGGGCAGGTGGGTGCCGCCGTTGTAGGGGGCATTGGTGATGAAGGCGTCGCCTGGGGCCATGTCGGGGTGGCGGGCGATGATCGCCTTGACCGCCATGTCCATGGAGCCCAGATGCACCGGCATGTGGGGGGCGTTGGCGATCAGCTCGCCGCCGGGGTCGAACACCGCGCAGGAGAAGTCGAGGCGCTCTTTGATGTTGACCGAGGCGGCGGTGTTCTCCAGCGCCACCCCCATCTGCTCGGCCACGTTCATGAACAGGTTGTTGAAGATCTCCAGCATCACCGGGTCGGCATTGGTGCCCACGGCTGCGTTGGGACGGGGCGCAACCCGGTTCAACACCAGCTCACCGCCAGGCGCAACCCTTGCGGCCCAGCCCGGCTCCACCACCGTGGTGGAGTGGTGGTCGACGATCACTGCCGGGCCGTCGAGGGCCGTGCCGGTGCCTAGGTCGTCCCGGTCGAAGAAGGCAGTGTCGATGGTCTGCCCATCGAAGCTGGCCCGATGTCGGGCCAGCGGGCACGGCTCTTCCGCCGATTCCGGGGCCCGTCCCGCCGATTGATCGGCCAGGGTCTCGGACAGGCCGCTGCGGGCGATGGCTTCTACCTGGATCGACTCCAGCACGATGGGCGTCTCGGGGGAGGCAAAGCCGAAGCGGGTCCGATGGAGGTCCTCAAAAGCCGCCATCACCGGCTGGCAGCCGTCGGCGGTGACCTCGAGCGCGGTGTCGGATCCCTCATAGCGCAAGAAGAAGCTGGCCTCGATGTGGATGTTGGCCTGCTCCAGATCGGCGGACACCTCGGTGTAGGCAGCGGCGGCCAGCTCCCCGATGTCGGGGGCGATATCGGCCAGCAGCGCTTCGGTTAGGGGTTGGCCCACGGCCCGCTCTGCCACCGAGCGCACGTCGGCCAGGCCGATGCCCAGCGCCGAGAGCACCCCGGCTTGGGGGTGGATCAACACGGTGGACATGCCCAGCTCGTCGGCCACCCCGCAGGCGTGCTGGCCACCGGCGCCGCCGAAGCAGGCCAGGGTGTAGGCGCTCACGTCATGGCCCCGCTGCACCGAGACGGTCTTGATGGCGTTGGCCATGTTCTGCACGGCCACAGCCAGGAATCCCTCGGCGGCCCTTTCCGGTGTCCACCCCTGTCCAGTGGCCTCGCTGATGGCCTCGGCAAGTTCTTCGAAGCCAGACTGGGCCGCGGCGGCATCGAGGGGCTGGTCGCCGTTGGGGCCGAATACCGCCGGGAAGTGATCGGGGTGGAGTCGGCCCAGCACCACGTTGGCGTCGGTCACCGTGAGCGGACCACCGTTGCCGTAGCAGGCCGGGCCGGGTTCGGCGCCGGCCGAGTCGGGTCCCACCCGGAATCGACTGCCGTCGAATGACAGGATCGACCCGCCGCCGGCGGCCACGGTGTGGATCGAGATCATCGGCGCTCGCACCCTGACCCCGGCGACGACTGCATCGGTGGTGCGCTCAAAGCGGCCGTCATAGTGGGATACGTCGGTGGAGGTGCCACCCATGTCGAACCCGATCAGGCGGTGGTGGCCGGCAGCCTCACCGATGCGGGCCATGCCCACCACACCACCGGCCGGGCCGGATAACAGCGCGTCTTTGCCCCGGAAGTGGTCGGGGTGGGCTAGCCCGCCGTTGGACTGCATGAAGAACAAGCGAGTTCCAGGAATAGGTTGTCCTGTTGCTTGCTTGGGTTCAGCTTGGGACTGCATGAAGAAGAGCGACGTGTCGATCTGGTCCTCCACTGTTTGGATGTGGCGGCGCAGAACCGGGGTGAGATAGGCGTCGGCCACGGTGGTGTCTCCCCGGGGCACCAGGCGGATGAGCGGGTTCACCTGGTGGCTGGCTGAGACATGCTCGAACCCCACCTCGGCGGCGACCTCGACCAGGCGGGCCTCGTGATCGGGGTAGCGATAGCCGTGTACCAGCACGATGGCTGCCGACCGCAATCCAGCTCGGTGGGCCGCGGCCAGCTGCTGTCGGGCGTCGTCCTCATCCAGTGATCGCTCAACGGTGCCGTCGGCCCGCACTCGTTCGTCCACCGTGATCACCTGGCTGTACAACATGTCGGGCAGCACGATGTCGAGGGCAAAAAGGTCGGGCCGGGTCTGATAGCCGATGCGGAGGGCGTCGGCGAACCCCTTGGTAGTGACCAGAACGGTGGGCTCGCCCCGACGTTCCAGCAGGGCGTTGGTGGCCACGGTGGTGCCCATCTTCACCTCGGCCACTTGGTCCGACGGGATCGGCTCATCGGCGCTCAGCCCCAGCAGGGTCCGGATGGCTTCGATAGCGGCGTCGCGGTAGCGGGGGCTCTCCGACAGCAGTTTGACGGTGGCGACGTCGCCACCGGGTGTTCGGGCCACCACGTCGGTGAAGGTGCCGCCCCGGTCGATCCAGAAACTCCAACCTCGAGGGGTCGCGTCGGCCATGACCGGCTATCCGCCCAGTTCAGTGGCCACTCGGTCGGCCACCGCCATGGCGTCGGCGATGGCCTCGTCTTGGTTGATGTAGCGGTAGGTAGCCAGCCGCCCGGCGAAGTACACCGGTATCTCGAAGCGCTCGGCGATCTTCTCGGAAAGCTCGATATTGCGACGCTCGTTGGCGCCGTCGGCGGTCAGCACCGGATAGTGCCGATGGGGTGCCCCCGGCATCTCCTCGCTGACCACGGTGCCCCCGATTCGCTGCCCGGTGGCGTGCTTGGTCTCCACCGTGCGGGTGTAGGGAACTCGAGTCGACGGGCGGTTGGTGACATAAGCGGGGGTAAGCACGCCGCCGGGGTCGTCTGTCAGTTCAAAGCGAGAGCACATCTCGATGCCCCGCCACTCCAACTCGCCGGGGCAGCCGGCGAAGTCATCCAGCGCCGCAGTGATGATCACCGCGTCGTAGTCCTGGCCGAGACGGTGGGCATCGTCCACGGTGATCTCGGAGTCCAGGGTGACGGCCACGGTGGACAGCACCGACTCGATCACCTCGTTGATGCCATTGGGCGGGAAGTACTGCCAGCGGTCTCGGAACAGACCCCGGTGGCCGTCGCGGCGCAACTCCACCCGTTTGGGGGCGAATCGGGCCGACAGCTCGGTTGCTGGGCGGCCCCACTGCTTGGCGGTGTAGTCCTTGATGAACAGGTCGTACAGGGTGCGGCCCATCATCGATACCACGTAGTCCTCGAAGTTGTCGCCGACGGGCTGGGCGGGAAGAGAGGCCAACTCCCGCTCCACCGTTGGCCACACCGGCAGTTCCCTGAGCTCCTCTACCTGGGGGGGCCAGGACAACAAGCGGCCTTCGTCATCGTCGGGCGACAGATAAACCTCGGTGAGCACCTTGTGGTCGTAGGGACGGGTAAGCCCGTGGTCGTTCACGAACTGGTTCACCGCCTGGTTGTCGGTGTGGAAGATGTGGGCCCCGTTGGGCTCGTACACCACCCCGTTCATGGTCTCGGCCCGGGAGTGCCCGCCCACCACGCTGGTCTTCTCCATAACCTCCACCGCAAAGCCCGCATCGGTCAGCCGGCGACCGGCAACGGCTCCGGTCCACCCGGCCCCCACGACACCGATTCGCCGCCTCACAAGATGTGCCTCAAAGGGCGTGGCGACATCGGGAACTCCTGTCGGACGACTCGGGTACGGTAGAGAGGTTGGGCTCAGTTGCCCGGAAAACGACGATAGCGCAGGGATATAACGATGTTGGACTGTGTAATTCGGGGCGGAATGGTGGTGGACGGCACCGGAGCGCCCGGTCGGGTGGCAGATGTCGGGGTGCAAGACGGGCGCATCGTGACCATTGGCCGGGCGGACCAGCCTGCCAACCAGGAGATCGACGCCGACGGATTGGCGGTGGCCCCGGGGTTCATAGACGTGCATACCCACTACGACGCCCAGGTGCTGTGGGACCCCCACCTCACGCCGTCGTCGCTGCACGGAATCACCACTGCCATTGGGGGCAACTGCGGCTTCACCATCGCCCCGATGGTGCCCGACGAAGCCGACTACGTGATGAGGATGCTGGCCCGGGTGGAGGGCATGCCCACCGAGTCGCTGGAGGCCGGGCTGGACTTCGGGTGGTCTTCGTTCGGGTCGTGGCTGGATCGCCTGGAGGGCAATGGCCTGGGCGTCAACGCCGGATTCCTGGTGGGCCACAGCACGGTGCGGCGCCTGGCGATGGGATCGGCCGCGGTGGGGGAGGCGGCTACCGACGAGCAGCTTGAGAACATGAAGTCGCTGCTGGCCCAGAGCCTGGCCGAGGGCGGCCTGGGCTTCTCCTCTACCCGGGCGTCGGCCCACAACGACCACAACGGCGACCCAGTGCCGTCTCGGTCGGCCACCGACGCCGAGATGGTGGCCCTGGCCGGGGTTTGCCGGGATCACCCCGGAACCACCCTGGAGATCATTCCCAGCATCGATTACCTGTGGTCCCCCGAGGCGTACGAATTGATGACCGCCATGGTGCTGGCCGCTGACCGTCCGATGAACTGGAACCTGTTCAACGTGCGGCCCGGCGAGGATGACTACCTGGAGAACCGCCTGGGGTCCGCCGACTACGCCCGGCAGCAGGGCGCCACTGTGGTTGGTCTCATGTTGCCCGACGTCATGCAGATGCGGTTGAACTTCGCTACCGGGGTGCTGTATGACACCCTGCCCGGCTGGGCCGAGATCATGCACCTGGACCATGGGGCGAAGGTCGAGGCCTTGGCCCGTCCCGAGGTGCGCCGA
>JAJEDQ010000256.1 GCA_022821445.1 Acidimicrobiia bacterium | reverse complement strand
CCCTGGGCCCACCTCGATATCGCCGGCCCCGCCTTCACCGATGCCGAAGACGCCGAGACCGCCAAAGGAGGTACCGGCTTCGGCGTGCGAATGCTCCTCGACGCCCTAGTCAACTTCGAACCGCCCTCAGCCTCGGAGGACTAGCGCTGAAAGGTCTACGAGGGCTCGAGGCGGGCGCGCAGGGAGGCGATTTGGGCCTCGGCGGCATTAGCCCTGGCTTCGGCGGAGTTGGCCCTGGCTTCGGCGGCATTGGCCCTGGCAGCTTCGTCTTCGTGGTCTCTCAGCCAGGTGCCGGTGGCGGGGTGGTAGAGGCGGAGTTTGGGGGGCGCCCAGCAGAGGTCTAGGCCAAGGGCGTTGCTGTGGCCTCTGAGCTGCACTCCGTAGCTGCTGGGCGTCTCGGCGGTGACGGCGATGGGTTCCCAGCGGCCGTTTCTCCGGCGTTCGCCGGCCAGGGGCGTGCCGAGGAGTTCGCCGCCGGTGGGGTCGAGGCGCCAGTACTCGGCGACGCCGAGGTCGGCGAACGTGGCGGGCTTTTCGTGCAGGTCTCTCTTGTGGGTGGTGGGCGAGGCGATCTCCAGCGCGAACACCGGGACGGCGCCGGCTTCCCACACCTTGTAGGTGCCCTTGTTCTCCACGGCGGCGGTGTTGACGCCGAACGCGACCGCCACATCGGGGGCCACGACGACCCGTGGGTCGCCCTGTTGGTAGTAGATGTTGATGTCGCTACACACCCAGGCGTCGGGATGGTGTTCGGCCAGCCAACCTCGCAGAGCCACGACCAGCTCCATGCGGCGGCGGGTTTGCATGTCGCCTTCGGGCACCCGCGGTCCTTCCGGATAGTAGACCTCGGCTCCCGGTTGGCGGGCCGCCAACATGCTCATCGGAGCGACTTTGTGAACACGTCACCCAGGCTATTCGCAGCCTGGCGGGCATGCAACCCAATAAGCATGATTCAACTTGAAATATATGCAAATTCACATTGTTGGTGAGCTTGTGGCTAAAGACCTCAATCAGGATCGACCGCCTTCAATGTTCAGCGAGGCTGTCGGGAAATTCGCCCACCTATCCAGCAGGGCGGCTCGGCGAGCGGGCAAGCCACAGGAACACCCCGTACGCCCCGCCCACCACGACTACGGCGAAGGGGGCGAGGAGCCATTGCTGGGTGTCGAGCAGCTTGTCGACGGGCTCAACCGGCCAGGATGCCGCCACCAGGCCGGCCGCCGCGGCCAGGATGCTTAGCGCCACATGGCGCCAGCTGGCGGGCATCCCGATTCGACCGAAGCAGCCGCAGGGTTCTGCTGATCCTGAGCGGACCATGGCCGCGGCCACGACCGTGAACCCGGCGTAGAGCACAGCGAGGGCAGTGGCGGGGACGATGCCCCCGACGACGAACGCGCTGATCGCCACGACGAGTTCTACGAGGCCCAGCAATCGCACCGCCCACTGGCGGTGGTAGAGATGGAGTCGAGCCAGGGCGGCCGTGGCTGGCTCGGGGGTGATTGCTTTTGACGCTCCCGCCGCGCCCAGCAGGACCGCGGCCATCAGATAGACCGCGGCCGCGTATTCCATGGGTTATCTGATCTCCACGGTCTGAGTCATTTCCATGGGTTGTCTGATCTCCACGGTCTGAGTCATTTCCATGGCCTATCTGGTGAAGCGGCGCAGGGCATGGCGGCGGCGCTCAGCATCCAGGGCGGCACGGTCGTCAGCGCTGAGCCGGGGGGTGTCGGGATGGAGGTGATTGCGGACCTCGGCCACCGCCATGAGCCGCAGCGTGGGCACCGGCGCGGTATCGGCGTTGTTCCACCGGTAGGTGATGGCGCCCTGGGGGCAGCCGCCGAGGGCGATCCAGTTCTGGACGCCGGGGTCTTCATGGGATATCACCACTCGCAGCACGCCGTCGGGGTCGAGGCGGGCTTGGGAGTCGTTCATGGTGGTGGGCAGGTTCACATAGTCGAGGCTCTGGTACCAGGTGTCGCCCACTTGGATGTTCCAGTACAGGCAGTTCGGCGGAGTCACCTCGAACAACAGGGCCTGGTCGGGGTCCACCTCGTACCAGCACTGCCCGTAGGACTGCTTCTCGCTTCCCCCCTGGGCGCTCTGGCTCACCTTGTGGGCGGGAACATGGTCGAAGGAGTTGATCTGGCCCCGGTCGCGCTGGCCTCCGGCGAAGTCGGTCCAGAACTTGGGCACGGTGTCCACCTCCCGGGCCAGCTCGTCGAACAGCTCGCAGGTCCGCACCGGGTCGAGCCGGCCGGGCGGGCCCGAGGGGTCGAGGCATTCGAAGTAGAGCTCGGCTTGGCTCTCAGCGGCCCAGTCGGAGAAGAACTGGCGCACGAACAGCCGACTCTCGAGCGGCTCCACCTGGAACCAGTCGCCAATGTGGTCGCCGGGGTCGGGGTCGGGGCTGAAGACCACGTTTATGCGGCCCTCGCCGATGTCGGTCAGATCTGTGCTGCCCACGTCGACGAGCTGGGTGATGCGCCCCCGGCCGAAGCTGTGGTCCATCAGCGACACCCCCAGGTAGCGCAGCGTGTCTATGCGGCCGGTGAGGCGGTAGGTGTGGCTCAGGTCCACCGGAGCGGTCATGTACATCGCATCGGGATTGTCCTGGCCCACCTTGAACGGGTACACCCAGCCCAGCTCGGGGTGTTCGGGGTCGTTGTTCTCCACGATCCGGTCGTAGGCCCAGAACAGCATCCTCAGATGGTGGCGCAGGCCCTCGGCTTGCTCAGAGGGATCTGCTCCCCGCGCCGGGTCGAACACGTAGTCGGCCGACTGCTTGAGGCCGTCGCACAGCCGATCCCAGGCAGTTTTCAGTTCATTGTCCACGTCCTATGTCTAGCGCCCCTTAGTGGCAGGGACCGCCTCAGGCTGCGGACTGGGGAGGTGAGTAGTAGGAGGAGTGGGAGCGCTGGAGATGCGTGGGCAGTCGGCGGAGTTGCGCGTGGTTGAGCGGGGGCAGCCGGCGCCGGACGGCATAGCCGGTATGGCTCTCAGAGGCCAGCCGGAACATCACCAGGCGGTGCAGGGTGCGATGGAGGCCGCCTCGGGGTCCGGCCTTGGGGCTGATCCCCAACTGCAAGGCGATGGGGGCCACGGGAAGCTCGAACCCGTCGGGGGAGCTGTCGAACTCTTGGGCCACGTAGCGCATGAGCCACGCCGCGGTGGGGCCGATCACCCCGAGCCAGAACTGCTCCACGTATTTGGATCGGGGGTCGTGCCCGTTCTCCTCGGTGATCAGATCGCGCCACGGTTCAATCCACAGAGAAGAATGCGTGAGGAGGGATGTCATGGGAGGATCGTTTCTGCCGGCAGTCGCCATGCCAGATACAGGGAGGAAGTTTTGATATATTTTGCCTATGTTCATGTAATATTGTCAATAGTCGGATCGGGAATTCATGCGGCCGATTGATGAGCTGACGGCCGAGATCACCACAGCCCGGGCAGTGCTGGGCGCGGCTGAGGGGATTGTGGTGCTCACCGGGGCGGGGATCTCCACCGACAGCGGCATCCCCGACTTCCGGGGGCCTGAGGGGCTGTGGACCAAGAACCCCGAGGCCGAGAAGACGGCCACCTTGTCGTCGTATGTGTCCGACCCCGAGCTGCGCAAGCGCAACTGGCAGAGGCTGGCCGAGGGGTCGATGTGGGAGGGAAAGGAGCCCAACCCGGGCCACCGGGCCCTGGTGGAGTTGGAGCGCCAGGGAAAGCTGCACACGCTGATCACCCAGAACGTCGACGGTTTGCACCGGGCCGCCGGCACCTCTGAGGAGCGGTTGGTGGAGATCCACGGCACAACCTCCAAGTTCCGCTGCTTGGATTGCGGGGACACCGCCCCGATGGAGTTTGCCCTGGAGCGGGTGAGGGCGGGGGAGGCCGACCCGCCGTGTCGGATCTGCGGTGGGATATTGAAGTCGGCCACCATCTCGTTCGGCCAGAACCTGGTGATGGCCGACTTGCACCGGGCGGAGCAAGCCGCCATGGCCTGCGACGTGCTGCTGGCGGTGGGCTCCACCCTCACCGTGTACCCGATTGCCAACGTGGTGCCCATCGCCCATCAGGCCGGATCCCAGATAGTGATCGTGAACGCCGAGCCCACCCCGTTCGACGGACTGGCCGCCGCGGTGGTGCCGGCCTCGATCAGCGAGGCGCTGCCGTTGATCGTGGCGCCGTGAATCGGAGGATTGGTAAAATCGGACTAACTAGGTAGGATTTCCATCGCTATGTCCACGTTCAGAAATCTGCTCCGAGAGGCCAAGGCTGTAATCAGGGAGACCGACCCGGCTGGAGCTGAGGCGATGCTGGGGCAGGGCGCGGTGCTCCTCGATGTGAGGGAGCCCGATGAGTTCGAGCAGGGAGCGATACCGGGCTCGGTCCACATCCCCCGGGGCAATCTGGAGCCCAACGTGGAGAACCGCCTGCCCGACAAGGACGCTGCGTTGGTGGTGATGTGCGCAGGCGGAGTGCGCTCGGCATTCGCGGCCCAGACTCTCCAGGAGATGGGCTACCGCGACGTGGTGTCCATGGACGGCGGCTTCAACCGCTGGAAGGACCAAGGCCGCATTTGGGGGGTGCCGGTGTCGCTCACCCCGGATCAGACCAACCGCTACCACCGCCACCTGCTGCTGCCCGAAGTAGGTGTGGAGGGACAGCTCAAGCTGCTGGAGGCCAAGGTGCTGTGCCTGGGCGCCGGTGGGCTGGGCTCGCCTGCGGCCCTGTATCTGGCCGCGGCGGGAGTGGGCACCGTGGGCATCGTGGACATGGACGTGGTGGATGCCTCCAACCTCCAGCGTCAGATTCTCCACAACCTCGACCGGGTGGGGGATCGCAAAGTGGACTCGGCCAAGAAGACGCTCAACGCCTTGAACCCGGATGTGAATGTGGTGACCTACGACGTGCGGCTGGGCGCCGACAACATCGTGGACATCATCAAGGACTACGACGTGATCGTGGACGGGGCCGACAACTTCCCGGTGCGCTACATGCTCAACGACGCCTCGGTAAAGCTGGGCATCCCCGTGGTCCACGGGTCGATCTTCCGGTTCGAGGGCCAGGTCACGGTGTTCGACCCCCGCAACGGCCCCACCTACCGGGACATGATCCCCGAGCCGCCTCCCGCCGAGATGGCCCCGAGCTGCGCCGAGGCCGGGGTGCTGGGCGTGCTGCCCGGCATTGTGGGGTCGATCCAGGCGCTGGAGGCCATCAAGCTGATCCTGGGCCACGGCGACACCCTGGTGGGCCGGCTGCTGGCATTTGACGCCAGCGAGATGTCGTTTAGGGAATACAAGCTGCGGCCCGACCCAGACCAGCCCATAATCTGGGAGAACCGGGACAAGATCCAAGTGGTGGAACTCGACGGCCTCTGCGCCCCGGCCCCGATCGGCTAGCGGTCAGAGTCGCCAGCTCGCCGCCGGAATCGCTGGCTAACCCTCGGGCTCAGCGTCTTTTCTCTGCTCGTCGAGTTCGCGGCGCAAAAGCGCCACCTCTTCCATGAGGATCTGGATGCGCTGTTCGGAGCGGCTGAGCTCCCACGAGTACTGCACCAGCACCACCAGCACAAAGCCCAGGGCGGCCATGAACACCAGTGATGGGGTGTACTCCACTCCGAGCCAGCCGCCCACCGTGTCGACCACGTCGGGGGCTGCTGCCATCACCAGCATCACCGCGGAGGTGACCATCCACAGCAGCCCGTACTTGGAGACCATGCCCCCCCGTCGCTGGAGCTTGAGGATGATGGCCACCACAAAGGCGGCCAGCAGCGCGGAAACGATTCGGGCAGTGAGGCTCATGATCGACCTCCGATCGAGATGGCGAGCAAGGTTCGCAGATAGTGGAAAACCAGCTGTGCCCCTTGGGTGGAGGGCTGGCCTCCCTGACGAGGTGCCATCGTCACCGGCACCTCAGCAATGGCCAGCCCGGCCCGGGCGGCTATCGACAATCCGAGCAGGTTGTCGAGGTACCCGGCCGGAAGCTGTCGGGAGAACAGCTCCAAGCAGGGCCTCGACATCGCCCAAAACCCCGATGTGGGGTCGGTCAGCGCCACCCCTCGGCGGTGGCGGAGCACTCGGCTCACCACGCGTATGGCTGTTCGCCGGATGCGGGACACCGGGTAGGGAACCGCGCAATCGGGGTGGAATCGGCTGCCCAGCACCAGATCGGCCCCCGAATGGCAGGCGGCCACCAGGGCGGGGATATCGGTGGCAATGTGCTGGCCGTCGGCGTCCAGCACCAGCGCACAGTCCCACTGGCGTCCGGCGGCGTAGCGGAAGCCCAGTCGAAGAGCGGCCCCGTATCCCAGGTTGACCGGCAATCGCAGCACCGTGGCGCCTGCGGCGGCTGCTGCTTCCGCGGTGCAGTCGGAGGAGCCGTCGTCCACCACCACCACCTCTACTGACCTCGCTTCTGCTGACCTCACTTCAGCTCGCCCGGAGCAGGTCCGCTGCACCTCGGCGATCACCGCGCCCACGGTGTTCTCCTCGTTGTAGGCCGGGATTACGGCGATCAGACCCGGGTTGTCCACGGCCACAGCCTAGGTAGCGACACCGGCCAAGGTTGCCCCCACAGCAGCCAACACCACTGCGGTGAGGCCCCAGCGGATCAAGCGGTTGTCGAGCACCGGTACGAGGGCGGCCGCCGCGAAGGGCAGCAGCGACAGTCCGTACCGGGGATTGGTGTCGAAGTAGATACCCAGCGTCAGATAGCTGGTGACCATGGTCACCACTCCGGTGGCCACCATCCCGGTGACCGCGGCGGCAGCCAGCGCCCGGTGGTTCGATCCTCTTGCTGCGAACAGCGCCACCGCACCCAGGCCCACCAGAACCAGCAGGTTCATGAGATCGCCGAGCGGCTCCAGCAGGTTTCGGGGCAGGGTGTCGGGCACGAAGGGATCCCGCAGTGGGGTGAGTGTGGAGAAAAGCTCGTCGCCGAGGTTGTCCCACTGGAAGCCGTCCACCTGGTAGATGGCGTTGGTGGGCAGCTGCTCGGCGGGGATGTGGCCCCGGGCTTCCTGAACCGCCGCCCACGAGACAATCGAGGCCACCGTCAAGATGACCGCGGCCCCCGCGGCCGCCGACCAGGCCCGGATTTGGCGCCGGGTGAGGCTGTTTCGCTGCTGCCAGCCCCGCGCCGCCAGGTACACCACGGCCGCCCCCACCGCCACCGAGTTGGTGAACTTGAGCCACACCGCGGCCATCGAGGCCACAGGCAGCAGCCACGCCGGGGCCCGCCCGCCCTCCCAGCGCAGGGCGGCGGCCAGCACCAGCGCCCCGCCCAACAGGGCGGTGGTGTCGGGATTGATGATCGACGATGCGTGCAGCACCCGGGGGGACACGGCCAAAAGGACGATCAGCAGCGCCTTGGCCCAGCTCGACGCCCCCAGGCTGCCCAGCACATACCACAGCACGATTGCTGCCGCGCCCAGCCACAGGATTCCCACCAGCCGGGCGCCAGTGACCGGGCTGTCGACGCCGGGGGCGGCCTCGATCGCCGCCCCACCCAGTGCGGTGGCGGTGTAGTAGACGGGGGGGTGGGGGGAGGCGGTGTTCAGCCCCCAGTTGGGAAATTGGTCGGGAGTCAGCAGGAGCGATCGGCAGGGGGGCAGCTGCACCCGGGCGATGCTGTCGGGGTTGAGGGTTTGGATTCCCCGTTCGCCGGTCAGATGCAGCCAGTTGTTCAAGGCGTCGATGGACAGCCGCGTCGGATAGTCGATGCCCCGACAGGCGGCCTCCTCCATGGCCTCGTGGCCGATGGTGTCGCCGTGGCGGGGGACGTGGAACGGCGACTTGAGGGTGTAGTCGGTGTGCTGGAGCTCGTCGACGTGCGACAGGGCCGGGTGGTCTCGCACGTGCAGCCCCACCAGCACCGCCACCGCCACCAGCACTGCGGCCAGCGCCACCCTGTCGCAGTTCACACGTGACACCTGCCAAGCGTAGACACTGAGAGAGGGGGCTCACCGCCACCATCGGTCTCGCCGCTGTGACAGGGGGGGCCGTACACTGTGCGGCGAATGAAGGGGTTGATCTTGTCGGGAGGCGCCGGCACGAGGCTGCGGCCGCTGACCCACACTCGGGCCAAGCAACTCGTGCCCATCGCCAACAAGCCGGTGCTGTTCTACGGCATCGAGGACATGGCCGCGGCGGGCATCACCGACATCGCCATCGTGGTGGGCGACACCCACCAGGAGATCGAGGACGCAGTGGGCGACGGATCGCGCTTCGGGGTGAGCGCCACCTACATCCGCCAGGAGGCGCCACTGGGGCTGGCCCATTGCGTGCTGGTGGCCCGGGATTTCTTGGGCGACGACTGCTTCGTGATGTATCTGGGCGACAACATGTTGGAGCAGGGCCTGGCCGGGTTCGTGGCGCAGTTCGATGGGGAGCGAGAGCAGGGCCCTGGCCACAGTCGAGCGCAGATCCTGCTGACCCCGGTGGACAACCCCTCGTCGTTCGGGGTGGCTGGGCTCGGCCCCGATGGCGATGTGGTCAACCTGGTGGAGAAGCCCGCCGATCCGCCCTCCGATCTGGCCTTGGTGGGGGTGTACATCTTTGACTCCTCCATCCACGACGCGGTGGCCGCCATCGAGCCGTCGGCCCGAGGAGAGTTGGAGATCACCGACGCCATCGACTGGCTCATCCAGAACGGCCACCGGGTGAGCCATCGGATGCTGGACGGCTGGTGGATCGACACCGGCAAGAAGGATCCTTTGCTGGAGTGCAATCGCCTGGTGCTCGACACCCTGGCGCGCCGGGTGGACGGAGCGGTGGACGACGCCTCCAAGGTCGAGGGGCGGGTGGTGGTTTCGGAGGGGGCCAAGATCGTCAACTCCACCGTGCGGGGTCCGGCGGTGATCGGCGCGAACACCCGCATAGAGAGCACGTTCATCGGCCCCTACACCTCCATCGGCGACGAATGCGTGATCAGCGACGCCGAGCTGGACCACTCGGTGGTGCTCGAAGGCTGCCGCATCGACGGGATCAGCCGGATCACCGACTCCTTGATCGGCCAGCACGTTCAGGTGACCCGGTCGCCCGAGCGCCGCCCGGTGTCCCGGCTCATGCTGGGCGACCATTCCCATCTGGAGCTGGGGTAGGGGACAGAAGCAGTGGCCGCAGTAAGCCCATGCAAGGCGATTTCGGGCGTGTTCATCGTGTCCCCCGAAATCCATGGCGACGAGCGGGGCTTGTTTGTGGAGACCTACCGGCGGGAGTGGATTCCCGGGGTCCGGGAGATGATCCAGGCCAACCGGGGCGACCGGCGAGCCGGCTCGGTGGTGGGTTTGCACTACCACCTCCATCAGGCCGACTACTGGTATGTGCCCGTGGGCCAGGCCCGGGTGGTGCTCCATGATCTGCGGTCAGGCTCACCCACCGACGGGCGCACAATGACGCTGCCCCTGGGAACCGAGCCCGACGGCGTGAGCCACCATCGGGGGGTGTATATCCCGCCGGGGGTGGCCCACGGGTTTGCCGCGTTGTCGGACATGACCATCAGCTATCTCGTGGACGGCTATTACAACCCAGACGACGAGCTGGGGGTGGCCTGGAACGACCCCGAGGTTGGAGCCGACTGGGGGGTGGACAACCCCGTGCTGTCGGCTCGGGACCAGTCCAATCCCCGCCGCTCGGCGATTCCGGATCATCTGATTCCCCGTTTCGAAGCCCAAGGGTGACATGAAGCTCTTTGTGACCGGGGGCGCGGGGTTCATCGGATCGAATTACGTGCGCTGGGTGCTGGCTCGCACCGACGATGCCGTGGTGGTGTACGACGCCCTTACCTACGCCGGGAACCGCGACAACCTGCGAGGGCTCGAGGACGACCCCCGCTTGGAGTTCATCCATGGCGACGTCTGCCACCGCGACGGGGTGGCCAAGGCCATGGACGGCTGCGACGGGGTGGTTCATTTCGCCGCCGAGAGCCATGTAGACCGCTCCATTGTCGGCCCCGACGCCTTCGTTCGCACCAACTGCGACGGCACCAACGTGGTGTGCGACACCGCTCGGCTGCTGGAGGTGGACAAGGTGGTCCACGTGTCCACCGATGAGGTGTACGGGTCGATCGCTGAGGGGTCGTTCACCGAGGCCGACCGTCTGGAGCCCAGCTCGCCCTACTCGGCATCCAAGGCCGGTGCCGACTTGATCGCGCTGGCCTACCGGGAGACCTTCGGCCTGCCGGTGGCGGTTACCCGCACCACCAACAACTTCGGCCCCCGCCAGCACCCCGAAAAGCTCATCCCCCTGTTCACCACCAATTTGCTGGACGGGTTTAAGGTGCCCCTGTACGGCGATGGCCAGAATGTGCGGGACTGGTGCCATGTGGACGACAACTGTGCGGCCATCGACCATGTGCTGCGCCAAGGCCAAGCCGGAGAGATCTACAACATTGCCGGCGGCAACGAGCTCACCAACCGGGATCTGACCAACCGCCTGCTGGCACTGTGCGGGCGGGACGAGTCGTTCATCCAACCGGTGGCCGACCGGCTGGGCCACGACCGGCGCTATTCGGTGGACGCGGCCAAGATGAAGGAGCTGGGGTGGTCGCCGGTCCGGGAGCTGGACGAGGCCCTGGCCGCCACCGTGGTCTGGTACCGGGACAACCGCTGGTGGTGGGAACCGCTCAAGAAAGCTGCAACATGAGGGCCGCGGGGCCGTGAGGGTGCTGGTGACCGGAGCGGCGGGGCAGCTCGGCCACGACGTTGCCGCGCAGATGGCTGATTCCGGCCACGAGCCCATCGCCGCTGGCCGCCCAGAGCTGGACATCTCACAACGAGACCAAGTGCTCAGCGCGGTGGGCGCCATTCGGCCTGATGCCGTGGTCAACTGCGCGGCCTATACCGCGGTGGACGCTTGCCAGACCGAGGCCGCCCGGGCCTATCAGGTGAACGCTGTCGCGGTACGCCACCTGGCCGAGGCCGCTCGGCGGTTCGATGCTCACTTCTGCCACGTTTCCACCGACTATGTGTTTTCCGGCGACAAGGCCGAGCCCTATCACGAATGGGACCGGCCCGATCCTCGGTCGGTGTACGGCGCCAGCAAGCTGGCCGGCGAGGGGGAAGCGGGCGAGGCCGCCACCGTTGTTCGAACCTCTTGGCTGTGCGGGCGGCACGGTTCCAACATGGTGGGAACCGTATTGCGGCTTGCCGCCGAAGGCGGTCCCCTCCGGTTTGTGAGCGATCAGCGGGGCTCGCCGTCGTTCACCGCTGATGTGGCCGCAGTGATCGAGCGGCTGTGTGTTGACCGGCGCCCTGGCCTGTACCACGCGGCCAACCAGGGAGACGTGTCTTGGTATGAGTTCGCTCGGGAGGTGATGGCCGCAGCCGGCCATGATCCAGACCGGGTGGCGCCCATCGCGACCGACGATCTGCAACCGCCCCGCCCCGCCCCTCGCCCGGCCAACTCGGCGTTGGAGAACCGGGCCCTGGCCTTGGCCGGCATGAGGTGCCCGGGCGACTTTCGAGAACCCCTGATGCGTCTGGTGGCCGAGCTGCTGGGCTAAGCCGCTCCCGCTTGAATGTGGGGCTCGCACGCGTCGTTGGCCTCTTTGGCGGGTTCGCCGAGCGTAACGGGCCCCATGTGGCAGTTCACGATGAAGAGCGCCTGGTAGAGGGTTTCCAGTTCAGGGGAGGCGTTGGCCAGATGCTCGAGGGCCCGTTGGCGGGCCGCTGCGGCCCGCCGGGTGCGGGGCAGGGCGCAGATGTCGGCCACGCCGTCGCCGTCCCAGTCAAAGGCGTAGGTGGCCGGACCCCCCAGGCTGAAGTTCACGCAGAAGTCAGGGCCGTCGATGATCCCGGAGTAGTACTGCCGGTCGTCCACCGCGTAGTCGTCCTGACTGGCCGACGTCCCCGGAGTCAGGGTGCCGGTGCCGCCATTGGGCACCGCCGACCCTCCGGGCGAATTGGCCGAGAAGTCCCGATACTGTTGGCACTCGTCCACCGCCTCCTTCTCCGGTTCGCCAAAGGTTGCGGTCACCGAGCGGCATTCCTCGGCGAACCGGGCGTTGAAGATCTCCCGCTCCACCAAGGCAAGCTGCTCGATGGTTTTCTGGTGGGCCACTGCGGCTCGTCGTGTGCGGGGCAGGGCGCAGATGTCGGCCACGCCATCGCCGTCCTGGTCGTATGGGTAGGTGATCTGTCCGCCCAAGCTCCGGTTCAGGCAGATGTCCGGTCCGTCGATGATCCCGGAGTAGTACTTCTGGTCGGCGGGAGTGGAATCAACCGGAGGGGTACCCCCGGGGTCTCCCGTCGTGGTCGTTGTGGAGGGAACGGTGGCGGGGGGAACGGTGAAGCTGAACAACGTGGACAGCAGCTGGTTCTGTCCGCTCTCCCGGGCGGCGGTATTGATCCGAGCCCGAAGCCGATTGCCGCTGACGTTGACGGTTCGAGACGTGCCGGTGATCCGGACTTGGGCCTTGTCCAACCGGCCGGAGCCGCCGGTGCCGCCAACCACGTCCATGCTGATGAGCTGGCCTATCGCCGTGTCGGTGTGGTCGTTCAGCCACCGGTTGAGGTCGGCCACCGAGTAGGTGCGAGACCAGGAGGAATACGGGTTGGATTCCGTGCTGTCGAACGGGTCGGGCTTGGCCGGCAAATAGGCCAAATCAGCGGAGAACACATATTCGCTGCGCTCGGTGTGGCCGCCGTTGGAGGCCGAATAGAAGGCTCGGATGAGTGCCCCGTTGTGGAGCATCACCTGCCCTGCGGTGTTTTGCACGGCCTGAAGCCAGGTGGCGGCGTCGGCGTGCCTCTCCCGGGTATCGCCCACATAAGCCTGGTCCCACACGGTGGCGTAAAGGTCGAATGGCCGAGTCCAGGTGTTGGAGTCCCGTCGCTCCCGCAGGGTGGCGGTGGCGTAGCTGCGGGCGGCGATGGCCTGGGCCTCGTGAATGGCCAGCGGCCAATTCATGGGCGTCTCGGCGATGCCCCACAAATACTGCTCCATCGAGAGGGAATCGAGGATGACGTAGAAGGTGCCAGGGTCTCCGCTGGCGGGAACCAGATTGATGCGGCCGTGGGAATAGGAGTAACCGGTGTTGGACACCGCCACCGACGTGCCGGTGGCGAAATGAAGTTGGGCGGTATGGCCCGGACAACCGTTGCTGCCGCAGGCGTCGACTCCGTTGATGGTGAAATGCCAGTGGCCGGGGTGGTAAACGACGTTCACCGGCGTTCCGGCGGGCACCCGGATCTCGCCTTGGCCGTCAACGGTGATGCGGTTTGCCCCCCGGGGGGTGAGCGTGGTTCCGGTAGTTGTGCTCAGGTGGACGCGAATGGCGTCTTCGGGATGCACGGGTTCGGGTGGAGGCTGGATGACCGTTTCGGTGGTGGGTGTGGAGTCGGCCTTCGGGATCTCAGGTGGCGTGTTGTGGGGATCGCTGAGGAACTTCTCGGGGGTCAGCGAGTCCAAGACAACCCGGAATCGGTTCGGATCTCCGGCCTCGGCCACGAGGTTGAAGCGGCCGTGGGAATAGGAGCGGCCGGTGGTGGACAACGCGACCGCGGTGTCGGTGCCGAAGTGGAGCTGGACAGCCTGTCCTGAGCAGCCGCTGCCGCAGAGGTCGGCATTGCCGTATCGGATGCGCCAGCGTCCGCCGACGCGGGTGACGATGATAGGGGTGCCGGCTGGGGCCCGGGCTGCGCTCTGGCCGCCGATGGTGATGTTCTGGTTGTCGACGGTGATGCGGTTCAAGCCCTCGGGCGTGAGCGTGGTGGCCTGGGTGACGGCCAGCACGAAGTGGGTCGAACCGGTTGTCTGGTCAGTGCCGGTGTTGGGCACAGCCGGGTCGTTGTGGGGGTCTTTGAGGAAGGTCTCCACGGAGAGCGAGTCGAGAGTGATGTGGAACCGGCCGGGGTCGTTGGCCACGGCGACGAGGTTGATGCGGCCGTGGGAGTAGGAGCGGCCGGTGGTGGACACGGCCACGGCGGTGTCGGTGGCGAAGTGGAGCTGGACGGTTTGCCCGGAACAGCCGTTGCCGCACACGTTGGTGGCGCCGAATGTGATCTGCCAGAGCCCGCCGACGCGGGCGAAGTCGATGGGCGTTCCCGCGGGGGCTCGAGCTGCGTTCTGGCCGCCGACGGCGATGTTCTGGTTGTCGACGGTGATCCGGTTGAGACCCTCGGGGGTAAGCGTGGTGCTGCCGGTGGTGGCCAGTACCACCGGTGTCGCACTCTCCCCGGCAGCGGGCGTGGCGGGAGAGCTCGGTCCGGGGGAGGAAGGCGGTTCCGCACCGTTGGCCGGGCGCCCATAGTTCTGTGCAAGCACGGCGTTCTCGTAATAGAAGCCCAGGATCTGCTGGGCGCTGTGTCCGGCCTGGGCTCGGGCCAGGCCTCCCCACTGGCTCATTCCCACTCCGTGGCCCCAGCCGCTGCCGGTGAACGTGGCGGTTGCGGTGGGATCGACGACGAGCACCGGTGAGGGATTGGGGTTCTGCTGGGCGGAGGAGGGGGCCGCGATCAGCAATGATGCCGCGGCCATGAGTGCTGTCGAGGCGGCAATAACCTGTGATAAGCGAGGGCGGTTCAACACCGTCAATCGCTGCCAATGCATAGAACGTCCAAAACCGGTTGGCCGCCCGCCGGGCAATTCTCCCAGCTTCGGCTCCTGCCATCAAGTACACCGCCATGGCAGAAGCCGCCGTCGCCGCGGCGGAGGCCTCCTCGGGTGAAGGCGAAACCGGGAGTACAGGTAGGGTGTCGTAGTGGTTCGTCGTCTGCTTGAGCGAGCTCTCCCCCGAGAAACCCGCCGTCGACGGCTGGTCAGCATGGCGATGGCCATCATCCGGCAGGCACGCCGCGCGGTCCGCCGCACCCAGACAGCACAGCCGCCCGCCGAGCCTGATCTGAGAGCCGACCCTCATCTGAGAGCGGAGCATGACCTGAGAGGCAAGCCTCATCTGAGAGCCGACCCTGAGCAGCCTGGCGATCCCGAGCAGGAACCATCTGGGCCGCGACCGCCGGCCGGTGTGACCTATCGGGAGTGGTACTGCCGGCTGCCGGCCGACCCCAGTGTGCTGGCCGTTCAGCGGCAGTGGTTTGACGAGTGGGTCCGACCGCTCAAAGTGTGGGGACTGGTGGTGGACGACGGCGGCGATGTGGCCGCCACTGAGACGTCGCTGCACAACCAGACGTGGGGCCTGGTAGAAGTGGTCAAAGTGGAGGCTGGCGGGCTGGCCGAGGAGTTCGACCGGCTGTCTCAGGACTGTCCCCGGGACCTGGTGGTATTGCTGCGGGCCGGCGACCGGCTTCGACCCGATGCGGTCTTCCAGATCGCGCAGGCCGCGTGGCGCGACCCGTGGCTGGAGTTGGTGTATTGGGACGACGATCTGGCCGATCTGGCCGAGGTATGGGAGTGGCACCTGGAGGGGATGCCGGAGGGGGTGTATTTCGAAGACGACCTGGACCGCTTGAGCCGGCCCCGCCTCAAGCCGGGCTGGTCGCCCGATCTCCTGGTGTGCGCGAACTACATCGGCCGGGCCTTTGCCGTTCGGGCCCGATGCCTCCAATCCGAAGCCGCCCTGCGCTATCTCGATGTCGGGGCCGGCGACGACTCCCTTTGGTGGGATCTGCTGCTGGGACTGGACGTGGTCGACCAGCAGGTGTGCCGCCTGCCCGCGGTGTTGCAAACCGTGGACCGCCGAGACGACCCCGTCGAATCGCACCATCTGGAGCTGGTGAACCGCTGGTTGTCGCGGCAGGGATGGCCGGCCCGAGCCGAGGCGGGGGCCGGCGGTGTTCACCTGGCATGGGCGCCGGCTCGTGATGTGCCGGTCAGCGTGATCATTGCCACCCGCCACAATCGAGAATTGCTGGAGGGCGCATTCGACTTGGTCCGCGCCGCCGACCACACCGCCGTTGAGGTCATCGTCGTGGACAACGGCGGCCGCAGCCACGACAACGAGGCCTGGTACCGGGCTCGAGCCGCTGATCTGAACCCCGAGGTCATCTGGTGGGATGGGCCGTTCAACTACTCCGCGGTCAACAACCGGGGCGCAGCCCAGGCCACCGGCGAGGTGCTGGTGTTCCTGAACGACGACACGTCGCCGGGCCATCCGGGATGGCTGGACAACCTGGTCGGCTGGGCCCGGCGGCCCGAGATCGGCGTGGTCGGGTCCCAGCTCATCGACGACAACGGCCTTATCCAGTTCGGCGGGGTTGTCATCGGAATGACCGGCCTGGCCGGCCACCTGTTCCAGGGCATGGCCCCCCACTCAGAGAGCCTCATGGGATCCACCGACTGGACCCGCAACACCGTGGCGGTGACCGGCGCCTGCCTGGCCGTGCGCCGGGAGGTGTTCGAAGAGATCGGCGGATTCGACGAGCGGTTGGAGCTGTGCGGCAGCGATGTTGTGCTCGGGTTGCGGGCCCGCCAGGCCGGCTACCGCAACATGGTTTCCGCCGCCACCCCAGTCGTCCACCGGGAATCGGCCACCCGGGGACCCCACATTCCCGAGGGCGATGTGTTCGCCAGCTATTGGGCCTATCAGCGCTGGCTGATGGGCGGCGACCCCTATTTCTCCCCGAACCTCAGCGCGGCCCATCCCGAGCCCACGGTGTACTGCGAGGAGAAGCCGGGGGTGCTGAGCCAGCTCACCGAGATGCTGGGCCGGCCCATGGAGATCTTCTACCAGCGCAACGAGACCGGGGAGGCCCATGCGCTGGCCTTTGCCTCCGAGGCCGACCGGGCACTGGCCGAGTCGGTGCGCCAGGGGCACCGGGGCGTCGTCGGGCGACAAGAGGTGAGAACGGTCAACTGGTTTGTGCCCGAGTTCCAGAACCCCTTCTACGGCGGCATCCACACCGTGTTCCGGCTGGCCAACCATTTGGCCGTGAATCACGGGGTGGAGAACCGGTTCATGGTGATGGCGGGTCCGGAGAACCACGACGAGCGGTGGTACCGATCGGGTATCACCGCCGCCTTCGAGTCGCTGGCCGACAGCCCGATCGCCCACCACGACTCCTTCGCTTTCGATCCCAGCGATGTGCCTGGGGCTGATGCCGCCATCGCCACCATGTGGACCACCGCCTATTTCGCGGCCCGCACCCCGGACCAGAGGCGCCGCTTCTACCTGATCCAGGATTTCGAGCCCATGTTCTACCCGGCGGGCACGCTTTACGCCCTGGCCGAGCACAGCTACCGGCTAGGGCTCTACGGGTTGTGCAACACCGGCCATCTGGCCGACATCTACCGGGATCGATACGACGGGGTCGCCCAGCACTTCTGGCCCGCGGTGGACGACACGGTCTTCCATGCCCGAGGTCGCATCGAACCCGATCCCGAGCGCCCGGTGACGGTGTTCATCTATTCCCGTCCCGGCCATCTCCGCAACTGCTGGGAGCTGGCCGCTCGGGCCGTGCGCCTCGTGAAGGACGAACTGGCCGACGATGTTCGCATTGTGACGGCGGGGTCGTGGGCCTTCCCCGAGCACATGGACTCCCTCATCACCCACATGGGCCAACTCGACTACCGGGAGACCGGCCCGCTCTATCGATCCTGCGACATCGGCGTGGCGCTCACCACCTCTGAGCACCCCTCTTACCTGCCGCTGGAGCTGATGGCCTGCGGCACCGCGGTGGTGGCCTTTGAGAATCCGGCGGGGGACTGGCTTCTGCGCCACGACCACAACTGCATGCAGTCGCCCCAGACGGCAGACGGGCTGGCCGCGGAGATCGTCGCCCTGGTGCGGGACCCCGCCCGCCGACAGCGGCTGGCCCAGCAGGGCCTGGCCGACATCGCCGCCCGCCACGCCCGCTGGGATCAGAACCTGACGGGTGTGTATGACCATCTGTGCGATCCCGAGCCGCCGCGGTGAAGGCGATGGCAAGCAGCGCGGGAGGAATGGGCCGCCTCGGATCGACGAGGTGGACTTGGGCGGCGCTCACAAAGCGGGGCGGCGTCCTTGAGATCTGGGGATACCGGGAGCTGATCGGCCGGCTGGTGCAGCGGGAGCTGGGCTCGCGCTACAAGCGATCGGTGCTGGGCTGGCTGTGGTCGATGCTCAACCCGGCGGCCACCCTGGCCATCTACGCCCTGGTCTTCGGTGTGCTGTTGAAGTTCGACCCCCCTCGGGCCGGCAACGGCCGCTTCGACAACTTCGCCCTCTACCTGTTTTGCGCCCTGGTCATGTGGAACGCCTTCTACGGGGTGATCACCGGGGCCATGAGCGCGTTGTTGGACTTGGGCTCGCTGCTTGGCAAGGTGTACTTCCCCCCGGAGGCCCCGGCCGTTGCCGCCCTTCTCACCGTGCTGTTCCAAGCGGCCATCGAGGCGTCCATCTTGATGCTGATCCTCATCTGTCTGGTCAACGTGAGCTGGACCTTTTTGCTGTGGCCCGTTCTCCTGGTGTTCTTGTCGATCTTTGCCCTGGGGATCGGCCTGATGCTCAGCGTGTGGAACGTGCGCTATCGCGACGTGGGCTACCTGTCCACCATTGTCCTGCAGTTCCTCTTCTACGTGACGCCGATCGTGTATCCGCTGTCGTTGATCCCCGAGCGGGCCATGGGGCTGCCGGTGCGCGACATCATCCGGCTGAACCCGCTGTCGCAGTTCACCGAAGCCTCCCGAGAGCTGCTGTACGGGCTGGATTGGCCCGGTGTGCTTCGATTGGGGCTCATGGCGCTGATCTCGCTGGCGGTGGGCGCGGGCGGCTGGCTGATGTTCAAGGTCCGAACCCGCGACATCGCCGAGGAGTTGTAGGCAATGGGCGAGAACGCGGTGGTCGTGGAGGGCGTGTCCAAGCGCTTCCGGCTGACCTTGGACCGGCCCCTCAGCCTGAAGGAAGCGTGGACGGGGCTGCGCCCCGGATCGGGCCGCTCATTCCGCCGGGTGCGCAGTGAGCCGTTCTGGGCGCTTCGAGACATCAGCCTGGAGGTGCCCCGGGGTTCGATGTACGGCCTGGTGGGACGCAACGGTTCGGGAAAGTCCACCATGTTGCGGGTTATGGCCGGGATCTACCGGCCCACCGAGGGCCGGGTGGAGATCCAGGGCCGGACGTCGGCCCTCTTGGAGCTGGGGGCGGGCTTCCACCCCGCATTGAGCGGCCGGGAGAACATCTACCTCAACGCCTCGGTGCTGGGGGTGCCGAAGTCTCAGATTGATGACCGAGTGGAGCAGATCGTCGAATTCGCCGGCTTGGAGGAGTTCATCGACAGCCCGGTCAAGATCTACTCCAGCGGCATGTACGTGAGGCTGGGCTTCGCGGTCGCCGTCCATGTGGACCCTGAGATCCTCATCGTCGACGAGGTGGTGGCCGTGGGCGACGAGGAGTTCCAGCTTCGCTGCTTCAGCCACTTGGAGTCGCTGCGGTCCCAAGGCGTGACCATCGTGCTGGTGAGCCACGACCTGGGGATGCTGCGGGCCAACTGCGATCAGATGGCCTGGCTCAACCGCGGGCTGCTGGCCGCGGTCGGCGATCCCCAGGATGTGGTCAACGCCTACCTCGACACCATCGACACCGAGGGGGCCGCCTCGGTGGGTCACCGTCCCCGCTCCGATATCGAGGGGGAGACGCCGTTGCGCATCACGAACCTGGAGTTCTTCGATGGGGCCGGTCACCGGCCCAAGTCCTTCGCGTCGGGCGATCCGCTGGTCGTGCGCATCCACTACTCCGCCTCGGAGCCGGTTGAAGACCCGGTGTTCTCACTGGGGTTCTACGACCACAACAACCTCCATCTGGCCGGCCCCCGCTCCCACGCCGACGGGTTCCGACCGGGCAAGGTGGACGGCGAGGGGTGGGTGGAGTTTCGCCTGCTCCGCATCCCGTTCCGCTCGGGGGCGTTTCATGTCAACGCCGCCGTGCAGGATTCTGACGCCTCGTTTCTCTATGACCGCCGAGCCCGGGAGTTCTGGCTCCAGATTTCCGGTGAGCCCGACCCGCAGGCCAACGGGCTGTTGAACCTGGAGGGCGACTGGCGGGCCGGAGCCTGAGCCGATCAGGGATGTGCCGATGAGCGCTGAGCCTTCGCCTATAGCCATGATCGGCGACGCGCTGCCCTATGCCGACGGGGCTGAGGACGAGCTGCTGGCAATGCTGCGAGCCGCGGAAGACCGCCGAGTGGGGTCGGATGAGCTGGCCTCGGCGATACACGATTGGCCCACCGCCTATCACCTGGCGCCGGAACGGGCCGTTTTGTTGGCCCCGGTGGCCATCGGCCCCGGTGACCGGGTGCTGGACGTGGGGGCGGGCTCGGGGGTCAACACCCGGATCTGCGCCGACCGGGGGGCGGCGGTGACCGCGGTGGAGGGCAGTGCCGCCCGAGCCGAGCTGATCGCCCATCGCTGTGCCGGACTTCAGGACGTGGATGTTCTGTGCGGACCGCTGGACGCGCTGGGCGACGGCGGGCGCGAGGCCTACGACGTGGTTCTGTTGGTGGGAGTGCTGGAATATGCCGGCACCGGCCAGGGTGGGGGAGGCGGGCCCGCAGCCCTTCTCAGCCGGGCGGTGGATGCCCTCGCTCCCGGCGGAGTGGTGGTGTTGGCCATTGAGAACCGGCTCGGACTCAAGTACCTCCTGGGATTTCCCGAAGACCATCTGGGGCTGCCCTGGGTGGGCTGGGAGGGCTACCGCGACGGGGAGCCCACCACCTGGTCGCGGCGGGAGCTGGCCGAGATGCTGGCCGACGCCGGGTTGGGCGCCCAGAAGTGGCTGTACCCGTTTCCCGACTACAAGCTGCCCACCGCGGTGCTGGCCGAGGAGATCTATGGCCAGCCCGATGGCGCCGACATGGTCGACCAGATTGTGGGCCACCCCACCAGCAGTGAATATGCCCGTCCGGTGGTGGTTGCCGATGAGCGGGCCGCCCACCGAGCGCTGCTGACGGCGGGTTTGGGGCCCGATGTGGCCAACTCTTTTCTGGTTGTCGCCGGTCGGAGCAAAGAAGCGGTGGCAGGGCGGGTTGACCAGCGGTCGTTGGCCTGGCGGGTGGCCCCGGATCGACGGCGGCGCTGGAGACAGCAGGCCGTGGTGGTGGGTTCGGACCAGGGTCTGGTGGTGAGGCGCAGTCTGCTGGCCGACGACAGGGCCGGTGATCTCGACGGGTGGCTCGGGCAGGTGGAGGTGTCCGAGGAGCCCTACTACCGGGGCCGGAACCTCGAGCAGTGTCTCCTGGACTGCGCCCGGGAAAGCGATACCGACGGATTCGCCGAGTTGTTGCGGGTCTGGCGGGCCGAGCTGGCTGCTCGGGAGACTCCGATCGAATCGGTTGCCGAGCCCCATCCCTATCTGCCCGCCGATGCCCACCGGGCGCTGCCCCCGGTGTGGCTGGATTCCGGGCCTGACAACTTTGTGATGACTGCCGACGGCCCCAAGTTCGTGGACCGGGAATGGGTGGCCGCCGGGGGAGTGGATGTTCGGCTGGCGGTGGTGAGAGGACTGTGGAAGACGGTCTCCGCCCTGCTGAGCGCCCGCTGCCATCTGCCCTGGCCGGTGACCTGGAGCAACGACCGCCTGGTGGCCCATCTCGGCGGATTGATCGGCGAACACATCGACGACGACCTGCTCAGCCGGTGGAGGCAGGCTGAAGGCGAGCTGATGGGTCTGGTCTACCGCCAGCCGGCGGCGAGGTTGGCCGAACTGCACGATGCGGGGTCCCGGTCCCGGATGGACCGGTTGGTGTCGCCTATGGCCCCCTACCGCCGCATGGAGCACTTGGTCCACCGGCAACAAGAGCTGCTGGCCCAGCTGTCGGGGCAGCACGAGACGGCGGTGGGCTTGGAGCAGGTCCATGCTCGACTGGCGCAAGCCGACGCTCGGCTGACGCAGCTCCAGTCTGAGCTGGCCGAGGCCCAAGCCCGATTGGCCCGGGTGGCTTGGCGGGAGCGGGTCCACAACAAGATCGCCGGGTTGATGAGGGGCTTCGGCCGGCGCTGAGGCTGCCCGCCAGGATCAGTCCTCGACTTCAACCAGGTCTTTGAGGGCGATCCACATCTGCTCGCGGGTGACAGAGATGTCGAACCGCTGGGCCGAGGTGACGCCGCGGTCGCGCAGGCTCTGGCGAAGCTGACCGTCGCTCAGCACTCGGTGGAGGGCCAGGGCCATGGTCACGGGCCGCTTGTCGCGTATCACGATGCCGGCATCCTGGACCGTCTCGGCCACCGCGGCCGCGTCGTAGGCCACCACGGGCAGGCCGTTGGCCATGGCCTCCACCAGGGGCACACCGAATCCCTCGTGCTCCGATGTGCAGGCCAGCACATCGGAAAGCTGGTACCACTGGAGGAGGTTCTTGTCGGATACCTTGCCGGCGAACACCACCCGACCGTGGACGCCGAGGCGGCGAGCGAGGCTCTTCAAAGAGTGCAGGTATTGGGGAGGAGAGGCCTGTCCCACGAGCACCAGCCTGGCCTGGGGGCGGAACCGCGACAGCACCGCGAAGGCGGCGATGAGATCGTGCTGGCACTTGTTGGGGGCCAGCCGGCCGACGAACAGCACGGTCCCCCCGCCGTCGATGTCGGTGCTGTCGCCCGGCTCAGACGGCGGCACGTCGCTGCCCAGCTTCCACAGCACGGGGGCGACCACCACATCGTCGATGCCCAAGTCCCTCAGCTCCCGGGCGTTGAACTCCGAGTCGGCGATCCCTCGACGGGTCAGCCGGGCCAGTTGGCCGAGCTGCTGGCGTCCTCGCTGGACGCTCTTGGCCAGTTCGGGCTGCCACGACTGGAAGTAACTGGCCGGGGTGATGTTGTGGTAGTTGAGCACTACCGGCGTCTTCTTCCGGATCACGAACTGAGCGACCTCCGACCCGATGGAGTGCTGGAGAATCGAGACGCGGGCGTCGCCCCTCCACTTCTCCACCGACAGATCGCTGCCATCGGACCGGCTCTTGCGCTCTACCACGACACGAGTCTCAAACCCCTTATCTTCGAGGAGTTGCTGGATCAGCCGGGTGTGGTTGCTGGTGGAGTCTCCCGTAGCCATCTGCGGGATCAACAGGTCTACGGTGGGGCTCATGGCCGGCTCGGCGGGGCGGTGCGCTGGGCGACCACTATCTCGGTGATGCGGGAGTCGGAGCAGGGCTCATGGCCGGCTCGGCGGGGCGGGGCGCTGGGCGACCACTATCTCGGTGATGCGGGAGTCGGAGCAGGGCTCCAGGCTGGCGTCGAAGCCGGCCTGTTCCAACAGATGCCGCCAGGTGACCGGCGAGATGCCCAGCCCCGAGCCCAGCTCGGCATCAACCCGGGCCCGGGTTGCGGGGTCGGCCACTGCCACCACGATCCGGCCGGTTTTCTTCAGCTTCAGGCTGGCCTGGTTGACCATTCCAACCAGGTCTCTGAGCGGGAGGGTCTCCACCAGCCCGGTGAGGACAATCGTGCCGAATTCCCCGTCCTCAGCGCCCACCAGATGGGGGAGCACGCCGCCCGCTCGAATGTCGATGCGACGGCGGAGTCCGGTGAGGACCCGGTCGGGGTCTTGTTCGACGCCGTGGGCGCTGATGCCCCGCCCGCTGATGGCCTCGACGATGGCGCCTTCCCCCCCGGACAGCACCAGACACGGCCCCGAGCCCGCCAAGCCGGCGGCTTGGGACACCACTTCGGCCGAGGGCTCAGGAGGACTGCTGACAACACCGAAGCCGGCCGGAACGGTGCCGTCGCCCAGATAGCCGGCCGCGCCTTCCAGGCGGCCCATTCGGGTTTCGACGTCGCGCAGGTGCCGGATCAGCACTCCGGCGAACACGTTGAACTGGTCGGTGAGAAAGCGGGCATACCAGTAGGACAGTTTGCGGACAAGCCACTTGACGCCGCGGAGTCCCCGGCGCGATCCGATCGGGACATGGGGGTCGAGCGCGGCCAGATTGGCGGCCTGGTTCAAGAAATCGCCGTCTTCGTCGATGACGTGCCGAGAAGACTCGGACTCGGCGATGTCGGCCCAAGCCTGCTCTATGTCGTGTTCAAGCTGGGCGATCTCCCGGTCTTGGCGGCGGCGCTTGTCGGCATCAGCCTCGATCTCCGCGCCGACCTGTCTGAGGTCAAGCTCGCTCATGCCGGCCCGATCCTGGGACTAGACGGCGAGCAAGCCGGATGATGGCCGGTCGGGCCAAGTCCTCGTGCAACCGGAGGTTATCGGCCTCGAGCTCGGCGATGCGGGCGTCCTTCTCGGCCATGCGCAGGTCCCGCTCGGCGATACGGGCATCTCGTTCGCCTATGCGGGTGTCCCGCTCGGCCACCCGGTTTTTCCACTCCTCTATGCGGGTGTCCCGCTCGGCCACCCGGCCTTCCAGTTCGGCAATCTGGTCGTCTTGGTGGGCGACGCGGTTCGTTAGGAACTGGTTGCGCGCTTCGGCGCCGAGGGCCCGGTCGCGCAGGTTGAGGAGTTCATGGCGGAGCTGATCGCGATCCTCGCCATCCACCTGATCGGCGGTCATGGCTGAATCGTAGTTGCGGTCGGATTCGGAATTGGCAGGGAGTGGCCCCCGGTGGGGCGGCTCGCCCCAGCGGGAGACGAACCTCTCCCACTCCCAGGACTCTATGACCGGTTCCCGGCTGGCGCTCTCGTGGTGGATGAGGGTGGCGGCGGGCGCCACCACCACCCGCAGCCCCGAACGGATGAGCCGCAGGCACAGATCGACATCGCCGTAGGAGGCGGGGAACTCCAGCGACATCCCGCCCACCGCCAGCAGATCCCGGCGTCGGGCCAACAGACAGGCCCCGGTGACGCCGATCACATCGCGAGCCCCGTCGCCGCCGCCCGCGGCGGCTTCGGACTGCTGGCATCCCCGGAACGAGTGGATGGGATGAGCACCGTCGAACTCCATGCCGATGTGCTGGATCGACCGGTCGGGATACAGCAGGGCGGCCCCTACGGCGCCGATGCTCGGATCGCTGAGATGGGCGGCCATTATTCCCAGCCAGTCGCCGGTTTCTGCCTCTATGTCGTCGTTGAGCATCAGAACCAGCTCGCCGCGGCTGGCCAGCACGCCGCAGTTCACGGCCCGGGAGAAGTCGAAGGGCCCCGGGCCCCGGTGGACAACTCGCAGGGGCAGGCCGGCGGTCTGCTGAGGCGGCTCGCCCTGGAATTCGTCGCCCACCACCACGATCACCTCCGCGGGCGGCGGATCGAGCAGGGTGAGCGTGTCCAGGCAGCGCTGGAGCATGGAGGCGTCGGCGTCAGGCTGGAGGTGGCCGGCGCTGGGAATGACGATCGAGGTATTGGCCTGCGAAAGCGGTTGGGAATCGACCATGAAGCGTGATCGATGCTACCGGCGTGCGGGCCGGGCCGACACCGGGCGCCGCGTGCGGGTTATCCGATAACCGCCACTACGTCGCCGCCGCCCACCGAGTCGCCCTCGGACACCCGGACCTCCGCTATCGTGCCGGACTTCTCGGCACACACGTTGTTCTCCATCTTCATGGCCTCGAGCACCACGATGGGATCGCCGGCCTCCACCGTGTCGCCCGCAGCCACCATCACCTTGACGATGGTGCCCTGCATGGGCACGGTCACCTCGCCGCTGCCCGCGCTGCCCCCGCTCTTGCTGGCGGCGGCTCGCTTGGGGCGCTTGGCGCCGCCCGATGCGGGGGCGGCGGATGGGGCAGAGGCGGTCTCCGGCACCCACATCTTCACCGAATAGCGCTGGCCGTTGACCTCCACGTCGATGTCCCGCTGCACCAGGGGCTCGGTGTCGGAGGGGGGGCCGGCCGGGGCGCTCTTGACTCCGGTCAGGTCGAGCGTCTCCTCCACCCACTTGGTGGAGTGGGTGAGGGCGGCGAAATCGGGGTGGGCCAGGATGGCCCTGTCGGCGGGAATGGTGGTGGCCACCCCGCTCACTTCGAGCTCGTCGAGGGCCCGCAGGGTGCGGGCAATGGCAGTGGGCCGATCTCGGCCCCAGCAGATCAGCTTGCCCACCAGATTGTCGTAGAACTGGCTGATCTCATCTCCCGCCTCGTACCCCCCGTCCCAACGGGTTCCGTACCCGCTGGGCGCCCGCAGGCCGGTGATCGGCCCCGGTGACGGCAGGAAGGCGCCCTCGGCGGGGTCCTCGGCGTTGATGCGCACTTCGATGGCGTGGCCGGATATCTCGATTTCGTCCTGGGTGAACGGCAGGGGCTCGCCGGAGGCCACCTTGATCTGCTGCTCCACCAGGTCGATCCCGGTGACGAGCTCGGTGGCCGGATGCTCCACTTGGAGGCGGGTGTTCATCTCCAAGTAGTAGAACTGGCCGTCCTCATACAGGAACTCCACCGTGCCGGCGTTCACGTAGTCGCAGCCCTGGGCCACCTTTACCGCGGCCTCGCCCATGGCGGCCAGGACTTCGGGGCCGATGCCGGCCGCGGGGGCCTCCTCGATCAGCTTCTGGTGGCGGCGCTGGGCTGAGCAGTCACGAGTGCCCAGGTACACGCAGTTGCCGTGGCTGTCGGCCAGCACCTGCACCTCCACGTGGCGGGGCTGCTCCAGATAGCGCTCCATGTAGATCTCGTCGCGCCCGAAGTAGCTCAGCGCCTCCCGCTGGGCCGACTCGATGGCCTCTTCCACCGCGCTCTCGTCGGCCACCACCTTCATGCCCCGGCCGCCGCCGCCGTAGGCTGCCTTGATGGCCACCGGGTAGCCGTGCTCGGCGCCGAAGGCCCGCACCTGCTCGGGATCGGTGATGAGGTCGGTGGTGCCGGGGACGCCGCTCACCCCTACCCGCTCGGCGGCCTGGCGGGCGGAGATTTTGTCGCCCATGACCTCGATGGCCTCGGGATTGGGGCCGATGAACGCCACCCCCCGGGCGGTGATGGCCCGGGCGAAGTCGGCGTTCTCCGAGAAGAATCCGTAGCCAGGGTGGACGGCGTCGGCGCCGGTGCGCTCGATGACGTCGAGGATGGCCTCGGTGTTGAGGTAGCTCTCTGCTGCGGTCTGGCCGCCGAGGGCATGGGCCTCATCGGCCATGCGAACGTGGAGGGCGCTGCGGTCGAGGTCGGAGTACACCGCCACCGTGGCTATGTCCAACTCCCGGCAGGCCCGGATCACTCGAACGGCGATCTCCCCCCGGTTCGCCACCAATACCTTGGACAACACGGCAATATGGTGGCAGAGAGTCTCGCGATCACGCGAATAATGGCGGGGCGAAATGGGACGGAGCGAAGTGACCGACTTCCAAATCCAGTGGGTGGATGAGACCGGCTCGACGAACGCCGACTTGCTGGCCGCGGCCCGTCAAGGGGCCGAGGCGAATGCGGTATTGGCGGCCGAGTACCAGAGCGCGGGTCGGGGGAGGCGGGGGCGCAGCTGGAGTGCCGCGCCGGAGTCGAGCCTATTGTTCTCGGTGCTCACCAGGCCCAGGATCGATGTGGCGCGAGCCCACCTGGTGACCACCGCGCTGGCGTTGGGAGCGGTGGAGGCCTGCGATTCGCTGGCCGGGGTGCGCCCCGGTTTGAAATGGCCCAACGACCTGGTGGTGGCCGACCGCAAGCTGGCTGGGGTGCTGGCCGAGTCGGTGGTGACTGGAGATCGGCTGGAGGCCGTGGTGGTGGGCATGGGGCTCAACGTGCGGACCGGAGCAACACCCCCCGAGGTGGCTGACACCGCGGTGGACTTGGAAGACGTGTGCGGCGCGGCGGTCGATCGAAAGGAGTTGCTGGCCGGGGTATTGGCCGGCTTCTCGCAGTGGATGGACGGAATCGAGATGCCCAGCGGCCAGGCGGCGCTGGTGGCTGCGGCCCGCCGAGAGTCGGCCACCTTGGGCCGGCAAGTGTCGGTGCAGCTTGGTGACGGAAGCGTGCTGGAGGGACTGGCCGAGGATTTGGATGAAGGAGGGGGGTTGGTGATGGAAGGCGGGGCCAGGGTTGTGGTGGGCGACGTTGTACACCTGCGGCGCCGGTAGATGGCTGGGCGGAACCGCTAGGGGTCGATCTCCGCGGCCTTGAGGCGGGCGAAGGCGCGGGCGGCGGCTTGAGTGCGGGGGCCAGGGGCGGCGGGAAGGGGATGGCCGTCGACGGTGTGGATGGGGTGAACGTCGCGGGTGGTGGAGGTGAGAAACGCCTCCTCGGCCGCGGCCAGCGCTTCGAGGGGCACGTCTCGCTCGACCGCGCCAGTCAGCTCGATCACGAGCTGGCGGGTGACCCCGGCCAGGCATCCTGAGGCGAGGGTGGGAGTGATGAGCTGGCCCTTGTGGGCGAGGAAGACATTGCTTCCGGTTCCCTCGCAGAGCTGTCCTTGCGTGTTGGCGAAGATGGCCTCGCTGGCGCCGGCAGTCTTCGCGTCGGCCAGCGCCCGCACGTTGGCGCCGTAGGACACGGTTTTGAGGCCGGCCAGAGGGCCGCGCTCGTTGATGGTCCAGTCCACGGTGGCCACCGCCACGGTGGCGGGCCAGGGGGCTTGGGGAGTGGCGGCCACGGTGGCGGTCGGCGGGCTGTCGCCCCGGCTGCTGCCCAATGGCCCGGTGCCGCTGCTGATGGTGACCCGCAGACGACCCTCTTGGAGCCCGTTGGCGCCGGCCACCGCGATCATGGCCTCCCGCAGCACATCGGCGTCGGGAACCGCCACCCCCAGGTGCTCGGCCGAATAGGCCAGCCGCTCCAGGTGGCGGCGAGCGGCGAATGGCATTCCCCGCACAATGACCAGGGTCTCGAATACGGCATCGCCCACCAGCCATCCGTGATCGAAGGGCGAGATCCGGGCCTCGTCCTCCGGAACCAGATCCCCGTTGATCCACACGATGCGGGCCGTCACTAGAGCACGTACTCCCCGGTGGCCACGGCCAGCAGCCGCTTGGCCTTCAGCTCGGTTTCCTGCCACTCGTCCTCGGGGTCGCTGTCGTAGGTGATGCCGCCTCCGGTGCCGAGGTGGATGTGCTCGTCCTCGATCCACAAGGTGCGGATGGCCACGTTCAAATCGCCCCGCTGGCGGTCGGCGTCCACCCACCCCACCGCGCCGCAGTACACCCCCCGCGGTTGCGGCTCCAACGCATAGATGGCGTTGAGGGCGGCCAGCTTGGGAGCGCCGGTTACCGACCCCGGGGGGAAGGTGGCGTCGATCAGCTCCGGCCATCCGCAGCCGCGGGCCATTCGCCCCCGCACGGTGCTCACCAGATGCACCAGGCCGGGGTGATGCTCCAGGGAGAACAGGGCGGGCACGCTCACCGTGCCGTATTCGCACACCCGCCCCAAGTCGTTGCGCACCAGATCTACGATCATGAGGTTTTCAGCCTGGTCCTTGGGGGTCAGCCCCGACGGGTGGGCGGCGGTGCCTTTGATGGGAGACGATTCCACCCATCGGCCATTGCGCACCAAGAAGCGCTCGGGCGAGGCCGAGGCAATGTGTACGCCGTGGTCGGGTAGGCGCAGCACAGCGGCATATGGTGCGGGGTTTCCTTCAGCCAGCGCTGCCCCCAACGCGGCGATGTCGGTATCGGGGTCGATGAGCGGTGCGCTCAGGTGGCGGGTGAGGTTCACCTGGTAGACGTTGCCGGCGGCGATCATCTCCCGGATAGCCGAGACCCCGGAGGTGAAATCGGATTGGTTCAGCGAGCTTCTCCAGGTGTCGGCCGGGACCCCCTTCCAGGGGCGGCCTTTCCAGGGGCGGGCCGGGCGAACCGAGTCGAAGCGGGCGCACACCGCCTTGCCGTGGAAATCTATGGCCACCGCCCAAAAGCCTTTGGACTCCAATGCCCCCAAGTCGTCGGTGACATCGGCCAACCTGGAACACAGATGGTGTCCCACCACGGCCACAGCCGCCACCTCCATCGGGTGCAGTGTACTTAGTGGCGGGGCGCGTGCGGCTTCGCATTCGCCAAATCCCAGCAACCGCTGGGACAAGCAGTAGCGCGACAAGATTGCTGGCGCACGCTCTTACACTGGCGGGCAATGAGGCGCGGTCGTCGGCGCGGAGCACGCCGGAGAACTCGGTGGCAGCTGCTGGTGGTGCTGTTCGGGCTGCTGGTGTTTGTGGCCGCGGTGGGCGGGGCGGTTGGTCTGGGCATGGTGAAGTCGCAGGTGAGCCAGATTCCCCGGGTGTCGGTGGGGCTGTCGCTGGACCTGGTGGGAGCGCCGGTGACCTTGGTGGGCGCATCGGAGGAAACCTCGGTCGACTCCGCGGAACCCCCCGGCGCAGAAGCCCTGAATTTTCTCCTGGTGGGGATAGACAACGCCTCTGGAATCGACCCTGATAGCCCTATCCACATCGATCGGGACGTCAACTCGCTGCTGACCGATTCGGTGATCCTGGTGCGCATCGACCCCGAGGCTGACCGGGTGGCCATGCTGTCGATTCCCCGCGACCTCTGGGTGCCGATCGCCGACAAAGGATGGAGCGAGCGGGTGAACGCCGCTCGGGGCATCGGCGGGCCCGGTGCCTTGATCGAGACCGTGTCGGAATACCTCGGTGTGCCCGTTCACCACTACGTGGAGATCAACTTCGCCGGATTCCTGCGAATCGTGAACACGGTGGACGGGGTGCCGGTGGAGATCGCCCAGCCCATCCGAGACGACTCGCTGGGGTTGCGGATCGAGCAGACGGGCGTGGTCACCCTCGATGCCGACACCGCGCTGGCCTATGTGCGAACCCGCCGGCCGCTGACAGTGGCCCCGGGAGGCAATCCGGCCAATGACGGCGACTGGGTGCGGCTTGGCGTGTGGAACGACTTGGAGCGCAACCAGCGCCAGCAGGAGTTCATGGTGGCCACCCTCAAACGGGCGGTGGAGAAGGGCATCCGCAATCCGCTCAACCTCCGTCGGGTGGCCGGCGATCTTCTCGACGACGACAACCCCAGCATCACACTCGATGATCGCATCACGGTGGGCCAGCTCGTAGGTCTCGGCGACGAGTTCCGGTCGTTTTCCGTGGACCAAATAGAGCGGTACAAGCTGCCGGTGGTTGACGCCACCATCGACGGCAAACAGGTGCTGCTGCTGGAGAACGACGCCCAGTCGGTGCTGGAGTTCTTCCGGGCCGGGAGCCTGGCCAGTGTGCGGGTGCGGATTCTAAACGGCACCTCGTCGGGCACCGTGGCCGGAGTGGAGGCGGAGTTGGAACGGGTCGGGTTCTCCGTGGTGGACCGGGGCAACGCCGACCGGTTCGATGTGGCCAGAACCGCTATCCGCCACACCGAGGCCGCCGCGGAGCAGGCGACGACTTTGGCCCGCTTCATCGAGCCCGCGCCGATTCTTCAGCAGGTGACGGGAATCGCCGGCGCCGATGTGGAACTGGTGGTGGGTGCTGACTACGAAGCGGTGTTGGAAAGCCCTCGGGACTCGGCCTCCTGACGGTTGGCCAAGTACCACTCGTAGGTGCGGCGCAACCCCTCGGCGAAGGGGGTGGAGGCCTCGAAGCCGAACAACCTCTTGGCCCGGCTGGGGTCCACGCAGCGGCGGGGCTGGCCGTCGGGCCGGGAGGAGTTCCACTCGATCCGGCCGGTGAAACCGGTGACTTCGGCCACATCCTCCACGAGCTCTTTGACGGCGATCTCCTGGTTTGCCCCCAAGTTGACCGGCTCTGCGCCCCGGTAGTGCTCGGCCGCCAACAGGATGCCCTTGGCCGCGTCGTCCATATAGAGGAACTCCCGGCTGGCCGTGCCCGTGCCCCAGACCTCGATGCTGTCTTGGCCGGCCTCAATGGCATCCACGCACTTCTTGATGAGCGCGGGGATCACATGGGACACCGATGGGTGGAACTTGTCGCCCGGGCCATAGAGGTTGGTGGGCATCAGATATATGCCCTGCTGGCCATATTGCTCGCGGTTGGCCTGAAGCTGCACGAGCTGGGCCAGCTTGGCCACCCCATAGGGGGCGTTGGTCTCCTCGGGGTAGCCGGCCCACAACGAGTCTTCGGAGAACGGCACCTTCGTGTACTTCGGGTACGAGCAGATGGTGCCCACCACAACGAGGCGATCGGTCTGCGCCAATCGGCACTGCTCGATGACGTTGGTGCCCATCAGCAGGTTGTGGAGGTAGAGATCGGCGGGCCTCTCCTGATTGGCGCCGATGCCCCCTACCCGGGCGGCCAGGTGGATCACTGCATGGGGCTGGACGTCGGCGAGCAGCCGCTGCGTGTCTGTGGCGCTGCGCAGGTCGTAGTCGGCGCTGGAGGGGGCGGCCAGCAAGGCGGGCTCGGCCTGGTTGAGCAGTCGGCAAACCGCCTGGCCCAAGAACCCGGTGCCTCCGGTGACCAGAACCCGCTTGCCTGCCCAGAAGCCGCTCATCGGTTCTCAGACTAGTGGTCCGCGGCGTGCTTGTTGGGTTCGGACTGGCAGAATCGGGGCAGTGCGAGTAGCGATCACGCTGGAGCAGTGCTGGCATCGGGTGCCGGGGGGAACGGCGACGGCCGCGCTCGGGTGTGTAGAGGCTCTGGGGCGGCTGTCGGCGCCTCCCGAGATGGTGGGGGTTTCGGCCTGGCACCGGAGTCCTCCTGAGGAGCCGTTCGCTCCCGGAATCCCGGTGGCTGCTCTGCCGTTGCCTCGGGCCGGGCTGTACTGGTGCTGGCACCACATGCGTCGGCCTTCGGTGCCGCGGGCGGTCGGCCGGGTGGACGCCATTCACGCCACCGGCATGGCGGTGCCCCCTCGGACTGCTCCGTTGGCGGTGACGGTCAACGACTTGGCGTTCTTGCGCCATCCCGATCACTTCACACCACGAGGTCTGCGGTTTTTCGCCCAGTCACTGAACTTGACCCGCGACGAAGCCGACATCGTGGTGTGCCCGTCGCAGCACACGGCGGATGACTGCGTGCGGGCCGGGATCGACGCCGACCGGGTGCGCATCGTTCCCTACTGGGCTGATGACCGCTTGGTGCCGTCACCGGAGGCCGAGGAAGTGCGACAGCGATTTCATCTGGCCGACCGGTTCGTGCTCTGGGTGGGGACGGAAGAGCCCCGCAAGAACTTGGCCGGCTTGTTGGAGGCGTGGCAGTTGCTGGGTCAAAGGGCCGAGGAGTTGGTGTTGGTGGGCCCGACGGGTTGGAAGTCGAACCTCGACCGCGATCTGGCTGAGTCGAAATCAAAGCTGGACGGCGCCCTGGCCTCCTCGGGGCCGCGGATTCGCCGTTTGGGGTTTGTGGCCGAGGCCGACAAGCGGGCGCTGATGAGGGCCGCCCAAGCGGTGTGTTATCCGAGCCTGACCGAGGGCTTCGGCCTGCCGGTGCTGGAGGCGATGGTGCAGGAGACGCCGGTGGTGACGTCGGCGACGGGGGCCACTGCCGAGGTGGCCGGTGCGGCGGGAGTGCTGGTGGATCCCACCCGGCCGGAGGAGATCGCCGACGCCCTGGCCGGTGTTCTCGACGACGAGGCTTCTGCGGCTTGTCTGGGCTCACAGGGCCGAGAGCGGGCGCTGACTGAGTTCACCTGGAAGCGCACTGCTGAGGGGCTGTTGGATGTCTATCGGGACCTGGCTGGCTGATGGGCTCGGATGCCTTGCCTGACTCGACGGTGTACGTGGGCGTGAACCTGTTGTGGCTGCGGTCGGGCCGGGTAGGGGGCACCGAGGACTACGCGGTCAGGATGCTCTCGGCCATCCCGTCGGATTCTCCGGTGCGTTTGACCTTGTTCGGCCCGCCTGGCTTCGCCGAGGCCCACCCGGCGCTGGCGGAGCGCCACGAGGTGGTGAAATCGCCGGTGGGCAAGAGCCGACCGCTGCGGGTGCTGATGGAGAACTCCTGGCTGGCAGTACAATGCCGCCGCCGGGGAATCGCATTGGTCCACCATTTCGGGGGAACCGTGCCCTGGATGGGCATGCGCCCGGCAATCGTGACCATCCACGATTTGCAGCCGTTGGACCATCCCAAGCGATTCAGTTGGATCAAGCGGCTGTACTTGAAGACCATGCTGCCGCGGTCGGTGCGCGGGGCAGAGGTGGTTGTGACCGTGAGCGAGTTTTGCCGGAGTCGCCTTGTGGAGCGCCTCGGCGTTGACCCCGAGCGGGTAGTGGTGCTCCCCGCACCGGTGGAGGCTTCCTCGGGTGCTTCGGAGATGCCGCTGGCCGCGGCAGAGCCGGACTTATCCCACCCATTCGTGCTTTATCCGGCCGTGGCCTACCCCCACAAGAACCACGAGGTGTTGCTGAGGGCGTTGGCCCGGCTGGCCGCCGATGGAGTGGATGTGGCGCTGGTGGCCTCGGGAGGGCCCGGCCCGCGTGACGCCAAGCTGGACAATCTGGCCCACGAGCTGGGGGTGGGGAGCAAATGGCACCGGTTGGGCCGTATACCCAGAGCAGTGCTCGACGGCCTGTTCCGGCAGGCAGTGGCCATGGTTTTCCCGTCTCGTTATGAGGGCTACGGCCTTCCTGTGGTTGAGGCCATGGCCCGCGGTTGCCCGGTGGTGGCCGCCGACGCGGGGGCGCTACCGGAGGTGGTGGGAGCAGGCGGGCGACTTCTGGATCCTGACGACGAGGACCAGTGGGCTGACGCCATCGGCCAGCTGGTGGTTGATGCCGATGCCCGTCACGAGCTGAGCGCGGCGGGCAGGTCCAGAGTTCGGGAGCTGGCCGACCTCGACCCGGGGGCAGAGCTCTGCGGGCTGTACGCCAGGGTGGCGGGATGACGGCGCCGCTCTCGATCCTGGTGCTGTGTCCGCACTATGCGCCCGACACCGCTCCCACCGGGGAGGTGATGACCGCCATCTGCGAGCAGTGGACGGTCCGGGGCCATCGGGTGGAGGTCGTCACCAGCCTCCCGTGGTATCGAGACCATGCAGTTGCAGGCGGATGGGCGGGGCGGCTGGTGCGCACCCAGCAGGAGCCGTGGGGTCGGATCAGGCGCTGGCATCCGTTTCCCGCCGACAAGAGGCGGCTGGCGGCCCGGGCGGCGTCGTTTGCCGGGTTCACTGCGCTGGCCGGCGTCGATGCCGTGATGGCGGCGGGCCGCTGCGACGTGGTGTTCGCCATGTCGCCCCCGCTCACGCTGGGCGCCGCGGGGTGGGCGGCCGCCTGGCGGGGCCGTGTACCCCTGGTGTTCAACGTGCAAGACGTGTTTCCCGACGCGGCGGTGGACACCGGTGTCTTGCAGAACGCCAGGGTGGCGGCCGCGGCCGGCCGGCTGGAGCGCTGGGTGTATCGGCGGGCCGCGGCCGTGAGTGTGCTGTCGGAGGGAATGGCCGCCAACGTGCGGGCCAAGCTGGCCCCCGGGGTAGACCCCGACAAGGTGGTGGTGATCCCCAATGCGGCTGACGCAGACCGCATCACCCCGTCGGATCGGCACAACCGGTATCGGGCCGAATTGGAGCTGGGCGACGGCGAAGCCACCGTGGTGATGTACGCCGGGAATCTGGGCCACTCCCAACCCTTGGAGCTGGTGATTGCAGCCGCCGAACGGCTCGCGGGCCAGGGGCGAACCGACGTTCACTTTGTGGTCAACGGCGACGGCGTGGCCCGTTCGGCAGTGGCGGCCGCGGCCCAGCGCCTCGACACCCTGCACCTGGTGGGCTGGCAGCCGCCCGAGCGGTTGGCGGAAGTGCTGGCGGCCGCTGATCTGCACTTGGTGCTGCTGCGGGCCGGACTCGGAACCACCAGCGTGCCCTCCAAGGTGTACTCGGTGCTGGCCGCAGGCCGCCCGGTGCTGGCCAGCGTGGATCGGGGCAGCGAGGTGGAGAGGCTGCTGGACGCCTCTGGAGCGGGCACCACGGTTGACCCCGAAGACGTCGACGCTTTCTGTGCTGCGGTGGCCCGGATGGCCGATGATCCCGATGGACTGGCTGAAATGGGGCGGCGGGGCCGGGCCTATGCCGAGCAGGCCGCCGGGCTCCAGGAAGTGGCCGGGCAGTACTTGGAGCTGTTCCGGCGGTTGATGCGCTGATCGCACAATCGGGCCGGTAGCCTGTTGAGCCGTGGCAAGAGCCTCTGGTTCTCGAAAGGTGGCGCGGGCCGCGGCGATGGGCGGGGTCGGACAGCAGCGTCGGCTCATCGGCTTTCCCGCCGTGGTGGTGCTCATCATCCTGATCGGCATTGCGGTGGTGGCCATTGCCCGCACCCAGCGCGATGAAGAGGCCCGTCCCGGCCTCAGCGACCACTGGCACTCTGCCTACACGGTGTGGGACTGCACCGACGGCGGCGGCGCCCACCAGCCCGTATTCGAGGGCCGGCGAAACAGCCAGGGCTATCCCTACGACCCCGAGGGCATCCACTCCCACGCCGACGGGGTGATCCACATTCACCCGTTCACTGCCAACGCCACCGGCAATGACGCCGTCATGGGCAAGTTCTTCGAGGCGATGTTCGTGAGGATGGACGAGAACGCCATCACCGCCACTGAGTTCGGCGTGATCAGCGCGGTGGATGCGGTATGCGACGGGCAGCCGGCGGTGATGCAGATCGTGCGCTGGTCCAATGCGCTCACCGCAATAGCCTCCGAGCCCGACGAGCGGATCTACTCGGACTTCGACAATGTTCGCTTCAAGAAGGACGGCGAGGCCTTCACCATCGCCCTGGCCCCTCGAGACGCCGTGGTGCCGCTGCCCCCCACCATCAACGATCTGCTCGGAGTGTCGCCATCGCTGGTGGCTGACCTCTCTCAGCCCGAGGGGCCGGTTCAGTTCGACGACAACCTCGGAGAAAACGTCCCGGGCGCCGGAGTGCAAGACCCCTAGTGGACGCGGTTGTTCTGGTCGGCGGCTTCGGCACCCGGCTTCGGCCCCTGACCCTGACTCGGCCCAAACAGATGCTGCCGGTGGTGGACCGGCCCATGATCGAGCACGTGGTGGGAAGGCTCGGACAGCAGGGGATCACCCGAGCGGTGCTCTCGCTGGGATATCGGCCAGACGCCTTCGAAGCCGCGTATCCCCAGCATCGCTGTGCGGGGGTGGAGATGTTCTACGCGGTGGAGCCCGAGCCCCTGGACACCGCGGGGGCCATCGCCTTCGCCGCCCGCATGGCCGATGTCCAAGACACATTCGTCGCCGTGAACGGCGACGTGATCAGCGACTTTCCGCTGGCCGACCTGCTCGACGCCCATAGCGGCAGCGGCGCGGCAGCCACCATCGCCCTGATCCCGGTGGAGGACCCGTCCCGCTACGGAGTCGTGGTGTGCGATCCCGATGGCCGGGTCCAGGCCTTCGTTGAGAAGCCGCCCGCCGACGAGGCCCCCAGCCGGTGGATCAACGCCGGGATGTACGTTCTGGCCCCCTCGGTGCTCGACTTGATCCCCGAAGGCCGCCCGACATCGATCGAGAGGGAGACCTTTCCCGCCCTGGTTCAGAAGGGGTTGCTGTACGCCGTGGCCCGTGACGGCTTTTGGATCGACGCCGGTACTCCTGCCGCTTATCTGGAGGCCCAGCTTGCCCTCGCGGGGGGCACTCACATCCACTCCACCGCCGAAATCGCTCCCGGCGCCCAGATAACCAACTCGGTGATAATGGAACACGCCACTGTTGCCGCCGGTGCCCGTGTAGCCGACTCTGTCCTGCTTCCCTACAGCGCGGTTCAGGCGAACGCAGAAATCAGTGGGGCCATCATCACCCCCGACCACCACATCACTGTTTAGCGGGGGCTTGATCTGCGGTCCCAGGCCCAGGGCGAACCATCATCACTCCCGACCACCACATCACTGTTTGGCGGGTTAGCGGAACAGGTCTTCGCCCGGGGGACGGATCAAGTCGGCTTGAATGCTGCCCGGTCCGAGCCAGCCGCGGTCAACACCCCTGATTACGGCCACGGGCACGCCCTCGGCCTTGCCCATGACCAGTTCCGCCGCGGCCGCCAGCTCGTCGACAATGGCCACTTCGGTCACTTGGAGCTCTCGGCCTGATGCATCAGGAGTGCCCCGAAGATCGAGAATAGGGCGGACCCCGGCCACCCCGATGGCCACGTCGGCCACTCCCCGCCGCCACGGCCTCCCGAAGGTGTCGGAGACGATCACCCCGACGTCCAATCCGGTTCTGGCCCTGATCCCGTTTCGGATACTCCGAGCCGACCGGTCGGGATCGTCGGGCAGGAGCGCGGCGGCGTCCGCGGCCACGTTGGACCGGTCGACCCCGGCGTTGGCGCACACAAATCCATGCTTGGTCTCGCTGATGACGAGATCGCCTCTGCGTCGCAGGATCCGTACCGACTCCTGCTCCACCACCGGCTTGTGCGAGAGCGGATCGTTTGGATCGACCGATACCATGGCGTTCTCGGCTTTGGACACGATCTTCTGGGTGACCACAACAACGTCGCCGTCGGCCAGGTTGGCCGCGTTGGAAATAAGGCTGGCCAGGTCGTCGCCCGCCGTTATCTCCGGCAATCCCTCCACGCCGAATATCTCGAGCTTCATGGCCCCTTGATCCCGGTGCAGTTCAACACTGTGCGGGCCAGTTCTGCGGCAGACTCGACGCCGTCCATGACGGTGGGGGCCACAATGCAGGACACTCCAGTGGCTTCCACCTCGCAGGCAAGGTGGGCGTCGGCCTCGTCGATCACCAGGGTGCCGGCCACGTCTTGGTAGAGGCGGGCCACCCCCACCACGGAGCATGCATGGCCGAGCTCTCTCATGAGCCGGTCGGCCGGGCCCTTGAGCGCGGCGCCGCCCACGATGGGCGAAACCGCCACCACCGCATCGCGGCGGGCGGCCACCGCATCCCGTACACCGGGCACCTCCAGCACCGGCCCGATGGACACGATGGGGTTGGAGGGAGCAATGATGATCGAGGCGGCTGAGGCCAGGGTCTCGATGAGGCCGGGAGCGGGCTGTGCCCGTTCTGATCCGGCCACCCGGATTGCGGTCACGGTCACGTCGTGGCGACGGCGCACGAAGTAGTCCTGGAAGCCGATCTCACCCTCGTCCACGGTGGTGACCCGGGTTTCGATGCGGTCGTTGGTAACCGGCAGCACACCCAGCTCCAAGCCCCAGGCCGCGGCGATCTCTGCGGTCACGGTGGCCAGGTCGGCCCCCTGGCCGAGTCGATGGGTGCGGTAGAGGTGGGTGGCCAGGTCTCGGTCGCCGAGGCGGAACCAGGTGATTCCCCCGTAGCGGTCCAATGCGTCCATGGCCTGCCAGGTTTCCCCGGCCAAGCCCCAGCCGGTGTCGGGGTTGACCGCTCCGGCCAGTGTGTACACCACGGTGTCCAAATCAGGGCTCACGTGGAGGCCGTGGAGCACGGTGTCGTCAGCGGTGTTCACCACTGCGAGCAGGTCGTCGGGCGGGTGAGCCCGCACCAGGCCAGCCAGCAGTTTGGCCGCTCCCACCCCTCCGGCCAGCGTGACCACGCTTGGGGTCAAGAGACTCCTTTGGGCCGGCAATTGGCAGGTCGAATCAAGAAATCCCCTTCAGCTTGCCTTGGAGCAGGTCCAAGTCGGCGTCCACCATCATGGCCACCAGGTCTTGGAATCCGACTTCTCGGCGCCACCCCAGCACCGACGTTGCCCGACTGGGATCGCCCACCAGTATGTCGACCTCGGCCGGGCGGAAGAAGGCCTCGTCGATCACCACGAAGTCGCGGTAGTCCATGCCCAAGTGGGCGAAGGCCAGTTCGCAGAACTCCCGAACCGAGTGGGTCTCTCCCGAGCACACCACGTAGTCGCCCGGCTCGTCTTGCTGAAGCATCAGCCACATGGCCTTCACGTAGTCGCCGGCGAATCCCCAGTCGCGTTTGGAGTCGAGGTTGCCCAGCCGCAGTTCGCTTTGGCGGCCCAGAAAGATCGTCGCCGCCGCGTGGGTGATCTTGCGGGTCACAAACTCCAGGCCCCGCCGGGGGGACTCGTGGTTGAACAAGATGCCCGAGCTGGCGTGAAGTCCGTAGCTCTCGCGGTAGTTGACGGTGATCCAGTGGCCGTAGACCTTGGCCACCCCATACGGGCTCCGGGGGTAGAAGGGGGTCGCCTCGGTTTGGGGCACCTCCCGCACCTTGCCGAACATCTCACTGCTGGACGCCTGGTAGAAGCGGATGGACGGGTCGACGATGCGGATGGCGTCGAGCAGGCGGGTAACTCCCAAAGCGGTGGTCTCGCCGGTGAGCACCGGCTGGCCGAAGGAGGTCTGCACAAACGACTGGGCGGCCAGGTTGTACACCTCGGCGGGGCGGTGCTGTCGCAATGCCTCGATGAGGGAGGCTTCGTCGAGCAGGTCGCCGCTCACAATGGTGATCTGGTTCTGGAGATGGGCGATGCGCTCGAAGCTGACCATGCTGGACCGCCTCACCAAACCCACCACCTCGTAGCCCTTGTCGAGCAGGAACTCAGCGAGATACGAGCCGTCTTGTCCGGTAACGCCGGTGATCAGCGCTCGTCGAGGCCGTTGCTCAGCCATCAGGATCCCGAGCCACTCTGGTGAATGGTGTTTGTGGAGGCCATTGCTCAGCCATCAGGATCACCAGTTTGGCCGGTTTGTCGGCTGCGGGCATCCTCGAGGGTGTCGGCCAGGGTGTCGGCCAGGGCGATTGCCGGGGTCCAGCCGGTGGCCTTTTGGAGTTTGGTGTTGTCGCCTCGCTGCACCGGCAGATCGACGGGGCGGAACAGGCGGTCGTCCTGCTCGAGGTTCATCGGGGTTTTGGCCAGGCTGAGCAGGGTCTCGGCGATGTCAGACACGGCCACATCCCGACCTGAGCACACGTTGTAGGCCTCACCGGGCTCTCCTTCCACCACCAGGAGTCGGTAGGCCTGGACCACATCGCGCACATCGGTGAAGTCGCGTCGGGCTGTGAGGTTGCCCACCGGGACCGCGGTGTTGCCGGATTGCTCGTTGCGGGCGATGCGGGCAGCCAGCGCGGGGGCAAGGAATCGCTCGCTTTGACCAGGGCCGAGGTGGTTGAAGGCCCGGGCTCGGATCACTCCGAGGCCGTGGCCCAAAAAGCCCTGAATGCACACCATTTCGGCCGCGGCTTTGCTCGCGGCGTAAGGGTTGACCGGCCTCAGGGGGGCGTCTTCGGTGATGGGCAAGTGCTCGGGTTCGACCATGCCGTAGATGTCGCTGCTGGTGACTGAGAGGAGCCGCTCGACGCCAGTGCCGATGCAGGCCCGCACCACATGGAGGGTGCCGTCGGCATTGACCTGGAACGTGCCCAACGGGTCGTTCCATGATCCGGCCACATCGCTTTGGCCTGCCAGGTGGTACACCACGTCGGGTTTGGTCTCCGCGATCAGCTCCGACATGGCGCCGGCGTCTTCGACGGGAGGGCTGCCGATCACCCGATCCACCTCGATCACGTCGTCGCCACACGCGTTCAGATGAGCGACGAGGTGAGTTCCGACAAAACCCCGCGATCCGGTGACCAGGGCTCGCATTGCCACGAGTGTGCCATGTGGACCATGGCCATGTTGTACCCGAGCCGAGTTGCCGCTGAAGCACATCGGCCATGTTGTACCCGAGCCGAGTTGCCGCTGAAGCACATCGGCCTTGATGTACCCGAGCCGAGTTGCCGCTGAAGCACATCGGCCTTGATGTACCCGAGCCGAGTTGCCGCTGAAGCACATCGGCCTTGATGTGCCCGAGCCGAGTT
>JAJEDQ010000145.1 GCA_022821445.1 Acidimicrobiia bacterium | reverse complement strand
GCCGGGGGGTGCTTTCCAAGCACCGCAACGGCCTGGACTTGGTGGCCCGGGCCCTGTTGGAGCACGAGACGATCTCTGGCGATGAAGTCGCCCGACTGGTGGAATTGGGCGCCGAAGGTCCCATTGAAGATCCCCGAGATGTCATCGGCGCTGCCCTTGGCTCTCGGAGCACGGGGGGAACGCGAGGCTCGGCTGCGACCACTGCGGCTTCAGCGACCGATATGGAGGAGCCTGACGCCCCGGAGTCGTGGCCCGCACCCTGATAGCTCTGGGGGTCATCGCCGGGGCACTGGCAGTGGCCTGGCTCTATCGCCGCTTCCGCCCTTCGAACCCCACGGCACCGACATACTCGGTGCCCACCCGACTGGAGCGCTGGGATTTCGCCCAGCCCAATGCCGAGTGGCTGTTGGCGGTGTTCACTTCCAAGACTTGCTCGACCTGCGCCGCGGTCGTGAAGGAGGCTGAGGGCTTGGCCAACGACTCGCTTGCGGTGCAAGAAGTGGAGTACCGCCGCCATGGCGAGCTGCACCGCCGCTATGCGGTTGACGCCGTTCCCCTGGCGGTGTTGGCCGATCGCTCGGGGGCGGTGTGCGCCTCGCTGGCCGGCCCCGCCACCGCCGCGGAGCTGTCAGCCCTCATCGCATCGGCCCGCCAACTGCCCGGTACCGTCTGATCCCATGGAGTCTCCTAGTGGTCCGTCTGAATTGAGGAGCTGATGGGTCTGTCACGAGACTTGGTGCAAACCCGGGAGTTCTTCACCTCTAGGGCCGCCGGCTGGGAGGACCGCCACCCCGACGACGACGTCTTGTTCAATTGGGCGGTGAACCAGCTCAAGCTGTCCCCCGGCGATGTGGTGGTTGACGCCGGCTGTGGATCGGGACGGGCGCTCGCCCCAATGCGGGCCGCAGTCGGACCCCAAGGCGCGGTGCTGGGCATCGACGCCACCCCCGCCATGCTCTGCGAGGCCTCCCGGCTGGGGCGCCAGGCCATTTCGGTTTGCGCTGTGGGCGACGTTGGTGCACTCCCGGTTCGGGAGAACTGCGTGGCCGGGATCCTGGCTGCGGGGCTGCTTCCCCACCTGTCCGATCCGGTGGGCACGCTGCGAGAGATGGCCCGGGTGGCTCAGCCCGGCGCTCGGCTGGGCGTGTTCCACCCCATCGGCCGCCTCGCTCTGGCCGCCCGCCACAAGGATCGCGGCGCCCACGCCCACGACATGAACATCGACCCCCACCGCATCGGGCCGCTGCTGGCTGAGGGGGGCTGGACCCTGGACCACTTGGACGACGCCGATGACCACTACCTGGCCCTGGCGGTACTCGATGACTGACCAACTGGCCGCTGACGCGGTCCTGTTCGAGGTCAGAGATCGGGTGGCGTGGGTGACCATCAATCGCCCTGAAGCCCGCAACGCCGTCAACCAGGCGGTTTCGGAGGGCTTGGCCGAAGCGTGGGACCGGGTCGAATCCGACGACGACGTCTCGGTGGCCGTGCTCACCGCCACCGGCGAAGCCGCCTTCTCGGCCGGGGCCGACCTGAAGGAGATGGCTGCCCGAGCCGAGCGGGGGCTGCCCTCCCAATTCGTCGGGGGCCGCTTGGCCGACGGCAGAGTCACCAAGCCGGTCATCGCCGCAGTGAACGGCGTTGCCTATGCCTTCGGCTTCAACCTGGTTATCCAGTGCGACTTGTGCGTGGCCGCCGACCATGCCCGCTTCGGCATCTTTGAGGCCAAGGTGGGCCGGGGCTCGCCGTGGGCCGCCCAGTTGGGCTGGCTCATTCCCCCTCGGGCGGCCATCGAACTGCTGTGTACCGCCGAGCCGATCACCGCCCAGCGGGCTTACGAGCTCGGTTTGGTCAACCGGGTGGTGCCCGCAGATCAGCTGATGCCGGCAACTGCACAACTCGCGGCGACAATCGCCGCCAACGCGCCGCTCACCGTCGGCGCCGGCAAAGCCATGATCCAGGCCACCGCCGGCCTGTCGCCCGCTGAGGCCGCGGCCGTGGCCGACGAGATCTACGAGCCGGTGTACGCCAGCGACGATGCCCAAGAGGGCCCTCAGGCCTTCGCCGAGAAGCGCCCTCCCCGCTGGCAGGGCCGCTAGCCCAGCACCCTCAGCAGCTCATCCAGATTCTGGAAGCCGGGCGCCCTCGCCCCGGACTCGATCTCTTGCACCATCTTGAGCACCGCATCATTGGCCGGAGTGGGGATGCCCAAACGCACTCCCTCCCGGCTGACAAACCCGCTGAACGAGTCGATCTCGGTTTTGCGGCCTCGTTCGATGTCGGTGGGCATAGAACCCCTGACCTCGCCCAACTCAGCCGCGGTTGCCTCCCAGTCGACAGCCAGCTCGGCGGCCCCTGATCCGCCCGCGCCCCCAGTCAGGATGCGCTGGGCTTCTATACCGCTCACCGGCTCGATGGAGTGGCCTGAAGCCTGGCCAACCGCCACTGCCTCCGAGCCACAGGCCAAGCTCACCCGGCGGGGACCGGGTTGCTCCCGGCAATCCCGAGCCCGGCCCCCAAGCACAGCGTTGACTGGGTTGCTCATGCAGTTCATCACCAGCTTCGACCAGATAGCCCCCCAGATGTTGTCGCTCACCGGGGTGTCGATCCCCTCCCCCAGCGCCGACGACACTCGCTCCAGCCGGTCGGTGCGAGTTCCAACGAGTTCGCCAATCTGAAGCACGGGATGCCAGTCGAGCCTCACCTGGCCCGGTTCGACAACCGCGGCGGGAAACAGCACGACGGCACCAATCACCCGCTCTGGACCCAGCAGCTCGGCCAGCAGGGGTTCGTTGACCCCGTTCTGGGCCGAGACCACAGTGGCGCCGTCGGCCAGCCGAGGGGCCAACCGCGGGACGAGCCACTGGTTGTCGAACGCCTTGACCGCGATGACCAACACATCGATAGGGGCTAGACGCGACCATTCCTCGATGTGCCACGCGGGCAGCCGAGCTGTTCGCTCTCGCTTCGAATCTGGGCCCACCAGGCGCAAGCCGTCGGCCCGGATGGCCTCCACATGCTCGGCCCAAGCATCGATCACGCTGACTTCGCCCCCGCTAAGGGCCACCTCGCCGGCGAGGGCGCCGCCAATCCCTCCGGCACCGGCCACCACTACATGCATCGATCCCATGTTATTGGCCTGCTTGGAAGCCAGAACCCGGCCGACCGTGCTACGAATTCTCTATGGCCCTCACCCGATATCGCGATGCGGAGTGGTTTCAGCCCGGCGAGAATCCCGATCCCAGCGACACTGACTTGCAGAAGGCATGGCTGCACCGGGGGTCGTTCTTTGCCCACGCCATCCGGCTGGTGCCCGGCTACGTGATCCCGCCCCACAGCCACGACCGGGACGAGCTGATGGTGGTGCTGGCCGGCAGCGCCACCCTGGACAGCGGCGTAGTGGTGGAGCCGCCCGACACCCTGCTGCTGGCTGCCAACGTCGAGTACGGGTTCACCGCGGGACCCCAGGGCATGGAGTTCATGGTTGTCCGCACCGGCCAAGCAGGCCTGACCATCACCGGATGAGCGCACCGGCCAAAGACCTCACCCCGCTGGTACGGCCTCGTTCCATCGCGCTGGTGGGGGCCACTCCGCTGGAGAGCAACAAACTGGCTTCGTGGGCGCTGGGCAACCTGCTCAAGCACGACGTTCCCGCCGATCTCTACCTGGTCAACCCCCGCTACGACACCCTGGAAGGGCGGCCCTGTTATCCCGATTTGGAATCGCTCCCGGCCACCCCCGATCTGGTGCTGGTGCTGGTGCCCGCGGCCGCCGCCATCGATGTGCTCCGCCAGGCCGAGGCGCGCGGCAGCCGAGCCGCCATCTTGTTCAGCAGCGGGTTCGGCGAAGGAGACCGGGTCGGGTCGCCGCTCGACTTGGAGTTGAAGGCATTCCTGAGCGACACACCCATGGCCGTGTGCGGACCCAACACCAACGGCATCATCAACTGCATCGACCGGATCCCTGCCGGATTCCCCCCTTATGCCATGGCCGACGAGCTGCCCGCGGGGAGTCTCGGCGTGGTATCCCAGAGCGGCGCTCTGGTGTCGTCGCTGGTCCAGCATCTGCTGGGCAACGGCCTCGGCCTCACCGTGGGGTTCGCCGTGGGCAACGGCATCGATCTCACCGTGGGCGACTACGTGAGGTTCTTGGCCACCGACGACCGCACCGAGCAGATTGTGGTGTATGCCGAGGGCCTGCACGACGCCGACCGGTTCTTCACCGCGGCTGATGAGGCCCGAGCCGCAGGCAAGCCCGTGCATGTGATGAAGGCCGGCCGCTCTCCCGAGGGCGCCGATGCGGCCCGCACTCACATCGGGGCACTGGTGGGCGACTACGACGCGTTTGCGGCCCGCTGTCGCCGACACGGCATTCTCATGGCCCACGACTTGGCCGAGCTGGCCGCGCTCCCCTTGGCCCAGGGCCGCTGGGGGCAGCGAATCGGAGTGCTGTCGTAGTCGGGGGCCATGGCCGGAATCCTGGCCGATTCCGCCCGCGAGCATGGTTTTGATGTCCCCCCCTTGGGGCCGGTGGCCCATTCGGCCTTGGCCGAGCGCATGACGCTGGGCGAGCCCCGCAATCCGCTGGATCTCACCGGCCAGTCGGTGGTGGACCATGGTCTGCTGCCCGCCGCCCTCGATGCCATGGGCAACGACCCCGGATTGGACGCTCTGGTGCACGGGATGCTGATCGGCCCCGAGGCAATCATCGACAAGCAAATGGACTCTCTCGTGGCCCAGGCCCAGCAGGGAACGCCGGTGGCGGTTTACAGCGCGCCGGGGTGGCACCCGGTTGACTATCCCAAGCTGGCCGAAGCCGGCATCCCGGTGTTCAACTCCCCTGATCGGCTTTTCCGCTGTCTGGGCGAATGGGAAAACCGGCATCGCTTGCCGCGGGGCGAAGAGCCGCAGGCTTGGCCGGATGACACCTTGGACGACCTGCTGGCCGACATATCAGCCCCGGCTTGGACCCCGGCCGAATACGCCCAAGACCGACCGGCCGCAATCAAGCTGCTGGGCGATGGCCTCGACCACAAATCCGATCTCGGGCTGGTGGAGCTCAACGTGGAGCCCGGCGACATTGCGGCCGCCGCGGCGCGGCTGGAAACCCGCCGACAGGAGCTGGGCCTGCCGGACGCCGTGGTGGTGGCTCAGCCCATGGCCGATCCCGGCATCGAGCTGATCGTCGGCACCAGGGTGGACCCGGAGGCCGGCCCCTGCGTGGTGGTCGGCCTCGGAGGCGTGCTGGCCGACCTCGTCGACGACGTGGCCATCGCCCCCGCTCCGCTGAGCGCCGCCGAGGCCCACGCCCTCTTGGACGCCACCCGGGCCGGAGCGCTGCTGGACGGCTATCGGGGCAAACCAAGGAGCGATCGAGAAGCCGCCGCCGAGGTGCTGGTGCGACTGGGACGCATCGCCGCCCGCCATCACACCGAGGCCGAGATCAACCCGCTCATCGTGCATACTTCAGGGGTCACCGCCGTCGACGTGCTCGTCGGCGGTCGCTGAGCGACTTCGGCACAAAGAGGCGCCCATGGAGTTCACCCCCGAACAGGAGATGCTGCGGGAATCGGTGCGAGGCTTCGCGGCCAAAGAGATGCCCGACGGGTTCGCCCGGGAGTGGGACATCAAGGGCGAGCCCCCGCTGGAGACCTACCAGCGGTTCGCTGATGCCGGGTTCATGGGGGTGGGCATCCCCGAGCAATACGGCGGCCAGGGCGGGGGAATCGTGGAGGTGGCCATCGTGTTGCACGAGTTGAGCCGGGCCATGATGTCGTTCGCCATCATGGTCTATCGGTCTGCCATCCACGCGTCGGGGGGATTGCAGATCTACGGCACCGAGGAACAGCGGGAGCGATTCCTCCCCGGCATCGCCTCCGGCCAGTACAAGTTCTGCTTCTCGCTCAGCGAGCCCGATGCCGGATCCGACGCCTTCAACCTCAAATGCCGGGCCGAGCGCGACGGCGACGAGTACGTGGTGAACGGCACCAAGATGTGGAACTCGTTCGCCCGCCACGCCGACTACGTGCTGTTGGCCACCCGCACTTCCGATGAGCCGAAAAAACAGGACGGCATCACGTTCTTCGTGGTGGACCTGTCGAGCCCCGGCATCGAGATCACCCCCATCGAGACCATCGGCGAGCGG
>JAJEDQ010000083.1 GCA_022821445.1 Acidimicrobiia bacterium | reverse complement strand
TCACCAACACCATCGACACCTGGACATCGCACTGGAACCAAAACCCCCAACCCCTCGCCTGGACCAAACCCGCCAACGACATCATCGCCAAAACCAAACGAGCACGAACCGCCCTAGCCAAATCCGCGACACACCACTAGGAGCCCTCGCACTTTGCGAAAACCTCGGTAGTTTCAGCACTGCAAGCCCCTTCTTATTTCGCAGGCAACCGCGAGAGTTTTATGGTGCGATTCCAGGCAGTACACAATCTTAGCGGTGTCCAGTTTCGAGAATACAGTCAGGTCCGGTCAATAGGTAGACGGAAGCGTGTGCCATCACTTCCGGCGAATTCTGGACCCTTTGGGTGCTGGCGTCGATGGATTCCATAGCCGATTTAGGCGCTGTGCCCTGATTTCACGTGCGCGCCGAATGATCTCTTCCCAAGGCAGATTGCACTTTTTGGGGGGAATCTCGACTGCCCCAGCAAGGTCAGCTAGGTCGCGCACATGAGTGAGGGTAATGCGATTTGAGGCCGCGTGGCGGGGCATTCCCTAGGAGAGGGCGAACTCGGCTCGGATTTGGGGGCCGTGTTGGTTGAGAGCCGGGAGGTAGGGGGAGTCATCGGGAGCGGCCTGGTCCCAGTCGGCGGTGGTGGCGGAGGCGGGCAGGTCGACGGTGCCATCGTCGTGGGTGATGGTTATCCGGTTTAGTTGAGGATGCGAAGAAAGACCGGCGACGTCGTTGACCGCGCCGAAGGCCATGCGGCTGTCGGAGAGCTTGGCGTGGAGGTCTTCAGTGCTCAGGCGGGCGAAGACTTCGGCTACGGCGTCGTCGGTTTCGGTCCGGTTGGTGACTCGGGCTTTGTTGGTGGCGAAGCGGGGATCGTGGGACAGGTTGGGGCGGTCGAGCACTGTTTCGCACAGGGTGCGCCATTCCCGGTCTGACTGAACGGCGATGAGCAGGACGGTGCCGTCGGCACTGGTGAAGGCGCCGTAGGGGGCAATGGATGGGTGGGCCAGGCCCACCCTCTCAGGTCCTTGGCCGAGGTAGTCGTGGTGGAGCAGCGGGACTGTCATCCACTCGGCCATGGTCGAGAACAGCGAGACCTCGATGCTCGCGCCTTCGCCGGTGCGGGCTTGGCGGACCAGTGCCTGGCTGGTGGCCCGGGCGGCGGCCTCGCCGGTGGCGATGTCGGCCACCGATACGCCCACTCGACCGAGCGGCCCCGGTGCTCCTGACACCGAAACCAGGCCGCTCTCGGCCTGCACCAGCAGGTCGTAGGCCTTCATCTGGGCATAGGGCCCGGTGGGGCCGTAGCCGGAGATGTCGCAGGTGACCAGGCGGGGATGTTGCTCGCGCAGGGACTCTGAGCCGAATCCCAGCCGTTGGGCGGCGCCCACAGCCAGATTCTGGATGTAGACGTCGGCCCGTTCGATCATCCGCCCCAAGAGCGCTTGGTCTTCATTGTCTTTGAGGTCTAGGACGATCGACTCCTTGCCCCGATTTAGCCAAGCGAAGTAGCTGGACAGCCCGTCCGCGGCCGCGTCATAGCCCCGGGAGAAGTCACCCTCGGCTCGCTCGATTTTGATCACCCTGGCCCCGGCATCGGCCAGCCGACACGATGTGAGCGGCGCGGCCACTGCTTGTTCGACAGAGACCACCAGCACGCCATCTAGCGGCTTCGCCGAGCTCACTCCAGCAACGTACCCCTGCATGGGCTGAAACGACACACCACTAAGCTCCGGCAATGACGCCTGAAGAGATCCTGGACCTAGCCCGTGAGCACGCCGCGGCTGAAGCGGAGAATGACGCCGAGCGAACACTGGCCACGCTGGTGGACGAGCCCACCTACGAGTTCTGGCCGATGGGAAAGGGCTTCACCGGTGGCGACCTGGCCCGGACTTTCTACCTGGAGCAGTATCCCAAGTTTGCTCAGCGGGTGACCGGCTACGGGGTGCTGGGGGAGTGGGCCAACGACCAGTGCGCCATTCAGGAGTATTGGATTGAGCTCGACGGCCGAACACGCCACATGGTCATGTCGATGATGCCCGCCGAAGGCAATCTGCTTGCCGGGGAGAAGCTGTACTGCGACGACGGCTTTGTGGAGGCCTTGCTCGGGCCGCTGTGCGAGCATCTGAAGCGGCTCTAGCCCAAGAGGTGCTTTTGGACTTTGCCCAGGGCGTTGCGGGGGAGTTCTTTGACCAGGTGGAGTATGCGGGGGTGCTTGAAGTCGGCGCAGGCTCCTTCTAGGTGGGAGCGCAGGTCTCTTAGCTTCGGGGTCTTGCCTGGGGTGGGTACTAGCCAGGCGGTGACCAGTTCGCCCCATTCTTCGTCGGGGGTGCCGGTGATGGCTACGTCTTCGACTTCGGGGTGGGAGCGAAGGGCGTCTTCCACTTCGCGGGGGTAGACGTTCAGGCCGCCGGAGATGATGAGTTCTTTGGCCCGGCCTTTCAATCGTAAGTAGCCCGCATCGTCGAACTCGCCTAAGTCGCCGGTACGGAACCAGCCGTCTTCGCCGAATGCCTCCTCGGTGGCTTCAGGACGGCGCCAGTATCCGGCAAAGACGTTGGGGCCCCGCACCAGCACTTCATCAGAGCCGGGGGCTAATCGCAGCTCCACGCCGGGGAGGGGAAATCCCACCGTGCCTGCTCGGCGCTCGCCATCGTAGGGGTTGGATACCAACATGATGGTCTCGGTCATGCCATAGCGCTCCAGCACCCGCACTCCGGCGGCCCCCTCGAGGCGGCGATGCAGATCAGCGGACAGCGGAGCAGAGCCGGCCACGCACAAGCGCAGCCGGGAGAGCTCGCCCACCCTGGGCGACTGGGCCAGGCGGGTGTACATGGTGGGCACGCCGAAGAACAGGGTGGCGTCGTGGGCTTGGGCGGCGTCCAGCACACCATCGGGGGAGAACCCGTCGAGCAGTACCGCGGAGGCCCCAGTTAGCAGCGTGCCGTGCAGGCCGACGCCTAGACCGTGCATGTGGAATAGGGGCAGCGCCAGGACTAGTCGGTCATCCGGCGTCCACCGCCAGGCAATGCGCACCGACTCGGCTCCGGCCAGCAGGTTTCCGTGGGTCAGCACCGCCCCTTTGGGAACGCCGGTGGTGCCCGAGGTGTAGCCCAGCAGCGCAGGATCTCCGCTAGAGAGCTGATCCAGGCTGGGAGCAGTGCCGTCGTCCAGATCCAGCCGGGGGGAAACCACGGTCATCTCAGGGGATAGCTCGGACAGCCACCGCACCCATTCGGGCTTGTCCACCACCGCAGCCCGGGGATCGGCGTCGCGCACGATGTGGGCCAGCTCGGCCTGCTGATAGGCCCCGTTCACCGGCACCACGATCAGTCCCAGCCGCAACGCAGCCACATGGGCTACCACCAAATCCACCGACGCCGCCGCCGAGAGGATGATCCGATCGCCCTTGCGAAGGCCTGCCCCGTAGAGCAGCCCGGCTGCGGCCTTCGTGCGTCGAGCCAAGTCCCCCCTCGTGACCCACCCGGTTCCCGCCTCCCACAAGGTCGGTTTGGATGCCCCGGAAGCCCAGCGTTTGCTCCATGCCGCCGGCAGGCTTACTTCGTCCAACAAGTCCACGTCATCGGGGTCGACCCCCTTTGGGAAGTGGACGGCATCGGCTCTCCCCACTGTGCTCATCTAGCGATCATGTCACAGTATTTCGGTATAGGCCGTTGTGATGATCACTGCCCGGAGGTATCCTGCCCCCAATGCCTGTACCCATCACTGACCCAGCCGAAGACGGCGTGGACTTCTCAGAATATGTAGAGGCATTCTTGGCTGTCGAGGCCGAATTGGCCGAAAGCGCCCTCCTGACTGACCCTGATGTCCGTTGGCTGACTCCCGATGATCTCCGGGAATGGGCTGAGAGCATCAGGTTCGCCGCCGAGGAGGGCGATGGCCTGGAGATTCCACGATAGAGACCTAGATACGACCTTCGAGGAGTGGGCTAGAGGCAAAGATGCTGGGGAGCGGTTCGACCTCCTATTGGGCCTAGTCGAAATCACCGATTGCCCATTGACCGAGTTACCCGGATTCCCCGCTCCAGGACACTCTCCTATGTGGCGGTGGGCCAAGATCGGGAATACATATGTCACCTTCCTGGTAGCTGAGCCTCAGGGCAAGCTTGTGATCGTTGACCTAACAGACGAGTAACCTCACTTCCCGTGCCTCTGAATCTGGCCACGGTGTGGGAAGCAGCTGCGGAGGTGGTGCCGGACGCTGACGCGGTGGTGTGCGATCCGGTGACACGGACATGGCGAGAGTTCGAGGATCGGGCCGCTCGACTGGCGGATGCTCTGGGAGAACTCGGCATCGGCGCGGGCGACAACGTGGGGCTCTACCTGTACAACGGCAACCCCTATAGCGAGATCACCTTCGGGGCGTTCAAGGCCCGGGCTGCTCCCTGCAACGTGAACTACCGCTACCTGGCCGGGGAGTTGCGCCATCTGTTGGAGGACGCCGACGCCAAGGCGGTGTTCTTCTCTCCCGAGCTGGCCGACCGGGTGGACGAGGCCAGAGCGGACCTTCCCCTGTTGCGGGCGGCTGTCCAGGTGGGCGGGGCGGGCGACCCAGTGCCCGACTGGGCGCTGGACTACGAGCAGTTGATCGCCGGCCACTATCCGGCGGCGCCCATTGATCGCAGCTCCGACGACCTTTGGATCCTCTACACCGGCGGCACCACCGGCAATCCCAAAGGGGTCATGTGGCCACACAGTTCGGTGATCGGCGCCATGGCCCCCAACTTCAAAGCGCTGAGGCTGCCGGTCCCGGAGAACCTGGAGCAGGTCAAGTCCAACATCGCCGCCATCTACGACAGCAACCGGGTGTCCCGTCAGCTTGCCGCCTCTCCGCTGATGCACGGCACGGCCAGCATCGTGTCGCTGTCGACCTTCACCCAGGGTGGGGCGGTGATCACCATGCCCGAGCGCAGCTTTGACGCCGATGCCCTGTGGCGCTGCGTGGAGCGCGACAGGGCCACCGTGCTCACCATCGTGGGCGACGCCTTCGGGCGACCAATGGCCGAGGCCTTGGATGCAGCCGCGGCCCGAGGCGAGCCCTACGACCTGTCGTCGGTGTTCATGGTCATGTCATCGGGGGTGATCTGGAGCCAGCCGGCGAAAGAGGCATTGCTGGTACACAAGGACATGAGGCTGGTGGACTCCCTGGGGTCGAGCGAGGGCACCGGCACCGGCATGAGGATCAGCGACCGGGAGGGCGGATCAGCAACCGCTCGGTTCACCCTGGGGGAGAACGCCGCGGTGTTCGACGAGGACGGCCACCCGGTCGAGCCCGGCTCGGGACAGCAGGGCATGGTGGCGGTAGGCGGCCCCATCCCCGTCGGCTATTACAAGGATCCGGAGAAGACGGCGGCCACGTTTCGCACTATCGGCGGGCGGCGCTGGTCGGTGCCCGGCGATTGGGCCACCGTGGAAGCCGACGGCACCATCACGCTGCTGGGCCGGGGATCGGCCTGCATCAACAGCGCGGGGGAGAAGATATATCCCGAAGAAGTGGAAGAAGCGGTGAAGGCCCATCCCGCAGTGGCCGACTGCCTGGTAGTGGGGGTGCCCGATCCGAAATGGGGCGAGGCGGTTACCGCGGTGGTGCAGATGGCCGGCGACCCGGCATCCCAAGCAGTGGGCGACGACGAGGTCATTGCCGACGCCCGCACCCGCTTGGCGGCCTACAAGCTCCCCAAGTCGCTCATCCGGGCCGATGCCGTCCAGCGGGGAGCCAATGGCAAGCCCGACTACCAGTGGGCCAAGCAGTTCGCCCTCGACTCTCTGTCGGAGTAGGCCCCGATCTGGAAACATAGAGCCATGAGCATCACAGTGGCTGCGCTGCCGGCGGCCTTGGGCGCCACCGTGGAGGGGCTCGATGCCGATCATCTCGACGACGGGGTAGCGGCCGAGTTGCGGGAGGCGTTCTGGGCCCACAAGGTGCTGTTCTTCCCCCAGATTCACCTGACCGACGAGCAGCATGTGGCCTTGGGCTCGGTGTTCGGCGACTTGGAGGCGGTCAGCAACGACGACACCGACCATCGCTACCACCACACGGTGGACGACGAGGGCAAGATCCTGGTGCTGGACAGCTCCAACGAGTACTCGCGGGCCAACTTCTGGCACACCGACGTGACCTTCGCCCGCCAGCCCCCGCTGGGGTCTCTCTTGTCGATGAAGGTGTCACCACCCTCGGGTGGCGACACCATGTGGGCCAACACCCAGGCTGCCTACGAGGGCCTGTCGCAGCCCCTCAAGGCGGCCCTCGAAGGGGTTATCGCCCGCCACGGCCGGGCTGGTCTGACCGAGTTCACCGATCACCCGGCGATAACCACCCACCCCGAGACCGGCAAGCGGATCCTGTTTGTGAACCGGGGTTGGACGTCATCGCTTCAGGGTATGAGCCATCTGGAGAGCAGGTGCCTGCTGGCCTTGCTGTGCGACCACATGGAGCAGCCCGAGTACATCGTGCGGTGGCGATGGAGCGACGGCGACGCCGCCTTGTGGGACAACCGCTGCACCATGCACTATGCCATTGACGACTACGGCGCCGACCACCGCCGCATCCACAGGGTCACCATCTACGACCCCTCCGGCGCAGGCCCAGTGGCCGCCGCCCCTGCGGCGTAGCTAGAGCCCCAACAGCGCCTGTTCGACCACCTCGGTCAGCGCGGGGTGGATGTAGAGCTGGCCTCGGGCCATCTCGTCCACGGTGAGGCCGAACTGCATTCCCTGGATGAGCTGCTGGATGAGGGTGGGGGCTTGAGGGCCGATGATGTGGGCGCCCAGCAGGAGTCGAGTTTCGGGGTCGGCCAGCACCTTGGTGAAGCTGGTGGTGTCCTCCATGGCCCAGCCGTAGGCGGTGTCGCTATAGGGACGCACGGCTCGGAGATAGGGCCGCCCCTCGGCCCGCAACGCTTGCTCGGTGGCCCCCACCGCAGCTACCTGGGGATAGGCGAACACTGCATGGGGAATGCCCGAGTGATCGGGAACTCTGAGATCGTCGGGATGGGCGATGTTGTGGGCCAGCGCCCGGGTGTCCTCGTTGGCGGTGTGCTTGAGCTGGGCCGCATGGCAGATGTCTCCCAGCGCCCATACCCCCTCCACCCCGGTGCGGAGATACTCATCGGTCACCACATAGCCGGCATCGTCGAGTTCCACACCTGAGCGAGTCACGCCCAACTGCTCGCCGTTGGGCACCCGGCCGGTGGCCAGCAGCAGCACATCGCCATACACCTTCCTGGCCTCGGTATGAACAGTGATCCGCGATCCCGTTCGGGAGACACTGAGGATGGGTGAGCCCAGGGCGCAGTCCATCCTCTGGGACACGATTTCGGTGAACGCGGCCGATACGCCCTCGTCCTCGGCCCGCAGCAGCCGTTCGGAGCGGTTCACTATCGACACCGACACGCCCATGGCGTCGAACACATGGCCCAGCTCAGCGGCGATGTAGCCCCCGCCCAAGATCACCAGCCGCTCGGGCAGCGCCTCCAGGCGCATGACGGTGTCGGAAGTGTGATAGGGCATCTCATCCAGGCCAGGGATCGGCGGGATGAACGGCCGGGCCCCGGCGGCCAGCACGATGTGATCGCCGGTGATCTGCTGCCCGTTTACCTCCAGCACTTTGTGGCCGACAAACCGGGCATCGCCGTTGAACACGGTCACGTTGTCGAGGCTGTGGCGGTAGTCCTCCCCGCCCTGGGCTATGGGATCAATGCGCCCGAACACCCGGCCCACGATCTCGGGCCAGCGCACCTCGTTGAGTGAGGTATCCACACCGAGATGCCCGGTATGGCCCGCTTGGTGGGCCATGTCGGCGGCATACACGAACATCTTGGAGGGGATGCAGCCCCGGTTGAGGCAGGTGCCGCCGAAGACGTCCCGTTCGATCAGCGCCACCCGCCAGTCGTCGAAATCAGGGGTGAGGACGCTGTTGCCCGACCCGGTGCCCACCACCACCAGGTCGAAGTGCTCGGGGGACTCAGCCATTGGCGGGATCAGCCGTCCTGAGGAAGCCCTTTGGCAGTTTGGTCTTCGTCGATGAGCTGGCCTCGGAAACTGGGGTTGCGGCCCTTTTGGATGTCCTCGTGGCGCTGCATGATGGCCGGCGCGTACACGTAGTCGGTCCAGATGTAGAACTGATTGTCGAGCACCGCGTTGTACACCAGCTCGGCCACAGCAGGAGGCTGCACCGCGTCTTCGTAGATGGCCATCATCATCTGCATCCGCTCCTCATCCTCAGGGGTGGGGTCGGGCGGAATGATCGGCGAGCGCAGCGTCTCGGGGCGATTGCGTTCGGAGTTGATGATGTTGGTGCGCACCAGGCCAGGGCACAGCACCGATACGCCTACGGTGGAGCCGCTCTCCTGAAGCTCGTGGTAGAGCGTCTCGGAGATGGTCACCACCGCGTGCTTGGTGGCGCTGTATGGGCCGATGTTGGGATACGAGGTGTGGCCGGCGACAGAACCGGTGTTCACGACGTGGCCGTCGCCGTGCTCCAACAGGTGGGGCAGAAACACCCGGAGGCCGTGAATCACGCCCCACAGGTTCACCCCGAGCACCCACTGCCAGTCGGCGGTGGTCAAGGTGTGCATCAACCCGCCGGCGCCCACCCCGTCGTTGTTGCACACCACGTTGACCTGTCCGAACCGGGAGAAGGCGGCCTCGGCCAGATCGTCCATGTCGCTCTCGGAGCTCACGTCGGTGAGCACGCCCACCGCGTCGATGCCGGCGTCGTTCATCTCGGCCACCGCAGCGTCCATGGCGGGACCTTCCACGTCGGCGATCATGATGCGAGCGCCAGCCGCCCCGAACCGATCGGCCATAGCCCGGCCCATGCCACTGGCCCCGCCGGTGATTACTGCTGCTTTGCCCTCAAGAGTGTCCATGGGCCGACGCTACCGCTTGTTTGCGGTGGGAGGCGGTGTCGGAAACTAGGGTTCCCGCCGTGAGCAAGGTCAATGCCGTTGTGATGTATCCGCTGGCGATGGAGGAGTCGGAACTAGACGATCTGCACCGCCGGTTTCCGAGCGTGGAGTTCGACAACGTTCCCTACTTCGAGCCCCACGGGCTGCGGGATGCCAAGGCCAAGGGGCGGGTCACCGATGAGCGGCTGGCCACCGCGCCGACCCTGACGGAGGCAGAGAAGGACACCATTGCCGGGGCCGACGTGTTGATGGCCCTCGACCTGCCTCCGGGAATCAGGGATTGGGCGCCTCGCTTGCGCTGGGTGCAGGCCATCGGGGCGGGCATCGGCCAGTTGGAGCCGGCGGAGCTGAAGGCCAAGGGCATCATGCTGACCAATGCCGCCGGGGTGGCCTCTGCCCCGATCGCCGAGTTCGCCATCGGCCGGTTGCTGGAGGTGTGGAAGGACATCCGGGTGCTGGAGCGCCAGCAAGAGGCCCACCGCTGGCAGATGCATCAGGGGCTGTTGGTGAAGGGCAAGACCATCGGCATCGTGGGCCTGGGGGCCATCGGACGGGACGTGGCCCGGCGGGCCAAGGCCTTTGAGACCACCGTGCTGGGCAATCGCCGCTCGGCCCAGCCCGGCGACACCGATCCCGACGTGGATGAGCTGTACAGCCTCGACGGGCTCGATGAGATGCTGGCCCGCTGCGACGCGGTGGTGCTGAGTGCCCCGCAGACCCCCGAGACCATTGACCTGTTCGACGCCGATCGCTTGGCGCGGCTCAAGCCGGGGACGGTGCTGGTCAACGTGGGCCGGGGGTCGATAATCGACGAGGCTGCGTTAGTGGCAGCGCTGGAGTCGGGACAGGTAGGCGCCGCGGTGCTGGACGTGACCCGAGAAGAGCCACTGCCTGCCGACAGCCCGCTGTGGGATGCGCCCAACATGTACTTGTCGCCCCATTGCTCCACCGCCCGCGAGGGCTACAACGAAGCCCTTATGGAGCTGTTCTGCGACAATCTGGAGCGCTTTCTGGCCGACGAGCCGCTTCGCAACGTGGTAGACCCCGACCGGGGCTACTGAGAAAAGGGAGAAAGAAATGCCGTCAGACGCCTACAACGCCGCGGTCGA
>JAJEDQ010000199.1 GCA_022821445.1 Acidimicrobiia bacterium | reverse complement strand
GACCAAACCCAAGGGGTCACGCCACCTCGTCTTTCTCCGCCTGATTCTGCGTTTGGCCAATCCAGGCTTTGGGCTGGCAACTGTAGTCGGGTGCCCTGGGTTCCAGTGAATGCTCTACCTCTGTGAGTTGAGCGACGTTCGGACTGCTGCTCTGCAGCCTGAAGGCCGTTCAGGTGCTGACTGGCCGCTACAAGGGCCAGGAGCCTCAGCGTGATGATGTGGAGGCTACCTGTCGCATTCTGATGATGGATGGGTAGAGTGGGTGGCAGTGTTGACTTCGGAGGACTGCTGATGGCTCTTGCAAGCTTGCGTCATTGGCTGCCTTCGAGCCGAAAGCAGCGCAGAGAATCGCAGCCCGAAGCGCTCACGGTGGCTGATATTGAAGCCGACACCGGTAATGGGCCTGCCTCCGACGTGTCTGATTGCACATTTCATGCCAATTCCGAAGACTTTCTGGCTGCTGTCGACGTGCATCTGAACGACGCAGTCCCTGATTAGCATCACACGCTCCATCTGCGGTGCCCACATACGCAATGAAGCCGGCATTCCGGCGCGGGCTGAGACACCTCGCACCTGCTCAAGCTGCCCAGCTCAGGAGTAGTTTGAGGTCCTTCGTTGCCGACCTTCGGGGGATTGAAGAAGGCCGCATTGACTGGTTCCGTCCTGGACTGCGGGTCAAGAAGGTGGTGGGCGCATCCAACGTCTACGAGATGTCTTGGGCACCCGATGGTCGAGCCACATTCGCCTGGGGTTCGGAGCAGGTCTCTGGCAAGCGCCACGTGGTTTGGCTGCAAGTCGGCAGTCACGACATCCTCCCCTGAGCAGTCTTACTGAGTTCGGTGGCCCGATGGTGACGGGGCAGGGGTTGGTTGGGTAGGGTCGGGGTGTCTTTCTGGGAGATGGGAGGATCCGATGGGATACCGGGTGGTCGTGGACTACGACCTGTGTGAGAGCAACGCCATTTGCATGCAGGTCGCTCCAGACATTTTCGAGGTGCGCGACGACGATTTCTTGTACCTGCTGAACGAGACCCCTGGGGATGAGGCTCGCGAGCGGGTGAACGAGTCAATCCAGCGCTGCCCCAAGCAGGCCATCTCCGTCGCCGAGGAGTAGGCGCCCGCTGCGCTCACTAGCGATTGTCGGAGCTTCGCTGGCCGGAACCCGGGCGGCGGAGACGCTTCGGCGAGAAGGATTCGACGGGGCCATCACCATCATCGGGGATGAGCCTCACCGGCCCTACGACCGACCTCCCCTGTCCAAACAGCTCCTCGCCGGGGAATGGGAGCAAGACCGAATCTCGCTGTCCGACGATGAATCGCTCCAAGACCTGAACGCCGACTGGCGGCTGGGCCGCCGGGCCGCTGGGCTCGATGTGGCCAGCCGGACCGTGACGCTTGACGACGGCTCAACGGTTACCGCCGACGGCATTCTGATCGCCACCGGGGCCCGGTGTCGGGAGCTGCCCACCGACGGGCTCGACGGTATCTACACCCTGCGGGGCCTGGACGACTGCCTGGCCATCCGAGCCGAGCTGGAAGCCTCTCCTCAGCGGGTGGCGGTGGTAGGTGCCGGATTCATCGGCGCCGAGGTGGCGGCCACCGCCCGGGAGCGGGGCCTTGAGGTCACGGTGATCGAAGCCCTGCCGGTGCCGCTGGGCCGCGTATTGGGCACCGAGATCGGCACGGTGTGCGCCGACGTCCACCGAGACCACGGGGTGGACCTGCGGCTCGGCGTGGGCGTAGACGGCTTCGACGGCCATGGCCGGGTGGAGCGGGTGAACCTGAGCGACGGCACATCAGTGGATGCCGATGTGGTGGTGGTGGGCATCGGGGTGATCCCCAACACCGACTGGCTGGAGGGCTCGGGGCTGACGCTGGACAACGGCGTGGTGTGCGATGAGACCTGTCTTGCCGCCCCGGGCATTGTCGCCGCCGGGGATGTGGCCCGCTGGCCCAACCGCCTGTTCGGCGAGACCATGCGGGTGGAGCACTGGGACAATGCCATTGCCCAAGGCCAGCATGCTGTGCTCCGCCTGCTCGAAACCGACGACGAGGCCCAGCCCTACTCTCCGGTCCCGTGGTTCTGGAGCGACCAGTACGACCGCAAGATCCAGCTGGCGGGACGGGCTCGGCCCGACGACGAGGTGCGCATCATCACCGGATCGACCGAAGAGCGGCGCTTTGCCGCCCTGTACGGCCGAGCAGGCCGACTGGTCGGTGTGCTTGGCTTCAACCGACCTCGCCACGTGATGAAGTACCGCAACCTCATCGAGCAGGGCACCAGCTTCGAAGAGGCCATCAAGATCGCCGAACAGGAATAGCTGCTTCCGGCCATGAGATTCGAAGACGCGCTGGCGGTAGCACGGGAATCCGAATAAGAGTGGAGGCATGGGTCCTCCCGGCGAGTTTCCCATCAGCGAGCTGGTAGCTCGCACCGGAGTGCCGGCTGCCTCCATCCACCACTATCGGCGGCTGGGTCTTCTGCCTGCGCCCCGTCGGGCTGCCGCCAACCGCTTCCTCTACAGCCAGCGCCACGCCGAAGCCGTCGAGCAGGTAAGGGAACTGCGAGAGCGCCATCGCCTGCCTCTGCGCCATATCGCCCAGATCATGAACGCGGAGAACCTCGATCACACCGAAGTTACCCATTTGGCCGACAGCGGCGAGCAGTTGCGGAACGTCGCCATTCAAGAGTTCGCCTTGCGGGGCTACACCGAGGTGAGCGTGGCCGAAATATGCACGCAGGCCGGTGTGGCCAAGGGGACCTTCTACCGCCACTACCGCTCGAAACAAGACCTGTTCTTCCGGGCGGTGGAAGCGGTGGTGGACAACACCGCGGAGGAATTCTCCGCCTCGATCGATGGCCAGATCGGATTGAGCCGCCAAGAACTCACCCGTCTCCTGGCCGAGGCGCTTCTGCCCGGCCTGCCCATCATGCTGGAAGTGGCCAAGCGCTCGGTACAGGGCCAGGTGGAGCACGCCGCCGCCGCCCAGCGGGTGTTCTGGCGACTGGCCGAGCGACTGGGAGAGGCCCTGTCGGACGATCCCCGGGGCCACCGGCTCGCCGGGGCTCTGATCATGGACGCCATCGCCCATATTTTTGCCGAGGGTCTCATGGGCCGTTTTGCCAATCGTCCCAACTTCGAAGACGCGGGGCTGTCAATGCCTTGACAGTCTCGGATTGAGCGCGTACAAAAAGGTGACCTGATGGTCACTCTTTTGTTTGCAATTGGGTGACGATCGTAAGAGCATTGTTATGGATCGTTCGGGGAACCCGCTGACCAGCGGGTTCCCCGAAGAAAACCGAGCCGCAGCGGGGGTGTTGTGCAGACTGAAGTCGAGTTCGACTTGAACTCGATCATGGCCCAGAGGGGAAGTGAGAACTTCCCCGTGGTGCTGAAGGCAGTCCCGGCGACTGCTCGCGCCCATCTGCTGGCCGTTTACGGGTTTGCCCGACTCGTGGACGACATCGGCGACGAATACGACGGCGACCGACTTGCCGCGCTGGATTGGATCGAGGGGGAACTCGCACGGGCCCGCACCGGCGATGCCACCCACCCAGTCATGGTTCAGCTCACGCCTCTGCTCGCTGATGTGGATGTGGGCGACGAGCCGTTCTTGGCGCTTATCGAGGCCAACCGGGTTGACCAGCACAAGCACCGCTACCAGACCCAGGCCGAGTTGGCCGAGTACTGCACGCTGTCGGCCAACCCCGTGGGCCGGCTGGTGCTAGCGGTGTTCGGCGCGGCCACCCCCGAGCGAATCGCCCTCAGCGATGCGGTATGCACCGGATTGCAACTGGTGGAGCACCTCCAAGACATCGGCGAGGACTACGTCGAAAAGGGTCGCATCTACTTCCCGGCCGACGAGATGGCCCGCTTCGGCGTGGACGAGGGTGATCTGGGGGCGGCCCGGGCCTCGGAGGCACTTCGCCGACTGGTGGCCCACCAATGCGACACCGCCCGCGGGCTGTTGAAGCGGGGAGATCCGCTGGTGGCCTCACTCAGCGGATGGGCCAAGGTGACGGTGGCCGGCTACGCCGCGGGCGGAATGGCCGCATTGGATGCCATCGCCGGGGCACACCACGACGTACTGAGAAAGCTGCGGACCCCCTCCAAGGTCCGCACCGCGGCGCATGTTGCTCGCCTTGTCGCCCCTCGCCAGGTGACCGACGCCAAAGCGGTTCGCGCCGCGCGAAACGCCGCGGCGCGCTGGGGGCGAAGGTGAAGGCCGCCGACGCCTATCAGCGGTGCGAGGAGATCACCCGGGTCGAGGCCCGCAACTTCTCCTATGGCATTCGCCTGCTGCCCAAGCCGAAGCGCCAGGCCATGTCGGCGCTGTACGCCATGGCCCGCCGCATCGACGACGTGGGCGATGGCCCGTTGCCCCAGGCTGAGAAGCTGGCCGGGCTGGCGGAGATAAGGGCCGACATAGACACCCTGGCCGACGGCGGGCTCCGCGACCCCGACGATCCGGTGCTGGTAGGTCTGCGTCATGCCATCGATCGCTTCCCCATACCGGCCGCCGCACTGAATGAGATCGTCGCCGGCTGCGAGCAGGACGCGGTTGGGAAGGTGTACACCACCATCGCCGAGACCGAGGAGTACTGCCGGCTGGTAGCCGGATCGGTGGGCCGCCTGTCGCTGGGGGTGTTCGGCACGAGGGGCGATCCCGACCAGGCCGCCGAGCTGGCCGATGTGCTGGGCATCGCCCTTCAGCTCACCAACATCCTGCGCGACATCGCGGAGGACCGGGGCATGGGCCGGGTGTACCTGCCCGCCGCCGACATCGAGCAATTCGGCTGCGCCCCCGACCTGACCGGCCCGCCCGACGCGGTGGGCGCACTGGTGGCGTTTGAAGCCGAGCGAGCCGAGCGGCATTTCGCCGAGGGCCTGAAGCTGCTCGGCATGCTGGACCACCGCAGCCGGGCCTGCACCGGGGCGATGGCCGGGATCTACCACCGTCTGCTGGCTCGCATTGCCGACACGCCCACGGCCGTGATGGAGGGGCGGCTGTCGCTGCCCACCAGGGAGAAGGCCTGGGTGGCCGTTCGCAGCCTGGCTGGAGTAACCACATGAGGGTGAGGGTGGCCTTCGAGCAGGCATCGAGCATGTCGAATCGTGCCGGGGGAGTAACCACATGAGCCCGGTCGTTTCTGAGCCGCGTGTGGCCGTGGTCGGAGGCGGGCTCGCCGGGCTGGCCGCGGCAGTGTCCGCTGCCGACGGCGGAGCGCGGGTGACGCTCTATGAGCGAGCCCCCCGGCTGGGCGGGGCCACCTGGTCGTTCCAGCGCAACGGCCGCTGGTTCGACAACGGCCAGCACGTGTTCATGCGGTGCTGCACCGAGTACCGGGCGCTGTTGGAGCGCCTTGAGGTGGCCGATCAAGTGACCGAGCAGAGCCGTATGTCGGTTTCGGTGATGCGCCCCGGTCGCCGTCCGGCCCGCATATTCCGCACCGGTGCCCCCTCCCCCCTTCATTTGGCCCGGTCACTGCTGCGCTACAGCCCGCTCTCTGTAACCGATCGTCTGCGGGCGATTCGCACCGCGCTGGCCCTGCGCCGCCTCGATCCCGATGCTCCCGACACCGACGAGATGAGCTTCGGGGGGTGGCTGCGATTTCGCGGGGAATCCGGTCGGGCCATCGCCGGTTTGTGGGACCTCATCTGCTTGCCCACGGTGAACCTCCGGGCCGACGATGCCTCGCTCGCCCTGGCGGTCAAGGTGTTCCGCACCGGGCTCTTGGACAGCGCCGATGCCGGTGATCTGGGATGGACCCGGGTGCCCTTGGCTGCTCTCCACGGAGATGCCGCCGCCCGGGTGATCACCGCCCAAGGCGGGCACGTCCAGCTTCAAGCCCATGTGGAATCCGTGGGCGAAGGACCCGCGGTGACAATAGGCGGGCAGCGGGTGGACGCTGACGCGGTGATCTTGGCCGTGCCCCACGATGTTGTCGACGGCCTGCTGCCCCCCAGCACCGTGCCCGGGCAATCTGAGCTGGTCGATCTCGGGGTATCACCCATCGTCAACGTGCATTTCGTGTTCGACCGCCAAGTTATGGACGTGCCCTTCACCGCAGCCCTGGATTCCCCGGTGCAATTCGTTTTCGACCGGACCGAGGCCGCCAACTGGGCCGACGATGAACCGCGGGCGCCGGTTGGCGCGGGCAGTGGCGGCGAGCAGGTCGTGGACGTGTCGCAGTCGGCGGCCTTCGATGAGATCGGCGAACGCCCGGCGGACATGATCGAGCGCTATCGCTCGGCTCTCGCCGAGCTGCTGCCGCGCTCGGCTGCGGCTGAGGTGATAGACGCGGTGGTGACCCGAGAGCACCGGGCCACCTTTGCCGGCCGTCCCGGCACCCGGCGGCTTCGTCCTGGTCCGACCACTGCCATCGATGGCTTGTTCTTGGCCGGGGCGTGGACCGATACCGGCTGGCCGGCCACGATGGAGGGCGCCGTCCGCTCCGGCAAGCTGGCGGCCGGCCTCGCCCTCGATCACTGCCGCACCGCAGTCGCCTCCAGGCCCGTCCAATCATCCCGCGACACCTCTGGGCTGCATCTCAGCCCCGAGCCGTCGCCGTCTGAGCCAGAGAGGATGAGCGCGTGAGCCAGGAAATACCGGTTCCGGGCATCCTCAGCCGAGCCAGGGAGCTGGTGGACCCGGCCATTGCCGCCGCACTGAGCGGGTTGTGCCCTGAGCTGAGAGTGCCCGCTGAATACCACTTCCAGAATCGGGGCAAGGGAACCCGCCCGGCACTGGCCATCTTGTCGGCTGAGGCTGTGGGTGCCCCTTCGGAAACCGGAGTGCCCGGGGCGGTGGCCATCGAGCTCATCCACGACTTCTCGCTGATCCACGACGACATCATCGACAACGATGCCGAGCGGCGGCACCGGCCCACGGTCTGGGCCAAGTTCGGCATTGGAGTCGGCGTGGTGGCAGGAGACGCTCTTCACAACTTGGCCTATGAGGTGTTGCTGTCCGACCCCAGTGCGCCCAGGGTCAAGGCGGGCAGGCATCTGACCGGAGCAGTTTCGGCAATGATCGCCGGCCAGAGCATGGACATGGCCTTCGAGGAGAGAGCTCGCGTCACCCTGGAGGAGTGCCTGGCCATGGAGCAGGGCAAGACCGGGGCGCTCTTGTCCTACGCGACCTCGGTGGGGGCGATTCTGGCCGAAGCCGACGACTCGGTGGTAGATGGGCTGGCTGAGTTCGGGGCGGAGGTGGGGGTGGCGTTCCAAGCCGTGGATGACCTTCTGGGCATCTGGGGTGACCCCGAGCGCACCGGCAAGCCTGCTGGGGCCGACCTTCGGGAGCGCAAGAAGTCGGTGCCGGTGGTGATCGCCCTCAACAGCGGCACCTCGGCAGCCGAGGAGCTGGCTGAGCTCTATTCCCGTTCGGATTGGGATGCGGGAGGCGTGGACGCAGCCCGAGCGCTGGTGGAGGCGGGGGGTGGCCGGGAAGGCACCAAGGCACTGGCCCGGACCCACTACGACCGGGCTGTTTCCGCTCTCGATTCTCTGGCCGCGCACGAGGAGGTTGTGGAAGAGGTGGTGGAGGAGTTGCGGCAGCTGGCCGATTTCATCTTGGGGAGGGACTTCTGATGGGCGTTGAGCAATCTTTGGCCAAGGCCACCGAACGGCTCCTCAGTCTGCAAGACAATCAGGGATGGTGGAAAGACGAGCTGGAGACCAACGTGTCCATCGAGGCCGAGGATCTGTTCCTCCGGGAATTCTTGGGCATAGCCGACCCCGAGGTCACCCGGCAGACAGCCAACTGGATCCGCCACAACCAGCGAGCCGACGGCACATGGGCCACCTTCTACCAAGGTCCGGCCGATTTGTCGGTGACCGTGGAGGCCTACTGGGCGCTGCGCTACGCCGGCGATCCCGTCGACACCGACCACATGGCCAAGGCCGCCGCCTACATCCGCGCCGAGGGAGGGCTGGAGCGCAGCCGGGTGTTCACCCGAATCTGGATGGCGCTTTTCGACCTGTGGCGCTGGGAAGACCTGCCCGCCCTGCCTCCAGAGGTGATCTTTCTGCCCAAGCGGGTTCCGCTGAACATCTATGACTTCGCCTGCTGGGCCCGCCAAACGCTCGTCGCTTTGACCGTGGTGGGGGCTCACCGCCCGGTGCGGTCTATGGGACTGAACCTGGATGAGATCCGCACCGGGACCATCCCCCCGGAACGGGAGCTCGCCCCGCGCGGGAGTCCAGCTCGGCGATTCCAACGCCTTGACCAAGTGCTGCATCTCTACGAGAACCGCCCGCAGCGGCGGGTGCGGGAGTGGGCGCTCAGTCGGGCCGAGCAGTGGATCATCGCCCGCCAGGAATCCGACGGCTGCTGGGGGGGCATCCAACCGCCGTGGGTGTACTCGCTCTTGGCCTTGTACGTGCGGGGCTATTCCCTGCACCATCCGATTCTGGCCCAAGGGCTGGCCGGGTTCGACGCTTGGACCATCGTCGAAGACGACATGCGACGCCTGGAGTGCTGCCAGTCGCCGGTTTGGGATACCTGCCTGGCGCTGCTCGCGCTGGCCGATGCCGGTGTGGACGCCGAAGACCCGCAGATGGTGGCCGGGGCCCGCTGGCTCATCGATCAAGAGGTCCAGATCGTGGGCGACTGGGCTGAGCAGCGCCCCCATCTGGCCCCGGGGGGATGGGCGTTCGAGTTCGAGAACAATTACTACCCCGATCTGGACGACACCGCCGAGGTGGCCCTCGCCCTGCGCCGCATCCGCCATCCCGATGCCAGGCAGGTGCAAAAGGCGCTGGATCGGGCGGTGGTGTGGGCCCAGGGGATGCAGTGCTCCGATGGCGGCTGGGCGGCATTCGATGCCGACAACTGCTCGCCGCTGGCGGCCGAGCTCCCGTTCTGCGATTTCGGAGAGGTCATCGATCCGCCGTCGGCCGATGTGACCGCCCATGTGGTGGAGATGCTCGCCGAGCTGGATGCCGACGCTATGGGCTTCCCAATCGACCGGAATGCAATGGACCGCGGGGTTCAGTGGCTCAGTGATGAGCAGGAGGAGGATGGTTCCTGGTATGGGCGCTGGGGGGCCAACTACCTCTACGGCACCGGGGCGGTGGTTCCGGCGTTGATCAGCGCCGGGGTGCCCGCCGACGACAGCCGGGTAGTGCGAGCATGCCGCTGGCTGGAGTCGGTGCAAAACCAAGACGGCGGGTGGGGCGAGGACATGCGCTCCTATGTCGACGACAACTGGCGGGGGCGAGGGGAGTCCACCCCGTCGCAGACTGCATGGGCGCTGCTGGCGTTGATCGCTGCGGGCCGGGCGAGTGAGGAGGCGGCCCAGCGAGGGGTGGCCTGGCTGCTGGAGCACCAGCGCGACGACGGGGACTGGGACGAGCCCTGGTACACCGGCACCGGCTTCTCCGGCGACTTCTACATCCGCTACCACCTCTACCGGCTGGTGTTCCCGTTGATGGCCCTGGGCCGCTGGGTGCAGGCGACAACGGGTGAGGGGTGAGCCTGATGCTGCTGTGTCCGTTGGCTATGGAGGCCCGAGCCGCCCGGCGGGGAATCCGCCGGCATGGCGGTGGGGCAAAGGTGTTGTGTACCGGCATGGGGCCCAAGCGCAGTCGCCGGGTTGAGCCGCACCGCGGCCCGGTAGCGGTGGTCGGCATGGGCGGGGCGGTGGTCGATGGCATCGAGCCGGGTGACGTGGTGGTGGCCACCGAGGTATCGGCCGACGATGTGTCGCCCATTGGCCTGCCCCAATCCGAAGCGGTGGCCAAGGGTCTGCAAGCGGCCGGGTTTACCGTACACACCGGCCCGGTGGCCAGCGTGTCCGAGTTGGCGGTTGGGGCGAGTCGCCAGGAGCTGGCCAACGGGGGGGCGGTGGCGGTCGATATGGAGTCGGCCTGGCTTTTGGAGCATCATGGCGGTCCGGCAGCAGTGGTGCGGGTGGTAACCGACACCCCCAGCCATGAGCTGCGGTCTCTGGTTGCTCCCGTGAGGATCTATCGAGCATTGCGGACCATTCGCCGGTTGACGCCGGTGCTGTCCGAGGAGGATTTCTGACATGCCTATTCCGCTGAGGCAAGCGGCAAGAGTTGGCACCTACGTGTTCAAGAACAAGCTGCGGCGCCGCGAGAAGTTCCCGCTGATCGTGGAGCTGGAACCGCTTTTCGCCTGCAATCTGGAGTGTCCGGGCTGCGGCAAGATCCAGTACCCAACCGAGGTGCTGCGCAAGCGGGTCAGCGTGGACGAGGCGGTGGCGGCCATGGAGGAGTGCGGGGCCCCGATGGTGTCTATCGCCGGAGGCGAGCCGCTTCTGCACCCCCAGATCGACCAGATGGTCGAGGAGCTCATCAAGCGCAAGAAGTTCGTGTACCTGTGTACCAACGCTGTGCTGCTACGGCGCAAGATCGACAAGTTCACGCCGTCGCCCTACTTCTCGTTCGTGGTCCACGTGGACGGGCTTCAGGAGCGCCACGACCTGGCCGTGGCCCGCGAGGGCGTGTTCGACGAGGTGGTGGAGGCCGTGAACGAAGCCAAGGCCAAGGGTTTCCGGGTCACCACCAACAGCACCTTCTTCAGCACCGACAGCCCCGAGGACGTGCGCAGCGTGCTCGACTTCTTGAACGACGACCTCGAAGTCGACTCCATGATGATCTCGCCGGGATACGCCTACGAGAAGGCCCCCGACCAGGAGCACTTCCTGCCGGTGGAGCAGACCAAGAGCCTCTTTCGGGACGCCTTCTCCGAGGGCAAGCGCAAGAAGTGGCGGCTGAACCACACGCCGCTGTTCTTGGACTTCCTCGAGGGGAAGGTGGAGTACGAATGCACCGCCTGGGGCATCCCCAGCTATTCGGTGTTCGGCTGGCAACGGCCCTGCTACCTCATGTCCGACGGCTACACCGAGACCTACCAGGAGCTGATCGAAACCACCGACTGGGACAGCTACGGCCGAGGCAAAGATCCCCGCTGCGAGAACTGCATGGCCCACTGCGGCTACGAGCCCACCGCCGTGTTCGCGACGACGAAGTCACTGAAGGAGTCGATCAGGGCGGCTGTGGGGACCAACTAGCCCAAGGCTTCTTGGACTCGTCTTCGCAGTTGGACATTGATCTGTTGGCGTTCTAGGTGTTGGGCGACTATCAGCTTGCCTTGGGGGACGGGGTGGTCGTCGAGGAATGCTTGCACTGACTGGGCTAGCTCGGGGGTGGATAGGGCGGTGATGCCGCCGAGCATTCGGGGGACTATGGCGGTGGGGAGGCGCTGGTTGATGTCGTCCCAGTGGCCGGTGATGAACGCCCATGCTTGGGGGCCGCGGCCGCGGTTTTCCAGGCAGCCTCGGAGCACGAAGCCGGCGTCTTGGCTGCGCACAGTGCCGTCGAGGGTGGCGGCCAGGGTGCGGTCCATGAGAGCGGGGTCGTCGAAGGTGGTGAGCGCCATCAGATAGCGCAGTTCGAGTTGCGGGGTGGGGGCGCTTTGGTAGCGGTGGTGGATCTCCTGGTAGTCGGCGTAGTCGCCGGTGGCGGCCACCACCGCAATGGCGGCCGCGGCCAGGGCGGGGTCGACGGCCTCAGCGGCTATCAATTCTCGGCACCGGGCGATGGCGTCGGCGTCGTTGCCGCCCACGGCCAGGGTGCGGGCCAGCACGCCCCTCAGCTCACCGATGCGCTCGTCTTCTCCCGCGACCGGCTCCCAGCCCACCCGACTCAAGGCCGGTCCGACCAGGCTTCGGACTCGAGCTTGGAGGTCGGCCCTTCCGTCGTCGGGAACCATGTGGTCGAGGGTGCCCAGCGTGCCGGCCAAGCGGCGCCACACCGCCAGATCGTCCTCCGCGGCGGCCATGCGTTCGGCGAACGCCGCGTAATCGGCCACGCTCAGCCGGTTCGCCACCGTGAGGGCCCACTGGTCGTCCACCAGCACGTAGCGCTGGAGGGAGTCGAGAGCGGGGCCGCTATCTAGCAGTTGGTCAAGCAGCCCACCTTCGTAGGCCACCCGATAGAAGCCGTCGGCAGTGGGATTGACCATCACCCAAGCAGGGTCTTCGGTGCTAAGGGCCACCGGGTCATTCAGCACTATCCGCTCGGTGTGCTCTGCGGCATTGGTACCCACTGCGGCCACTACCGGCACTTGCCAGCGGGCGTCGTCGGGCTGGCCGTCGTAGCGGAACCGTTCTTGGCGGAGCGTGATGGCACTGCCGTCATCGGTCGCGGCTGTCACCACCGGGTGGCCGCCTTGGAAGATCCATGAGTCCATCACGTCTCGGGCCGGCTCGCCGGTGGACTCGGCCAGCGCATCCCAAATGTCGTGGGTCTCGGTGTTGGCGTAGGAGTGGCGCCGGAGATAGTGGCGGACTCCGTCGCGGAACTCGTCTGCGCCCAGGTACTGCTCCAGCATCCGCACCGCGGCCGCGCCCTTCTCGTAGGTGAGCAGGTCGTACATTCCCTCGGCATCGGCGGGGGAGATCACCGGGTACTCGACGGCCCGGGTGGCGGCCAGGGCGTCCACATCGAAGGCCGCGGCCCGAGACAATCCGAAGGCCAGCCAGCGCTTCCAGTCGGGGCGGTAGGCGTCCACTGCCAGCATCTCGCAGAACGTGGCGAACGCCTCCTTGAGCCAGATGCCGTTCCACCACTTCATGGTGACCAGGTTCCCGAACCACATGTGGGCCAGTTCGTGGGCGATCACGTCCACCGCGGTCTGGCGTTCCTGCTGGGTGGAGGAGTCGGGGTCCAACAGCAGCAGGATCTCCCGGAAGGTGACGCAGCCCATGTTCTCCATGGCCCCGAAGGCGAAGTCGGGTATGGCCACCAGGTCGAGCTTGTCGCCGGGATAGTCGATAGCGAAGTAGTCCTCGAAGAAGCCGAGGCAGAACGCACCGGCGTCGAGGGCGTACTCGGTGAGATGGCCCTTGCCGATGGGATGGACGACACGCAGTGGCGTCCCGTTCACGTCCACTGGGTCGGTGGCCTCCAGCGGGCCGACGATAAAGGCCAGCAGATAGGTGGACATCTCCATGGTGGGCGCGAATGACACCGCCCGGCGCCCGTTGCCAGTCGGCTTGGAATCCACCTCCGCCCCCGACGACAACGCCATCAGATCGTCGGGCACCACCAGGGTCACTTCGAACACCGCCTTGAGGTCGGGCTCGTCCCAGCACGGAAACGCCCGCCGGGCATTGGTGGACTCGAACTGCGTGGTGGCGATCACCCGCTCATCGCCATCGTCATCGGTGAACGTGGACCGGTAAAACCCCCGAAGCTGATCGTTGAGCGTGCCCGTGAAAGCTAGGTTCAGCCGAGCCGTCCCCGGCTGAACTGTTTCGCCCAGCCGCAGCACCGCCCGCTCGTGCTCGCCGTCGTAGTCAACCTCCGTCAACGCCACCCCGTTGAGATCGCCGCCACTGATCTCCAGCTCGGCCGCATTGAGCACGATCTCGCTAGTCGGCTCCACCACCTCAACGTCCACCCCCACTGTCCCCGCAAACGTGAACGCCTCCAAATCCGGTTCCAACCGCAGCTCATACCGCCGCGGCACCACCCCCCGCGGCAGCCGATAGGGGTTAACTGACGACTCAGCGGGCGAATCCACAGAAGCATTTAACACTACTGACGCTGTTCAAATGTCACCGCCAAGCAGCTCAAGTCAAAATACTTGAAATAACTTAAAATATCAGTATAGTCGCTAGATGGTTCGGCGGCTGACGGGATTTCCTGGCGAGACAGATGAGTGATTGCATATCTGCTTGCTTTATGCTAGCAAATAGCAACATGCGTACTCTGTATCTGCGAAATGTGCCTGATGAAGTCGTGCGCCGCCTCGAAACCCTTGCGGGCTATGAAGGGTTGTCGGTATCGGCTATGGCGGTTCGGGAGTTGGCCAGCTCGACCCGCCGGGCCGACAATCCGGCGCTGCTCGGTGACTTGCCCCATCTGGGCATCTCAGCCGCCGAGATCTTGGATGCGCTGCACGAGGGCCGAGCCGAGAGGTGATCGTGGTAGATGCTTCGGTGGTGGTGTCGGCGTTGCTCAATGACGGCGGTGCCCGACAGATGCTGGGCAACAGTCGTTTGGCCGCCCCGCACCTGGTGGATGCCGAAGTGCTCCAGTCGCTTCGCAAGTTGCTGAGCCGGGGAGCGATAACGGCTGGGGATGCCGATAGGGCGATAGAACGCTGGTCGAGACTGGGGATTGAGCGCTTTCCCTTGCCTGGTCTGATCCCCAGAATCTGGGCACTGCGAGACAATGTGTCGGCCTACGATGCCTCCTACGTCGCCCTAGCCGAGACCTTGGACTGCCCCCTGCTCACCACCGATGCCCGACTCGCCGCCGCCCCCGGCCCCAGTTGTCCAATCACCGTCCTCCCCAACTGACTAGCCAATGGTGAAGCAGGCGGTGATCGACGATATTGAGAGACTCGGTTGGTCGTAGGAGAACTCCGTCTAGTCAGATCTAGGCCCACACATCCGAAACCCGGATTCCGATAAGCGGTTCGCTCTTCAGCACGGCATGCATTCTGGGCGGGACGTTGTCAGGGTTTCCGTAGCACAGAAGTGCACGATGGTGGATGGCCGCTGCTGCCATTTCCGCTGCCATCCACGAAAGCCCATATCCAACGGAGATCTTGGCGATGCTGTTGAGGTACGTCCTTGTGTCCAGAATCAACGCAACTTGGGGATCTGGATCTAGGAGAGCCGCTCGGTCATCGGGCAGCATGTGTCGGACAAGCTGGCTGAAATGGCTGGGATTGGTCTGGCCAGGATGCCCCGGGCTGTGTAGACGACGTAGCAATCGCCCATAGGCAGTGGGCGTTACCGCGACCTGGTCATGACCGACTTCTTGGGGGAGGTTGTGTGTGAGGGCTGCGAAGGCCAAATACTCGTCGCAGACGATCACTCCTGTTTCCGCTGTCGAGCTTGGGTTTCGTGGAGCTGGGCCTCCAGTTCCATTTCATCGACCTGCTTCAGTGCCTCGGTGAGTGCCCCGCTGGTGAGGATCTTCCTGGCGATCTCACGGCCTTGTTCACTCATGCGCGAGTTGCCCTTGTTACTGATGGGCGCATCGGCGACTTCGGTCATCATTTGCAGCCTACACACGCCTCACCTTCGCTCATAGGGGCATTTCGGAGGAAGTGGCTCCAATCAACGCCCATTCGTGGTCAGGGTTGCCCTGGCAGGGCCCAGCTCTCGAAATCGCTGTCGTTGAACTTGAGGGTGGCGGCGTTTTCGGTGATGGTGCGCTGGACGTCGTCGGCGAAGCCGTCGTCGGCGGTGGCCTCTACTTCTATGGTGACGGAGACCTTGGCGTCTTCGGCTTGGGTGAGCTGGTTGACGTTGGCCTGGAGCGCATACCAATAGCGAGCGCCGTCTCGATAGAGGTAAGGAAGCCTGGTCGGACAGCTTGCGGAGGGCGTCGCCAAAGATGGCGGGCCGCTCCTCTCCTGGTTGGATGCAGCCGAGCTTGATGGACCGGTCGTCGAGTCCCTTGTTTGCGGCCTGCTGAGACGGAGCCGAACCGAAGTACACCGTGCGGGCCACCTTGCGGGCGGCCAGGAAGCGGCCCAGGTTGGGGTTGTCCTTGTCGAGCTTCAGCGGCAGGGCGTTGTCGCCGTCTACATCGGCTTCCACCACTGTCCGCCAGTCGGCTTCCAAATGGCGAAGCAGTTCCTCCGACACCTTGCTGTCGTCGATGGGAATGGTGGATGGCAGGATCAGCAGGTTGGGGTCGTCATTGATCCAGAGGCTGTGGACAACCTCGGCCATCAGCCGCAGGACGCCGCGGGTGCGCTGGAATCGCTCAAGGTCGGACCACTCCTCGAAGAGCCGGTCGAACAACTCGGGGTGGACCGGATAGGTGGCCTTCATCCGGCGCTGGTAATCGCCTTCCTTGCATTCGGAGGGAAATTCGCTGGCCTGCTTCTGGTACAGCTCGCCGAAGCCCTTCACCACTGCGTCGCGCTTTGTTAGCGCCTCAGGCGTCAGCTCCTTGAACAGCCGCCTCCGAACGATCTCAAAGCTCTCCTCGGCGGTGGCCGTGCGCCAGTTGGCCTGCATTCGGGCGAACAGGTTCTCCAGCCTCTTGGGCGCAGCCTGTCCTCCCTCACCGCCGACCTCGATCTGTGATGACGGGATAGTTGCCACCAGCAGAGCGCCTGGGGTGTTGTTGGCCGCATCGGTGAGGGCCTGGGCGAAGCTGAAGTGGGCATCGAACGATCCGGCCGGCAGCCCGGACATGCCATAGAACTGGCGGGCATAGCCCACCCACTCGTCGATCAGCACTAGACACGGCGAATACTCCCGCAACAGCTCGGTCAGGGCCGCGCCGGGGCTGGTGCCGGTTTGGTCGGCCTCGGCCACCATGGCATATCCCTCGGCACCGCCAAGCTGATAAGCCAGCTCTCCCCACATGGTGTGGACCACGGTGCCGTCGTCTTTGACCGACGTCTCACCCGGCAACAGCTGGTGGCCAACCAGTACCGCCCTGCGGATCGCTTCGCTGGGCAATTCCAGTCCATTGCCGGCAAGCAGCTCTTCCACGCCCTTGAGCTGAGTAACCGGCGTATCTCCCGCCAAGTGGTAGAGGGCGATCAAGGCGTGGGTCTTTCCACCGCCGAAGTTGGTCTGAAGTTGAATGACAGGATCGCCGCCGCTCCCGCTGAACCGACGGGCCGCTCCCACAATCAGGCTGGACAGCCCCTCGGTTATGTAGGTGCGTCGGTAGAACTCGGCCGGGTCGTTGTACTCGTCAGGGGCCTCGCCCCTCCAAACCTGGTGCAGGTCGGCAGCAAACTCGGCGAGTTGGAATCGGCCCGAGGCCACATCGTCATGAGGCTCGGCCACTTCTCGCCAAGCGGGCAGGCCCGTCTGGGCCAGACTCTTCTCCTGGGACGTGCTCTGGGCTACTGCCGCTTTCTTCTGCGCTTTCTTGGCTTCTTCCTCGAACCTCCGACGCAGCAACTCCTAGTGGAGTGTGTCCACTTGTGAGGCATGAGGGCCGGCGCCAACCGACTCCAGTAGGAGCTTGGCCGTATCCATCGCCCTCAGCGCGCTGTCAACAGTAAAAGCCTCGTTATGGGCCCACTTGTTGCGGGCATCCTGCAACTCAGAAACGTAGTTGCGCTCCGTCCGCCCCAACTTCTTGCGGAAAATTGCGTTCCACTCGTCCCACATCACCTTCAGCAGGAACTGAGGATCGAGCGGATTCACTTTACGGGTCCGCCCCCCGCCTCGGGTGTCTGCTCGCTGCACCCCCGTGGTCCAATCCTCCCCAAACTCGACCTCGCACTCTCGGGCCACAAAAGGCGCCAGCCCCTCACCCAGCAAGACCATCGCCTTGCCTACTCGCTCGTGATTGGAAAGTGCCACGCCCTGTTTCTACTCCAAGTAGACAGCGGCAACCTTGTTGCCGCTTGCATGACTCAGTTCAGCAGGTGGCGGAAGGGCCCTGCACAGGCGGATTGCCCGCTAGAACGCGCAAGAGCCCGGCCACTCACCGTCCGGAGAGGTACCGGGCTCCACTTCCTCGGGCTACTTGCCCTCGGCTTGTTCGAGTCTAGCTGTGTCGGCCCGTCAGGTCTGCTAGTCGGAGGGTGGGTCAGCAGAGTCTTGCGGACTTGTCTGAACTGGTTCTGACTGGCCAGGCCTCGGTGCATCCAAGGCTGGGCCGGGCGGCGGTGGCCCAACAACCACCTCGGTGGGGTAGTACCCGCCCCTGAACTCACGGGGTTCCTGGCTGGGTCTTTTAGGCATGCTTCCCATCCCAATCTGAAATGTCTATGAATTCCACAATAGCGATCTCCTCGCCGAACAGCAACAGTCCACCGATTCCGAGCAAGGGTTGTCCGTCTTCTCTTGTCTTGAATTCACCAGTCTCTCTGTCCATGAGAACCGTGGGATACAAGTACAACTCGTGAGCTTCTGGATATCCACTCGCGTATGATCTCTTATGGCTCTTGATGTCTTTTCCACTGTTTAGATCAGAAAACAAGCCTCCAACCCATATTCCTGACTTGAGTTGGCATCGGATCCATCCGCCTTTGCGTCCTGATAGTGCATAATCCCACGCTGTCGGATATCTGTTGGTTCCTGCTAATTTCCGAGCCCATGCCTTCTCTTTTTTCAGACTTGAGCCGTATATCCATCCAATGAATGAGGGAACAAGTATGTAGATGATGGGAACCGCGTAGATTGGTCGGGGCAGAGTTTCTCCGGTTGTTATCTGATTCCAGTAGTTTGTATAGAGCCAGTGAAGGGGCCATGCGAATATGGCGAGAAACATCGCTGAGGTTCCCGTCACTCGCAAGATGCGGTCCTTGAGGCCAATGCCGTATCGGCCCGCGTTGCGCTCAAAGCCCCACTGGAAGAGAGCGCCGGGCAGCAACGCGGCGGCCAACAGAGAGGTGGCAATGGCTCCTGATGTCATGAGATCTCCTTAGGGGCCGCGCGGATAGGCACTGACCTGCGAAAACGCCCGAACCTCTGACTGCGGCTTCGATGTCTTGACCTGCGGCTTTGCTGGTGCAGATCATAATCGAGACGAATTCCAACGAAATCCGCGTCACCTATCCGCGC
>JAJEDQ010000243.1 GCA_022821445.1 Acidimicrobiia bacterium | reverse complement strand
CGACGATCACAGTCGCCGACGCCACCGCCGCAGAGGGCGACGGAACCATCGACTTCACCGTGCAGCTCAGCGCCGCCAGCGCCGCCACGATCACCGTCTACTACTCCATGTGGGGCCGCACCGCCACGGCCTACGCCGACTACCTGCCCGAGTGGGGCAGCGTCACCTTCGCCCCAGGCGAGACCTCCAAAACCGTGCGAGTCTCGCTCATCGACGACCGCACCCCCGGCGAGGGAACCGAAACCCTCACACTGAGGCTGTTCCTCTCCGACACCACCCACGCCACAATGGGCGACAACCAAGCACAAGGCACCATCACCGACAACGACTAAACACATCACACACCGAAAACCGTCCAACACGAAGTTGGTGTGCCATAACATCGCCGCAATGAGCGGGGATCGGGCACCGGTGCTGGTGGGAGTAGCGCAGTACGCGGGACGGGAGACCGACCCAGAGGCCGCGCTCGACCCGCTGTCCATGATGATCGATGTGGCCTCCCGGGCCGCCTATGACACTGGGCTGGGCCAAAGCCTGTTTGCCAAGGTTGACGCCTTCTTTCACATCCCATCGGCCTATTGGACTCCGGCGAATGGCGCCGCACTTGTTGCCGAGAGGCTGGGCATCGACCGCCGGGCCCGGATCCAGAACACCGGGGGCGGTGGGGAGATCGGCGTTTTGGCCGCCAACCACCTGGCTGCGGAGATCATCGCGGGACGCACCGAGGTGGCGGTGATGACCGGCGGTCAGGCATGGAAGACGGCCGAGCGGGCTGAGGCAGCCGGGGTGGATCTGAACTGGCCGACCGGCGGCGATCCCTCTGGGGCCGACGAGCGGTTCGGCGCCGTCGCCCAGCCCATGGTGTCGGAACTCGAGGAGCGCCATCGCCTCACCCGCCCCATCCAAGCCTACCCCTTGTTCGAGAACGCCCTGCGGGCTGCCCAGGGAATGACCCTGGCCGAGCATGCCCAGCGATTGGGCCAGATGATGACCGAGTTCACCGCGGTGGCCGCCGCCAACCCCTACGCCTGGTTCCCCACCGAGCGTAGCGCCGAGGAGTTGTACACCCCTACTGCGGAAAATCGAATGATCGGCTTTCCCTACACCAAGTACCTGAACTCAGTGCTCAACACCGACCAGGCCGGAGCCTACGTGATGACCTCAACAGCTAAGGCCCGGGATCTGGGCATACCCGAGGATCGCTGGGTGTACTGGTGGGGCGGCCACAACGCCTCCGAGCGGGCCTGGTTCGCCAGCACCCGCCCCAACTTCGCCGAGTGCCCGTCGATGAAGGATTCCTCGCTGGGCGCGCTGGGCCAGGCCGGCGTCGGCGTGGACGACATCGCCCTGTTCGACTTCTACTCCTGCTTCCCCATTGCGGTTCGGATGGCCTGCGCCATGCTGGGCATCGACGAGTTGGACTCCCGCCCGTTCACCGTCACCGGAGGCCTGCCCTACGCCGGCGGCCCAGGGTCGGCCTACAACATGAACTCGATAGCCGCCATGGTCGAGCGGCTGCGCGAAGACGACCTCTCGATCGGAATGGTCACCGGCAACGGCTTCTTTTTGACCAAGCACGCCGCCGCAGTGCTGTCGGCCCGGCCCAAGCAAGGCGGCTGGAACCGGCCCGACGCCCTGCCCCCATCGGCATCCATGAACACCGCCCCCGCCATTCCCGACGAGTCGGCCACCGGCCGGGGCCGCATCGAGGCCTACACCGTCATGCACGACCGCGACGGCCAGCCAACCATGGGCTACGTCTGCGGACGCCTCAACGGCAACGGCACCGAGGGCCGGCGCTTCTTGGCCAACATCCCCGAAGACCGCGACCTGCTCCGCGACCTGCTCGCCTCCGAAGCCGTAGGACGTACTGGCGATGTACGCCAAGACCCCACCACCGGCCGCTGCGTATTCGCCCCGGCCTGAGCTCAGGTGGGCTTATTCAAGACTTCTTGCCGCAGTAAGCCACTAAACGACGATTTGATCTTGTATTGGCCAGGGTCACCGGCCTGAGGTGCGAATAGGTCGGCCCCCGGGGATCGGTGGGCTGAGCTTCTCCCTCCATTTGATCCGTTCAGGCTCAGGGCAGGGTGAGTTTGATCCCGCCGATGGCGGCGTCGTCGGGGTCTCGCAGGGCGTTGGTGGCCTCCAGTTGGCCCTCGGTGGCGGCTCGGTCTTCCCAGGGCATGGCCGCGGTCCACCGCCATGCGAAGCCCATCACCCTCATCAGCGCCGACACTTCTGCTCCCTCAGAGGCCGAGGTGCTTCGCAGGCTGGCGATGTACTCGTTGCGGTAGACGCTGGGAATGACGATGCGGGCCGCTTCAACGGCCGACAGCTCGGCGTTCATCATCACGCGGGCCACTCTGCCGTTCCCATCGGCGAAGGGATGGACCTCAGTTATGACCACCATGGCGAACAGCGCCCGGCGAAAGCCAGCCGGAACAGAGCAGGCCAGTTCCAGGCTCTTGTGCAGGGTGCCCTCAACGAGATTGGGGGCGACGAACTGGTACGCCCCAAACTGGTTGGGCGCCTTCTTCCACTGTCCCGGCCCCATCTCCGGGCGACCCCCGAGGATCATCTTGTGGCGATCACAGAGATAACCCATCAGACTCTGGGGGGATTCCGATACCGCCTTGCGCCCCACGGCGTCGACTACGCATCGGTAGGTACCCAATATGTCATGGCCGTCGGCGGAGCGGGATACCGGTGGCTGCTGGGTCTCGATGATGTGGCGGGCCTCTTCCACCGTGAACACGGTGCCTTCGATGTAATTGGAGAAGTAGCTCTCGAAGAACGGCAGTTCTGTGTTGTACTGCCCAGCCGGCAGAAATTCCGCCACATCAGGGTCGGAATGCTCCGACAACCCGCTGGCCACTCGCTTGAACATCTCAACTCGCTGCTCATCCCAGCCCTTGCCGCCGACAACAGCTTGGAACAGCGCTCCGGAGTCGGGGCGCAGCGGCTCAGAGCCTGCTAGGCGTTGGAACAAGCCGTCGATCTCGTTCACCTGGGTGGAGGCGCCGATGGCCTCAGCCATCTCAACTGCTTCCTCCCGCAGTCGGGACATGCGCCCCTCGTCCCAAACCACGGCCTTGCCAGCCAGCCAGTCTTCCAGTTCCGCCGTAGACAGGGTTCGGGCAGCTCGCCCTTCTCTGCTCCGGGATAAAGCCAAGTTGTCCACCAGGATGCGGGCTGGCCGGGAAATGCGCAGACCGTGCGGCCATGGCAGGTCGTCGGCAATTTCGTCGTTCATGTGGCTGGGGCGAATCCGGACTTCCAGTCCCGGCAGCTTCAAGGGTGTTCGACGCTCCTCGCTGGCCACGTACAGAACGCCGTCAACCGCCTTACCGCCCTCGGCCGCAGAGCGGTCCACAATGACCGCTCCAGGCAACAATCGGCCCAGGATGTACCAGCGATTCTCTGCCACAATCTGAGCCGGGTCGCTGACGAGATCAGCAGTGTACAGCCGGGGGGCCAAACGGCGGATGTGACCCTCGGCCACCGCCCGCCCCAGAGTCTGCGCCGAAGCCACTCCTTCTTCGTCGTCGAAGAAGGCAGTTCGCGGCCCTGTCGGCCAATAGGAAGCAGTTACCCGTGCCACTTGGCAATCCTAACTATCAGGTATAAGCTTATTCAAGATTTTTTTCCACAATAAGCTACTAGGCAATATTTTTTCTTAAATTAGCTGAAAACTATATGAAAACTCATAGATAAGGAAAGATTCACCCCAACATGACGATCTATATGCGCTTGACATAGCCACGGTCACCGGCCAAAGGTGCTAATGAGTCGTCCCCTGGGGATCGGTGGACTGATCTTCTTCCTCCCTAGCCACATGCAAACCGCCGGAGCCAACCCCGCCAACCTCATCGCCGCCCTCGCCCACTTCCTGCAACATCCGCCCATCGAAGGAGCAAACTGGGTGCGGTGGCTCCAGCCGCCTCCTTGATCAGTCGGTGGCCACACCGATGGGGCAGGAGACCCCGGTGCCGCCGAGGCCGCAGTAGCCGTTGGGGACTTTGGCCAGGTACTGCTGGTGGTAGTCCTCGGCGTAGTAGAAGGGTGGAGCGGCGATGATCTCAGTAGTTATCTCCCCGTAGCCAGCGTCGGTCAGCCGGGCGCCAAACCACTCCCGGGACGCCTCGGCGGCCACCTTCTGGTCGTCGTCGAAGTAGTAGATGCCCGACCGGTATTGGGTGCCCACATCGTTGCCCTGGCGCATTCCCTGGGTGGGGTCGTGGTTCTCCCAGAACAGCGCCAGCATCTGCTCGTAGCTGGTGGCCTCAGGGTCGAACACGGCCAGCACCGCTTCGTTGTGGCCGGTCAGGCCGGAGCAGACCTCCCGGTAGGAGGGGTTGGGGGTGAAGCCCGCGGCGTAGCCCGCGGCGGTGGTGAACACACCTGGCGCCTGCCAGAACACCCGCTCCGCCCCCCAGAAGCAGCCCATTCCCACCATGATCTGCTCTATGCCATCCGGGAACGGCGGCTTCAACGGGTTGCCGTTCACGAAGTGGGCCTCTGGCACCGGCATCTCCTCTTCCCGCCCCGGCAGCGCATCGGCGGGGTCCACCATCATCGACTTCTTCATACCGAACAAGGCCATGCCTCGAAGTGTAGAGGCTGCCGCAGGCAATCCCCTCCGGTTGCTGAACCGGTCTGCATGAATGCCCAACCAGTATGAACAAGCCGCTGAGGTCGTTTGGCCGCCTTGAGACTGCATAGTCTTGCCGTCGCGTCTCGAACGAAGACTGTCGTATACGGGCACTGCCTGATGGGGAGCACGGAGTGAAACGAGCAAAGAGGGCAAGGCGGACGGCGGCAACCGCTGGGGTGGTTGTCGCACTGTTGGCCGGAGTGCTGGCCTTTGGCGGAGCTGGAGCGGCCTCGGCCCAGGAGCCGGCCCTGATCAGCGAAGAAGAGGTGACCACCCAGGAGGAGGCGAGCTGCGAGGTTGTCGACCTGGGGGCGCTGGACAGTGCTCCGGGCAGCTCGCTGGAAGCGAGCGGCCGCTGGACCACCGGGGACTGCGACTCGCGTTTCCGCCTCGACAGCGATGCCCACACCTATCGGTTCGAGATTGCCGACACTGGGCGGATCAGGATCGACTTGAACTCCTCCGAAGGCGACTCCTTCCTCTATCTGCTGGACGAGGACGGCAAGCGGATTACCGAAAATGATGACGGCGGCGTGGGCGCCCTCGACGCCCGCATCGAACGCGAGCTCCTGGCAGGCGTCTATCTGATAGAGGCCACCACCTTCCGGACCAGAGACCTTCAGGGCCCCCGGATCGATTTCACCCTCACCCTCACCATCGTGGAAGACGAGGCCAGCCAGCACAGCCCCTTGCTGAAGATCGAGGAGATCGACATCCCCACCGAGGTGGTGGCCGGTGATCCGCTCCCCGTCAACTACCGCATCGGCAACGCGGGCGGTGATGAATTTCCCGACCAGGAAAGCCACGCCATCTTGTATGCGATCGGTCCCCGGGTGTTCGACCGCATCAGCCCTGTGTTGTCGAACCTCTGGCCCGCGGGCGCCTCGTACCACACCAACGAGGCAACGGCGAGCGCAACGAGCACGACGACGGAGCAGGTAGCCCCGCACTCGGTGACATTCGACAGAACCGGCCCCACCTGGGTTTTCACCGCGGTCATCACCCGCGACGGCAACGAGGACGAGATCGGATTCCACGGCCTATGGCACGACCTGTTGGTGCTGAGCAATCCGACCTACGACCCCGTGCAGGTGGAAGTCGACGGTGTGGTCTATTCGGTCTCGGCGGAGCTCGACGCTGAGGCGGACAATGAGGATGAAGAAGGGACGGTGGTCACCACGGTGTCCTCAGTGGACGACCCCGAAGCCGAAATCGACGCAGAGACTCAGGAGAAGGCGCAGTTTGCTGCTGGGGTCCGCACCCAACTGCTCGATGGCATCTTCGACCGGCCGGCGATCACGGGGCTGCCAGAATCGGCAGACCTGGCTTCGGTCACCGTGACGGGTCCCGCATCAAGCGGCCTCCTTCAGACGGCCGCGCCGCGTTATGCGGCTCTGGTCCGAGATTCGGGACTGCTCGAGACGCTGGCCGCCGGTGAGGCGATCAGCCCGATAGCCGTTGAGCAGCTGGTGCTCGCCTTTGCCGACGGGGCATCGGGGAGCTACGCGTATCTGGCTGAGTCTTGGCGCGCACTCTTGGAGCGGATCGACAGCGGCGGAGCGTTGTCGTTCGAAGAAGCATCGGCCGTCCAGGCTCAGTTGGCCTACGTCGAATACGTCATCGCCCCGGTGGTGGCGGCAGGCGAGATCGTTGATGCGGCCCAAGCCGCCGAACTGGGCTGGGATGACCCTGAAGTCCAGGCAATGCTGTCCGGCCAGCCGAGCTGCTACACCGGCGAAGATCCGCTGAGCGAGCCGCTGGCGCTGGCCGACATCGAGGATACCGATGCGCTGGAAGAACTCGATGCTGAGATGAGAGCCGCCCAGTTTGCCTACACCGTTGCCATCGACAACGTGCTCTGCGCAGTTGAGAATGTCGATGCCGCCAACCATCGGTTCCTCGAGCGGCTCGGCCTCGACCAGAGCGAGCAGCTTTTGGCATTGATCGAACCCGAGTCGCTTCCCGAGCCCGAGGAAGAACCCGAGCCCGATCCGCCGATTGGCCTGCGCGTCATGGCCCGACTCGGCGAAGACGATCGCATCGAGCATGGCGTGGAGCTGTCCAGCGGCTTCCAGATCCAGCCCGAGCGGCGCTACCTGCCCGCTGACACGCAAATCGGCACGTGGTACTCCACCTTGGACGTGGAGCTGAACGACACGTCGATCGGCCAGATCCGCGCCCGCCGCTTGGCCGACGGGCGGGTCCAACTGGGCTTCAGCGATTTCCGCGGCCACACCTACGTCCCCGACATTGCCTACCTGCCCGCCGACATCGACGATGGCGTGTGGTACCGCAGCAGCCTCATCGAAGTCCCCAGGCCCCCCGAACCCGCGGAGGATGAAGAAGAAGACGGATGACCGCCCGCCTGAGCCGAGGGCTGACTTGCGCCGTCCGACCCTCTCCATAGGACTTGGCAGCGAGGAGGCAAGTAGGCTCAGCGGCCTACCGCGGTATGAACCCATAGTCCATAGGGGGGAATTTGATGGCTGTCGCACCGGAGAAGATCCGCAACGTCGCGCTGGTGGGGTCGCAGGGATCGGGAAAGACCACGCTGGCTGAGGCGCTGCTGTACCGGGCCGGGGTTATCGACCGCACGGGCCGGGTGGAGGAAGGCACCACGGTTTGCGACTTCAGCCCCGAGGAGAAGGCCGCCACCCACAGCCAATCGCTGGCTCTGGCCAGCTTCGACTGGCACGGCCACAAGATCAACCTGATCGACACGCCGGGCGCTCCCGACTACGCCGGCGAGCTGCACGCCGCCCTCCAAGTGGCCGATCTTCTGGTGTTCGTGATCGACGCCTCCAGCGGGGTGGACCACCGGGCCACCGCAATCTGGCGCCAAGCAGCCGACGCCGGCCTGCCCCGCATCGTGTTCGTGAACAAGCTCGACCGGGAACACGCCAGCTTCGAGAACGTCCTCACCGAACTGCAAGACGCCTTCGGCGCCGGAGTCGCCCCGCTGGAGCTGCCCATCGGCGCGGGTCCAAGTTTCCACGGCATCGCCGACCTGCTCACCGACAAGGCCTACATCTATGACAGCGGCGCCGCCGAAGAGACCCAGATTCCCGAGGAGATGGAGGATCAGGAAGCCGAGGTCCACGAGCAGCTCGTGGAGGGCATCGTGGTGGCTGACGACGACATGTTGGAGCAGTACCTCGACGGCAATGTCCCCAGCCCGGCCGAGCTTGAGGTGGTACTCGGGCGGGGCGTGGCCGATGGATCGGTATTCCCCGTGGTGTGCGGCTCGGCTACCGGGCCGATTGCGGTGGATCGGTTGGCCAACTTCCTGGTGGAGATCGGCCCCGCGCCCACCTCTCGGGCCATGACCGTCACCATGAGCGACATCGACTCCGAGCCAGCCTGCGATCCCAACGGCGACCAGCTCGCCTGCGTGTTCAAGACCATCAGCGACGACTACGTGGGCCAGATATCTCTGTTCCGAGTGCTTTCGGGCACCATCAACCGGGACGACAACCTCACCAACTCCACTTCTGGCGACAGCGAGCGTCTGCGGGGTTTGGTCAGCCTGGTGGGAGGCTCGCAGCAGGACATCGACGGCATCTCCGCGGGAGACATCGGCGGGGTCACCAAGCTCCATCAGACCCGCACCGGCGACACCCTCACCAACGCAGGACGGGCCGTCGTCCAGATGGAGCCCTGGCCCGAGCCGGTGCTGGCCTACGGGCTGGTTCCCAAGACTCGGGCCGCCGAGGACAAGTTGGGCACCGGGCTGCGTCGGCTCACCGATGAAGACCCGTCACTGCTCCTGGAGCGCAGCGAGGAAACCCATCAGACCCTGCTGTGGGGCCTGGGAGAAGCCCACCTGCGGCTGGCCATCGCCCGGTTGGATCGCATGGGCATCGAGGTGGAGACAGAAGACCTGCGGGTCCCCTATCGCCAAACCGTCACCGGCAACGGGGACGCCGAGGGCAAGCACAAGAAGCAGTCCGGCGGGCACGGGCAGTTCGGGGTGGCCTACGTGCGGATCGAGCCGCTGCCCCGGGGCAGCGGCTTCGAGTTCGTGGACGCCATCACCGGGGGCTCGATTCCCCGGTCGTACATCCCCGCCGTGGAGGCCGGCATCCGCGACGCCATGGCCGACGGGGGCGATCTGGGATTCCCCATCGTGGATGTGAAGGCCACGCTGTACGACGGCAAGCACCACTCGGTGGACTCATCGGAGTTCAGCTTCAACATGGCCGGCAAGCTGGCGTTCAGCGCGGCCTTCGCCCAGGCCAACCCGGTGGTGCTGGAGCCCATGGCCCAGGTGGAGATAACCGTTGCACCCGAATATCAGGGCGACGTGATGGGCGACCTGTCGTCCCGCCGGGGCCAGGTGCAGGGCACTGACGCGGGACCGTGGGGCGAACAGGTGATCCACGCCATCGTCCCCGAAGCGGAGCTGGTGCGCTATGCCATCGAGCTGCGCTCGCTCACCGGCGGCCGGGCCCGGTTCAAGGCCGAGCGGGTGGCCTACGAGATCCTCAGTGGCGCCCTCCCCGAAGCAGCCACTGCCTGATTCAGCGGTCAATCGGTAGACTGGACAGATGCCCGAGCCGGAGGAAACCGAGGATCTGGCAACCGGGGAACCGGCCAGGAAGCGGGCCAGTAACCGGGCCAGTAACCGGGATAGTGAAGCCCAGGATCTGGAGTTCCAGTGGTCTGATCCGCGGGACTACGAGCCGCCCGAAGGGGTGATGCAAAAGGTCACCGGCTCTGCGGGCGGCTCGGCCATCGGCGCGGCCATGGTGGCCTTGGGCGAGATTCTGGAGCCGGAGAAGGTTCGGGTGGAGATCCAGCAGGAAGACGACGAGCCCGAGCCTGATATGCCCTTCACCATCGACTTCGGCGACCTGCCCCCGCTGACCTAGCAGTTTCTAGCCCCGGCGACCTCCCCCCGCTGATCTAGCAGCCCCCAACGCGGGCGACCACCGGGCCGAGAAGGCCGACGCCGAGGCAATGGCCGCCGCCAATAGGAAGATGGCGAAGAACCGCTCCGAGGAGTCACTCGGGCCCAGCACGGTGATCATGATGGTGATGCCGGTGGCCGCTCCGATGTGGCCGATCATCTGCAACGATCCCGTGGCCACACCCAGATCGGCGTCGTCCACAGAGTTGGCCACCCCGGCCACCGCGGGAGTCCGAATGGCCCCTTGGCCGACACCGGCCACAAACAGCAGTACGATCACCCCAGCCAGCCAGCCGGCCAATACGGAAGCCCCGGTTGCGGCCAGCGCTGCCGACATGGTCAGCGCGCCGACGATCATGATCGTCCTCCCGCCCACCCGCGACTCCACCCGTCCGGCGTACCACGCTCCCACGCTGAACCCCACGGGCCGGGCGATGAGGGCCGCCGATATCCGGCTGACCTCGGTGATCCCGAACGATCGCTCCAGCATGAAGGGCGCCACCACCAGCGTTCCCATATAGGCCATGTGGCCCAAGAACGTGACCAGGTTGGGGATAACGAACCCGCGCCGGGCCAGGAACTCCAACGGGAAGAGCGGGTCGGCGGTCTGGCGCTCGACCGCGGCGAACACCGCAAGGGCCACAGGACCGACCGCCAATCCAGCCACGACAAGCGGGTGGCCCCAGCCCCATTCCGGACCCCGGTTGATGGACATGAGCAGGCCGGTCACCGCCACGCCCAAGCTGACCGCTCCGCCCACATCGAAGCGCACCTCGGGCTTGCGGGCGGTGTCGGGCAGCAGCGGGATGGCGGCCAAAAGCGCGATCAGCGAGGGCACCGCTTGGATGTAGAAGATGGTCCTCCAGCCGAAGGCGTCCACCGTGAACCCGCCGAGCGCTACTCCGATGGCCGGGGACAGGGCAGTGACCGCCGACCAGTAGCCCAAGGCCAACGCCCGCTCCCGGCGGGCGAACACCGTCATGATGATGGCCATGGACGCGGGGAGCGTGGCCGCCCCGATGAACGAGCCGAGGGTGCGCATGGCCACCAGCGCGCCTACATTCCACGACAGGGCGGTCAACACCGTGAACCCCGTGGCGAAGGCGTACCCCCACAGGTACAGCCGCCGGTGGCCGTACAGATCGCCGATCTTTCCGGCGATGGGGGTGCCCACCGCCATTGCGATCAACGGCGCGGTCTGAACCCAGCTCACCGCGCTCTCCGATGTCTGGAGATCGTCGGCGATTATGGGTAGCGACGCCGACAGAACCGTGATGGGAAAGCTGGTGGAGGCGATGCCGGCCATGGTGAGCCCCAGCACCGCCCAGCGATAGTTGGGCCAATCTTGAAACCGCTGACGGCGGCTGGTTTGCTGGGGTTCGGGACTCACCCCCCGGTTGCAGGACTGGCGGTGGGCCCCAGCTTGGTCCGCAGATCGTCTTCGACAGCCTTGATCAGCTCTCCGGCATGCTCGTTGCGCAACTCGGCCAATGTGGGCGCTCCGGCGGCCGCCTCGGCGTCCCACTCGTCGGCGAAACGGCCTGAGGTGATGTCTTCCACCAGTTCCTTCATGGTGGTGGCCACGTCCACATGGTCGAACCGACCCCGCCGCGAGAGCTGGCCGTACTGGCTGGCCGGGGAGTGGTGCTCGAGTTGGGCAACGAAGCCCTCCTCCCGCAGCAGACGATAGTTGCGCTCCACCTCCCCGGAGTAGAACAGCTCGGTGGTGACGGCCTCCAGCGGGATGCCCAGCTCCAGCATCACCAGCACGAAGTTGGTGTTCACATGGGTCAGCACCGGCGACAGCAACTGCTCCACCGCCAGGTCGAGCACCGCCTCTTGGTGGGGAGTCATGGCGATAGCGCCCTGGCGGAGTCCGCCGATGCCCTTGGCCACCGCCAGCATTCGGCCCTCAGCGGTGCCGGTGGCGTCGCGGTGTACGCCCACCGCAGTGATGAACCCGACCCCTTCCTCGTAGCAGCGCCGCACCTCGGGACCCAGCATCCGAGGGGCAACCATGGCTATGTCGCCGTCGGGAGTGAACCGGTCGAAGGCCAGGGTGTAGCCGCTGGCCACAATGGTGAGCGCTTCGGGCCGAGGGGCGAGGCCCAAACTGGGGATGGAGTCGTCGGGAACCAGCACGCAGATGACATCGGCCGACGAGGCATCGGCGATGTCACCGGCGTCGAACCCGTCGGCAATGGCCTGCTCGCGGGTCTCGTCGGCCCGCACGTGGACCGACACCGACAGCCCCGAATCGCGCAGATTGAGCGCCCACGGCCTTCCCTGGTTGCCGTAGCCCACCACGGCCACCCGCTGGCCGGCCAGGGCGGCGAGATCGGCATCTTTCTCGTAGAAGAAATCGGTCATCGCCCCACTCTCCCAAATCGGCGGTGGATCAGCCGAGGCGGGCCACCGTCTTCATAGGACTTGTGCCAGTATTTGGCATGAACGCTGCTGCGTCTTCGGTCGTTCCATTGGAGGCTCATACGGTTGTCGATCCCGATGTTTGGGCCGATCCCTACCCGTTCTATGAGCGGCTCCGCCAGGAGCATCCAGTGTGGCTGGTGCCGGGCCTCGATTTGGCCTTCGTGGCCACCCACGAGCTCATCGTGGATGCCCTCCGCCGGATCGACGACTTCTCCAACCACCTCGACGTGCTGATCGCTACCGGCGGGGATGGCAGCCCTTTCTTGTTCCGCACCGACGAGTTCGGCGACGGCACCACAACCCTGGCCACCGCCGACCCGCCTGAGCACACCGTTCATCGCAGCGTGGTGTTCCCCGAGCTGGTGGCCAAGCGCATGGAGGCCATGCGACCGGAGATCGAGGCATTCATCGACGAGCAGTTCGCGGCCGCCCGCTCCCAAGGGGACCGGGTGGAATGGGCCTACACCGTGGCCCATCCCGTCCCCGCTCGAGTGATTGGGCGGCTGATTGGGCTGCCCGATGAGAGCTGGCCCCAGGTGATGAAGTGGGCGCTGCATGGCGGCCTGTTGCTGGCTGGCTTCTACACCACAGAGGAAATGGCGGCCATCACTGAAGAATCCATCGAGGCTGGCGGCTTTCTCTTCGAGAAGCTGATAGAGGCCGGCGAAGATCCGGGCGACGACCTGGTGGGGGTGTGCGCCAAGGCGGTGGCCAACGGCGATCTGGACGTGTCCCATGCCATCGGCACCCTCACTGTGTTGCTGGGCGCCGGCGGCGAGTCCACCGCGTCGCTGATCGGCAATGCGGTGCGAATGCTGGCCGATGATCCTGAACTGCAAGAGCAGATTCGAAGCGACCGCAGCCTCTTGGAGAACTTCATCGAGGAGGCCGTGCGGCTGGAGTCGCCGTTCCGGGGCCACTACCGCCAGGTCAAGCGCGACTGCGAGCTGGGGGGCGTGAGCCTCAAGGCCGGCACCACCGCCTTTCTGCTGTGGTCGTCGGCCAACCGCGACCCGGCCGAGTACGACCGGCCCGACGAGGTGGTGTTGGACCGCCGAATTCCCCGCAGCCACCTGGCCTTCGGCCGGGGCATCCACCACTGCGTGGGCGCACCGCTGGCCCGCTTGGAGACCCTCTGCTCTTTGGAGCGGCTGCTGCAAGAGAGCTCTTGGTTCTCCTTGGCCGACGACGACCCGCCCCGGTGGGAGAAGAGCGTCTTCGTGCGCCGTCACGAACATCTGCCGCTGGACGTGACCTGGAACTAGCCCACCACACAGACTGCGGCTCTAGGGTTGCTGGCCATGGGTGAATTCTCCGGCCGCGACACCGACATCGGTCACCGCCGTAGCAATGCGCTCTAGGGTTGCTGGCCATGGGTGAATTCTCTGGCCGCTCCGGCGGGGCGCTGGTAACCGGGGGCAGCGGCGGCATAGGCGCGGCCATCTGCGAGATGCTCGCCCAGCGAGGGACTTCGGTGGCGTTCACCTACCGATCGAATTCCGAGGCGGCCGAGGCAGTGGCTGCTTCGGTCAGGGACGCCGGCGTGGACGCCCACATCGGGAACCCGGCCCTGGAAGACCCCGATGAGCTCCGGGCATTCGCCGACGAGGCGGCCGATCGGCTCGACGGGCTGCACACGGTGGTGAGCGCAGCCGGTCCCCATGTGCCTCAGATGTACTTGTCGCAGACCGACCCCGACTTGTTCGCCCGCCAGATCGACGCCGACGTGGTGGGCGCATTCAACCTGACAGTGGCCGTGCTCCCCCACCTGCGGGCAGTCGGCGGCAACATCGTGTACGTGACCACCGCGGCCACCACCGTGTTCCCCAAACGCGACGCCCTGTCGTCGATCCCCAAGGGCGCAGTGGAGTCTTTGATGCGGGCGGTGGCCGTGGAGGAGGGTCGATTCGGAGTGCGGGCCAACTGCGTGGGGCCAGGAATGCTGGAAGACGGCATGGCCGCCCGGCTCATGGCCGATGGTGACTTGGACGACCGAGCCTTGGAGGTGGCCCGCACCAACATCCCACTGGGCCGATTCGGCAAGGCGACGGACATCGCCGAGGCCGCCTGCTTTTTGGCCTCTGACGCGGCCAACTACATCAGCGGCCAAAAGCTCGACATCGACGGCGCGTTCACCATCTGATACCTCGCGACTAGTCCCACTCCTCCACCGTGACCCGGTGCATGAGGCGGCGCTCGGTGTAGTCGGGGACGGCGAAGTGCTGGACGGCCCGGTTGTCCCAGAAGGCGATGGAATCGGCAGCCCAGCGGAAGCGGCACTGGAACTCGGGGGAGCGCACATGGTTCAACAAGAACGGCAGCAGCACGTGGCTCTCCGCCTCGGTCACCCCCACCAGGCGGGTGGTGAAGTTGCTGTTCACAAACAGGGCCCGCCGCCCGGTCTCGGGGTGGACTCGCACCACCGGGCGGATCAGCTCCGGGTACTCGGCTTGCATCGGCTCCAAGTGCTCTTTCGCGAAGCCCTCGTCGATGGCCCGGGTGAGGGTATAGGTGAGGTCGTGGGCTGCGTCCAGACTGTCGACCAGCGCCCTCATTGGGTCTGACAGCGCCTCGTAGGCCTTGTACATATTGGCGAAACAGGTGTCACCGCCCACGTCGGGCATCTCCACCGCTCGGAGGACGGATCCCAGCGGGGGGTTGGGCATGTAGGTGTTGTCGCTGTGCCAGCGGGCGGCCAGCCCGCCCACCGGCGATACCTGGTCGAGCACGGTTATCGCGGGGTGGGTATCGAGCTTGGGGCCAAACGGCGCCACGTTGATGGGGCCGAATCGCTGGGCGAAGGCCAAATGCTGGTCGGGGGTGATGGGTTGGTCGCGAAAGAACACCACCAGATGGTCGAGCAGCGCCTGGCGGATGGCGGCCACCGTGGGGTCGTCGAGTTCTTCCCGCAAATCCACCCCGAAGATCTCGGCCCCGATGTCAGAGGTAAGCGGGCGGATCTCCAGGGTGGCCACCGGATTACTCGGCTTGCTCGGCGAAATCTCCGGCGTCTTTTCGGAGGGTGCGGATGGCATTGTCCAACGCGCCCAGGGTTTGAGCCGACAGGCCGGCCAGGCCGAACTCGATGTCGGCCAAAGCGTCGGCCGCCTTGGCCACCACCCGGCGTCCCTCGTCGGAAATCTCGGCCAGCACGGTGCGACGGTCATCGGCGTGGGGTACCCGTCGAACCAGCCCGTCGCGCTCAAGGCGGTCGATGGCGTTGGTGACGCTGGTGGGGTGGACCATCAGCCGATTGCCCATCTTCCCCAGCGGAAGTGAGCCGCGCCGAGAGAAATGGAGCAGGGCCAGCGCCTCGAATCGGGAGAAGGTCAGGTCGAACGGGACCAGGGCTTCATTGATCCGCCCGATCACCAGCTGGTTGGCCCGAGTGATCGACGTGGCTGCCGACATGGCGTCGATAGCCCGCCATTCGTTGGCCTCCCAGTTTCGCCGGGCCTCGCTGATGGGGTCGAAAGGCAGCATCCCACCGTCACTCTAGGTGACGACCGCTCGGCCCACCTTGGTCGGCGGGCGATCCACCCACCAGCCTCCCCTATGGCTACTCTGTAGCCGCTCGTCTCGCCGTGAGGAGATTCCATGATCGTTGTCGCCGGATCCGTTTCCGTCCCTGCTGAGAACTCTGAGGCGTTCATGGCCGCCGCTGCCGACATTTCCGCCGCGTCGCGCACCCTGGACGGCAACATCGACTACTGCATCTCGATGCAGTCGCCTGGCGTTTTTCGGTTCTTGGAGATATGGGATACCGAGGAAGCCATGACGGCCCAATTCGCCGCCCCCCCTTTCGGTGCGTTCCAGGCCGCAGTCAGCGAGCTGGGCATGGCCGGGATGGACGGCAAGAAATACGAAATCTCCTCAGTCGGCCCGCTGTTCGGATAGCGCGGGGGATGCCCTCTACGCGTTGACTTGGCCGGGGGGGTGGGGGGGTGGGTTACATTGGGCTGTCATGAACAAGAAGTAGAGCCTGCGCGTAATTGTGGTCGCACTGGTTATCAGCGCAGTCGCCGCTGTCCCAGGAGCAGCGGCGGCCCAAAGCTCAGGAGGCGTCTCCTCCCAAGACATCGCAGCGCGCGACCAGCTCATCGCCAACCAGGAGAACCTCCTGAATACCTATCGCTGCCTGTTCAACACCGACACAGCCGCCGTGCCCGGCGGATGCCCCAACCCAAACACCGACCCGCCCGCAGGCACCTACACCGCAGCTCGTTCCTAGAGCTCAGGGGCCACAAGGCATAAGCGGGATGCGACTGCTCTGGCCCACCGCTTGATAAGGGGGCGTCTGACAGGCCGACAGCATAAGCAGGCGAAAATGGGATGTTACTGCTCACGGTTTTGGGTAGGAACTGTGGTACAAAATAGTGGAACAACTTGCCTGGTCCCGATAGGCTTACCGACATCGACGGCTACATTGCCCGCATCGCAGACAGCACTCTTGCTGAGGATTTGGGAGGGTGGCCTGCTGTGCTCGTCACGGGTCCGCGGGCGGTGGGCAAGACGACTACCTCACTGCGGCAGGCCGCGTCGGCGCTGCGGCTCGACCGCCCCGAAGAGCGCGGCCTCGTCTTGGACGACCCGGACGCGGCCATCTCTGTAGGGCCTTTCCCGCTCCTGCTCGATGAGTGGCAGCACACCCCCGAGGTTCTGGGCGCGGTCAAAAGGGCGGTGGACGCCGATGGGCATCCGGGCCGGTTCATCATCACCGGCTCAGCCCGAAACGACCTGGTCGCCGGATCCTGGCCCGGCACGGGCCGGTTCCTGGACATCCAGCTTTGGCCGCTTGTCGGGCGCGAGCGCTTCGGCGATGCCGGAGCGCCGTCGCTGTTCGACCGCTGGGGCACGCCACAGCGGTTCACGGTGCCCGAGAACCCCCCCGACATTCTGGAGTATCTGCAAATCGCGCTGGCCGGAGGGTTCCCCGGCGCAATAGGCGCCCCCGATGCGGGCCGGCGGTCCCGATGGATGCGCAGCTACGTCCAAGTCGCGACAACCCGCGACCTCGGCGAGTTCGACGGCGCCACTGGCCGCCGCCGCAACCCGCAGAGCATGCGGCGGTACATGCAGGCATATGCGCTGCACTCCGCGGGCATTGTGGCTGACACCGCGCTGGCAGAGTCGGCTCAACTCGACCGGAAAACCGCAGCGGGCTACCACGAGATCCTCCAAGTATTGCGACTCGCCGCCGACGCTCCGGCGTGGCGCTCCAACCGGCTGAGGCGGCTCACGTCAACCCCTAAGCGCTATCTCACCGATTCGGGGCTCGCAGCCTGGTTGTCGGGCGTGGACTTCGACACCGCTAAGCGCGACACCGAAGCCCGGGGCCGCCTGCTCGACACCTATGTGGCGGCCCAGCTACGCGTGGAGGCAGAAGCCTCAAGCCGCCCAGTGCAGCTCTACCACTTGCGTTCCCAGCGCGGAGAGCACGAAATCGACCTGATAGCCGAGTTCGGCGACAAAGTGGCCGCTTTCGAGGTGAAATCCGACAGCGCCCCAGCACTGCGAGACGCCCGCCACATCGCTTGGCTTCGCGACCACCTGCCACCAGAGCAATTCGCCGGAGGAGTCGTGTTCCACACCGGCCGTCACCGCCGCAAGCTGGCAGACGGCATCGAAGCCGTCCCCATCGCCGGCCTCTGGGGCTGACAGACCCTCCAGCCCCCGCAGCTTGACAACAACACAGGGACACCCCCCGCAGGCGCCTACACCGCAGCTCGTTCCTAGAGCTCAGGGGCCACAACGTATAAGCGGGCTCCAAATGCTCAGCCCAGCGTCCCGATCCCAGGATCCAGATCTCCGGTGGCTACGCTGTGGGCGCTCATCACCACTTTGAGGAGATCCCATGATTGTCATAGCCGGCACCGGCTCACTTCCCCCTGAGAACACCGATGCGTTTATGGAGGCCGCCAATGAGATGGCCGCCGCTTCCCGGGCCGAGGACGGCAACCTTGAGTACGTCTTTTCGGTGGAAGCGCCGGGCAAAATCCGCTTCTTCGAGATCTGGGAAAGTGAAGAGGCGTTGGGCGCCCACTTCACTGCCCCGCATATCGCGGCATTCGGAGGGGCGATCAGCGAATTGGGCATCACCGGGATGGACGGGAAGAAGTACCAGGTCTCCTCGGTGAGTCCGCTGTTCGGCTAGCCCGTTCCGCCACCCTTCGTCGAGAGTGGCGTGAAGAACCAACTGGAGACGGGCAGACTGAACACAGTGGAGGACTATTTCCAGCAATTGGTGCGCTCTTGGCGCAGCGTCACCTCCCGAACGGTGCGCGAGGCGGTGGCCGTCCTGTTGCTGTTGATCGTGGTGTTCGGGTCGGGGTTCTCCGCACTCACCACTTACGCCGATCTGGTGGTGTTCGACGAAGACCGCTTCACCGAGGAGCTGGCCGGGATCTTCGACGACGAAGACGTCCACAAAGTGGTGGCGGCGTCATTCATCGCCACCACGGTGGAAATGGCTGATCTGCCGGTCACGCCCGCGGGCTCGGCGGGCGCCCAGCAGGTGATCCAGCAGGAGGTCCCGGTGGTGGTGGCGGAACTGCTCTCTGATGAGGCCAACAGCGGCCTGCTGGAAAGAGCAGTGCGCCAGGCTCATGGCGACGTGCTGGCCGTGGAGGGCGGCACCCTGGTGGCCAACCCACCCATTCGCAGCGTCGAAGTCGATTTGGGACCGATCTTCAATCAAGCGCTGGACGAGATCGTGGCCATTGAAGAGCTGGCCTTTCTGGGCACCGTGACACCCCCTCACGATGCCGGGGTGGTGACCGTTCTTCAACGGGCCCAGCCGGGCGATCGGTTCTGGGAATTCCTCGGCCAACTCCAAGACCGGCGGTCCTCCACCATCACCCTGATCCTGCTGTGCGGCATCGGGGCGCTGTTGATAGCGCCGTCTCGCACTCGGGTGGTGTGGAGCATCGGCACCGGCATCGTGGCCATGGCCGGCATCTTGGGCGTGGGGATCTACGGCTCTCGGGCATTACTGGCCGTGCTTATCGACAACACCGACACCGTGCGTGCGGCCCAGTCGATCCACGAGGCCCTGCTGGACGACTTGGGCGGCCGGCTGATGGGCATGGCCCTCATCGGCGTGCTGATGATCGTGACCGGCGCCGTCGCCGGCTGGCTCTGGCGCCGCTTCGGCCCCACTCCCCCCGAGGAGAAGGCCTTGGCCGTGTCGGAGGCCACCCCGGTTGTGTGACGACGAGCACCTACGACCCGCTGAACACCGCCTTGCCGGGACCGCTTTCTAGGAAGCTGGCCACGCCGGTGTGGGCGTCTTCGGTGTCGAAGCAGGAGGCGAAGGCTTCGACCTCGATTTCCAGGGCTTCATCGAGGGGTAGGAAGTAGCCGTAGAGGATTGCTTTCTTGGCCAGTGTGATCGCGGCGGCGGGGCCTGAGGCGTATCGGGCAGCCAGCTTCACGGCCTCGTCGTACACCTCTTCGTCGGGGTGGACGGCTGAGGCCAAACCGATGGCCACCGCTTCGTCGGCCCGCACGTTTCGCCCGCTGTAAATCAGCTCCTTAGCCTTGGTGATGCCCACCAGGCGACTCAGGCGCTGGGTGCCTCCTCCGCCGGGGATGAGGCCCAGCAGGATCTCTGGTTGGCCCAATACTGCGCCCTCACCCACCAGTCGGAACTCGGCGGCCATGGCCAGTTCGCATCCCCCGCCGAGGGCGTAGCCGTTGATGGCGCAGATGGTGATTTGAGGCAACTCCTTCCGCCTCGCCGGTTTCAATCCGCACGAATTCGCCCATGGCCACGCTCCTTGCTGTTCGGACCCGCCAACCGTATTCCCCCCACAACGCAGGTACTCAGTTGTCCCGAAGTGGCACACTCGGGAGATGTGGGCCGAAACCATCAGGGCGTCGGGAAAGCGGTTTTCCGACCGTCCGGCCCTGGTGGCGGAAGAGAGTTGGTCGGTCAGTTTTGCCCAGTTCGACCGCCTAACCGACGAGGTGGCCGTTGGTCTGACCCGCCGGGGCATTGCACATGGCCAGGTTGTGGCCCTGTTGGTGCCGTCGTCGGTGGACTACATCGTGCTGTACGGAGCGCTGGCCAAACTGGGGGCCATCACCGCCGGGGTGAGCAGCCGCTTGCCTGCCCCCGAACGGGCCGTGCTGGTGAACGAGGTGGCCCAAGCCGACAGGGCCGTCGCCACTGCCGCCATGGCCGATGGCATGAGCCTAGGCATCGATGTGATCGAAGTTGCGCTGGCCGACGGGCCCAGGTCGGTGTGTGCTGATCTTCGGGTACGAGACGAGGCCCCGCCGCTACTGCCGCCTGACGGCGATCGGCCGGTGGCGGTGGTGTTCACCTCGGGGACCACCGGCGTGCCCAAGGGGGCCACGTTCACCGATCGGATCTTGGCCGACATCGCCATCGTGGACACCGGCAACGGCTGGGGGGAGGGCGGACCCATCACCTCCAACACCCAGATGGCCCACATCGGGGTGATGGGCAAGATCCCTGCTCAGTTCGCGGTGGGCACCACACTGCATGTGATCGACAAGTGGAGTGCCACCGCGGTGCTCGACGCCGTGTCCCGCTACCGGATGCCCGCAGTGGGCGGGGTGGCCCCCCAGATCGCCCTCATGCTTCGCCATCCCGACTTCGACCAATACGACTTCTCATCGGTCAAGCTCGTGGTGACCGGCGGGGCACCCTCGCCCCCCAATGTGATCGAGGAGGCTCGGCAACGGTTCGAGGCCGACTGGACTCAGCGGTATGCCTGCACCGAGGTCGGCGGAATAGGAACCTTCACCTGGATCGACGCCCCCATGGAGGAGATGCTCTACACCGTGGGGCGACCCCGGCCCGGCATCAAGGTCGAGGTGCGCGATCCCGACAGCGATCAGGCCGTGCCGGCCGGAACAGTTGGCGAGGTCTGCTTCCAATCCCGCACCGTGATGGCCGGGTACTGGCGAAACCCGGAGGCCACCGCGGAGGCGCTAAGGGGCGGCTGGCTCTACACCGGTGACCAGGGCTGGACCGACGACACCGGCTGTCTGCGCTTGGTGGGCCGTAGGGGGGAGGGCTTCCACCGGGGCGGCTATGTGGTATTCCCGGTGGACGCCGAGAAGGTGCTGGCCTGGCACCCCAAGGTGGCCGGCGTGTGCGTGGTGCCCCGCCCCGACGAGGTGATGGGTGCCGTCGGGGTAGCCGTGGTCATCCCAACCGATCCCAACGACCCACCCACGCTCGAAGAGCTACGAGCCTTCGGTAAAGAACACATCGCCGACTACAAGCTCCCCGAGCACCTCCGCCTAACCAACGCCTTCCCCCTGACCCCCATGTCCAAAGTCGACCGCAAAACCCTCGAACTCTCCGAAGTCGAGGAAGCTGGACAACCATAGGCGGGTTGGGGGGTGGCCCGGCTCAGGGCGCCCGCCGCCCGGAGCTCTGCGAGGACGGCGGGCTGGGCCGGGACAGGACCCGCCAACCCGCCGGTGGATGGTAAACCCAGTCAGCGCGGCTCTCTCGGCAATCCCAAAACCCTTTCTCCTACAGCATTCTTCATTACCTCATCAGTGCCGCCGCCGATGCGCATGGCGCAGGCACCGAGTAGCAATTGCTTCCAGGCGTAGGTGCCCCATTCTCCGGTGTCGGCGCAGATGCGGGGGCCCAACAGGCGGGCGATCATCGACGCGGCCCAGTTCACGTGTCGGGCGGTGGCGTACTTGGTGGCGGCCGGAGCCAGTGGGGGCTGCCGGTTGGTGTTCCATTCCACCAGCCGATACCCGATGTAGAGGCGGGCCAGATCCTGGCGCACCACCGGATCGTCGGCCAGTCCGAAGTGTTGGGCCAACTGGACGACCTTCTCGGGCGCTGCCAGCCCCACCAGCCCGCTGCCGCCGTAGCCCGCCCCCCTTGAGCCGATCGAGGCCCGCTCCGATTCCAGGGAGGTGCGAAACACCGACCATCCGGCGTTGACGTCGCCCACCCGGAGGCGGTCGTCGATGCGGGCGTCGTCGAAGAAGACCTCGTTGAACTCCGATCCGCCGGTCATCTGCCGCAAAGGGCGCACGTCGGTCCCCGGGGTGTCCATCGGATAGATGAAGGCAGTGATGCCCTTGTGCTTGGGGGCGTCGGCGTCGGTGCGAGCCAGCAGCAGGCCGATGTCGGAGAAATGGGCCCGGGAACTCCACACTTTTTGCCCATTGATCACCCATTCGCCGCCATCGGCAGTGGCCCGAGTGCTGAGGGAGGCTAAATCAGACCCGGCCCCCGGCTCGCTCAGAAGCTGGCAGGCCAAGGTCTCCCCTCGGAACAGCCGGGCCAGGTAGCGCTGTTTCAGCCAATCGGAGCCGTGGGCCAGGATCGTGGGGGCCACCACTCCCAGGGAACTGCCGAACACTGTCTGCGACGGCACCCGATAGCGAGCCTCCAGATCGAGATAGGCCCGCTCGTACTCCGGATCGAGGCCCCGGCCGCCGTACTCGGGCGGTCCGGTGATCCACCCGAACCCCGCCTCCCACATCTTGGACCGCCACTGCTGGGCTGCCCTAACCGCCGCTTCCTCCTCAGCCGGGCTCTTCTCCGCATACACAGTGATCTCATCGGAGCCGATTCCCCAGCTGAACTCGTCCCTCACAGCCCGCTCAGCGCTGGCATCCAAGAATGCCCGAGCCTCGGCTGCGAACTCTGCCAGGGTGGGCGTCACACCACGAGTCTGGCCGTTGCACTTGCCCTAGGAAAAGGCCGCGCTCCAGCGGATACGTCCACAGTCAGCATCCTTGCCCTCCAAGAGAATCAGATGTAGTTTCAGATAGGGCAATATGAAGCGGGAACCCGCTCATTGAGCCGGACATGAGATATAGGGGGTATGACATGTTGTCTTCTTTGAATGCCATACAGCGCGGAGGCGTTTACATCTTGTTCGGGGGGGTGGTATCCGCCGTCGGCAGGGCGCTCAAGCCGGGAGTTCTCATTGACAGTGTGGACTGGAACAACGTCGACGGCATAGTGCAAGCCATGGCTGACAACGAGGTTCTCACCCATACCTCAGCAGTTTTGTACGCCTTCGGTCTGATGTTCGTCCTCACCGGCCTAAACAGTGTGAGGAACTTTGTGACCGACCAAGGCCTGGTGGGAGACATGGTTCGCGGCGGGACGCTGCTGGGCATGCTGTCCCTCCTCGTCTTCGGTGTGATCGAGGGGTTCGACCACATGGCAGTCAGGGTGCTGGACGACGGCATCGGAGGAAGCAGCAGCATGGACATCGCAGTATCCATGCAGTCGGCCAAGCTCGGAATCATCCTGATCGCCTGGCCCGTGTTCTACGCATCAGTCGGAGTTGCCGGACTAGGCGGCATCCGCCTTCTTCCCGAAGGGATTCACCGAGCAATACAGGGGATCGCCTCCCTCGTCATGCTGGCGACCGCACTGCTTCTCCTCATGGCCGCAGCAATTGACTCCAACGGCTTCTGGAGCGCCGTCAGCCTCATCACCTCCATCGTGCTGTTGCTCTGGATCATTGCTCTGAGCCATGCGTCCTACAGCGGCAAGGTTTCCGCTTCGACTTCCTAGTCCAATAGCCACCTAGGCCGAATCCCGTCAGTGCTGGTCGCTTCCGGGTTCTTCTTCCCCGAGGCGCCCCGCTGGCGGGACGGCCAACTTTGGATTTCCGACGTCTTCGGAGGCCTGGTCTATTCGTGGGATCCTGAATCTCCACCGACCTTGTCGTCCGTGTCAGCCGGCAATTGCAACCAACTCTTCGGTCTCTGAGTCATCGGAGGCTCTGATCGGCTAAGCAAGGCCCTATGACACCGCTGATCTCCATCAACCTCCGCACGTTCGCCGCCGCCGACCCGGGCCCGGGGGGCTGGCAGCCCGTACTGGATCTGGCCAAAGCGGCCGACGCCGCCGGTGTGGACAAAGTGGTGGTGAGCGATCACGTGGTGTTCGGCGAGAATCTGGAGGCCTACGGCCAAGCCGAGCTGGGGGGCATGGCCGGCGGCCGCCAGCCCACCGGCCCCGACGGCCATTGGCTGGAGCCCACCACCGTGCTGACCGCGCTGGGCGCCATCACCAGCAACCTCCGGCTGGGCAACAACATCTTGCTGGCTGCGCTGCGCCGCCCGGTGATCCTGGCCAAGTCGCTGGCCACCCTCGACGTGCTCACCGGCGGCCGGGTGGACCTCGGCGTGGGCGTGGGATGGCAGGCCGAAGAGTATGAGGCCGCCGGCCTCGACTTCGCTAACCGGGGCCGCCAACTCGACCACACCCTGGCGGTGTGCCAGGCCCTGTGGAGTTCCTGCCCGGCCGATTTCAGCGACGACCAACTCGAGTTCTCCCGCATCTACATGCAGCCCCAGCCGGTGCAAACCGGCGGGGTGCCCATCTGGGTGAGCGGCACAGTCAACCCCCGGGCCATGCGCCGCCTGGCCCGATTCGGCTCGGGATGGATCCCATGGGGCGACGCCATGGCCGGCGACATGGCTGCCCACATCGACCAGATGCGCGAGGCAGTGGCCGGACTCGACCGCGACCCGTCCGACCTCGGCGTGGTCGGCACCCTGCCAATCGAGCGCACCGACGAAGGCGTAGACCTCGCCGCCACCATGGACAGCGTTCCCGCCCTCGTCGAAGCCGGAGTAACCGACTTCCGAGCCCACCTCCCCATCCCCTCCGACGCCTCTGAGGCCCACGACTACCTCTCCGAAGTAGTAGCCGCCTTCCGCCCCGCCGCCGGCCGCTAACCTGTCTCAAGCTGCCGAAAAGCAGCTATCGCGGCATCCCGCCGCCCTCACTTCCCCCCCACAAAGACGTAACCCCGGCCGTGTGCCGAAGCAGGGACGGTTCCGGGGTTTAGGCAAGTGAGGGTATCGGCTGATGTCCAGACCGTCAACGTTCAATCCCGCGATCATCTCGGAACGCCTGACCATCGACCGGTTGGGGTCATACCTTGAAGACTCCGACAACGACCTGAACCGAGCGCTCCACCTCTACACCTGGAACGCCCAGATCGCCGCCGCCTTCCTCGAAGACCTCGGTCGCCTCGAAGTCGTACTCCGCAACCGCTTCGACGATGCTCTGACCGAGTTCTCCATATCGACTGGGTTGGCAGCCCCCTGGTTCAACCAAGCTTCCATGTTCCCCGGAAAAGGCAGCAGGCACATTCTCAAGGTGATTGCAAAAGCAGAGCGACGGGCCACGAGAAGCGGAAAGCAACCGTCAACCCAGGACAGGGTGATCACTGAACTCGGATTCGGTTTCTGGAGATAGCTCTGCTCACCGCGCTACCACACCACAATGTGGGTGCCCGCCCTTTGTGCACAGTTCCCGAACCACCTCTCAGCCGGGAACGCGGCTCAAGTACGGGCTGACGTGGAATCCCGGATGAGGCAACTCCATTTCCTCCGAAACCGAGTGGCTCATCACAAGCCCATCCACCGCAGAGTGCTCGAGGACGACTTCGACAGGATTCTTGAGTTAGCGCAATGGATGTGCCTGGACACCCATGCCTGGATGACTGGTCTTTCCCGCATTCCAGATGTTCTGGCCTCCAGGCCGGCCTGACAAACACTCAGGCTGCTCAACTCGAGAAAAGTCGTTGCCCCGCACTTGAGAGCCCTATACGATTACTGGCCTAGACCCCGGAACCGTCCCTGCTTCGGCAAACGGCCGGGGTTACGCCTTTCTCGAGTAGAGCGCCAGTTCAGTGAGGAGCGGTTCTGAACCAGGGGTCGCGGTCTATGAATTTGCTCACGGTTGATACCAGCAGGAACAGGGCGGCGGAGAGGGCGGCGCCGGTCCATAGGACTAGGCGGGTGTCGCCTACGGCTAGGAGGCCGGCCACGGCGGCGGGGCCGCCGACTTGGCCGATGCGGATGGCGGTGCCCCAGGCGGCCACCATCACGGCCCGGTGCTCATTGGGGGCCAGCGAGGCGGCTCGGCTTTGCAGCGGGACCACCACCATCTGATCAGCGGCACCGAGCACGAGCACCGGGGCGATGATCACCGCCAGCGAGGGCGACGCCGCCATTCCTGCCAGGCAGATGACGAATCCGACGTAGCCCGCCCGCACGATGGCCGAAGTGGGGTAGCGGCCGGCGATGCGGGCCATGCTGAGCGCCACCAGTCCAGCCGACACGGCAGGAAGCGACTGGATCAGCCCCCGAATCCCGACCGAAGTGCTGAACTCATTTTCCAGATGGATGGGCATGGTGGTGATCCCGACGGCGAAGAAGATGAGGAATGTGAACGGGGCCACCAGCAGCAGCACCCCCACCTCGGGCCGCATCAGATGGGGGCGGGCTTGGCGGAGCTGGTGGCGCAGCGGCTCAGGGGTGCGGCGCTCATCAGAAGGCAGCAGGGTGGCCGCGAACAGGGCCAGCACGATGGTGGCGGCATGCACGGCGAACGGCCCCCGCCAGCCGAACAGCTCGGTGAGCAGGCCGCCCGCCGCGGGCAGCACCGCCACGCTCAGGTTCATGGCCAGGGCGTTCTGGCCGATGATCCGGGTGCGCTCCACCCCCTCGTAGTTGTCCCCGATGATGACCAGAGCCAAGCTCAGGAATCCCGACGAGCCCAGCCCCTGGATGAACCGGAACGTCAGCAGCATGGCCAGGTTGGTCGACGCCATGATCGCCAGGCCGGCCAACCCGAACAACAGCAAACAGGGCACGATGATGCGGCGGCGCCCGTAGCGGTCGGCGGCCACTCCAATAACTGAGGCCATGAACAAGCCAGGGGCGTGAGCGGTCATCAAGATGAACACCGAGGTCTGGTCGGAGATACCGAAGGCGTCGGCTATTTCGGGGATGGCCGGGGCAATGGAGGCGTTGGGCAGGATCACCGCAGCCCCGATCAACCACACCACCACGAGCTGCGACCGCCGAAGTCCCACGTCTCGACGGTATTGCCCCACCGCGTCGGATGGCATGATCTGAGCGTGGAGATGGTGGCGACCCGGGCTGAAGAGCTGTGAGCTTCCGTCGGGTCGCGCCCCTATTGGCTGTGGCGCTGCTCGTTGCGGGCTGCACCACCAAGACCAAGGAGCTCCCCCAAGGGCCGCCCCGCGAGATCCGCATCATCAACAACGTCGAGGTGGCCGACGACGACCGCACCCTCACCGTCCGCTACTGGGGCACGGAGTGCGAGGAGTTCAGCGACTCCGAAGTTGACTACGGCATCACCCAGATCAAGATCACCATCTACGCCCTGGTGACCACTGAGGAATGTGAGCGCTCCGGCCTCCAGCAAACCGCATCCATCACCCTCGACCAACCTCTCGACGACCGCATCATCATCGACGCCAATACCGACACCGTGGTCTGGGAGCCCTAACGGCCCTCCCTGGCGACTGCGGGGCTATGGGGTGGGAGGGGGCAGCGGCCGCCAGCGATAGTCGGCAAATCAGCGACATCGCGGGTTAACAGAGCGGGCGTGATGGCGCCGTGGACTTGTTGGGGACCTGGGAGGGCGGCAGCCACGCTCAGGGCGGCGTGCTGGCCGATGGCGGAGTCTAGGTAGTTGGTGACGACGACTTTGCGGCCTTGGTCAATCCAGCGGCAGGCGGCGGCGAAGGCCGTGCAGGGACCTCCTAGGGCCATGGGCTTGACCACCACGACGGGAATTGACTCGGGCAACTCGGCACCAACAGAGGCCAGGCTGTCGTCAACCGCTACGGGGACCGGGGACTGCTCGGCTACCAGAGCCAGGGCTTCTATTCCCGCCACCGGCTCTTCCACGTACTCGATATCGAATTGCTCCAAGCGGGACAGCGCAGCCACGGCTTGATCCACGGTCCATGCTCCGTTGGCGTCGAGCCGAAGGCGACAACTACCCCCGATGGAATCTCGCACGGCGGCTACCGCAGCTACGTCGACCTCGATATCTGACGCGCCCACCTTCAGCTTGGCCGTGCCATAGCCGTCAGTCACCGCGGCGATCGCATCTTCGGTATCGACAACAAGGGCGTTGAGCTCCACTGCATCGGCCACTGGCCCGCCCTCGGAGAGCATCTCAGCCTGGGTTTGACCACTCTGCTGGGCTTCCATATCGAGCAAGGCCAACTCGACTGCGCCGTGGGCAAACCGCTCGGAGGGCAAGTTTCCAAGATCGGGATCAGTCGCCCACTCCTCTAATGCCTCCCGTGTGGCCGACAGATCAGCACCGGGCCATCCAGGCAGGGGCATGGCGTCTCCCCAGCCGTATACGGCGCCTTCGGAGATCTGAATCAGAATCCCATCTCTTTGGGTAATGGCTCCCCGGCTAGTCATCACCGGAAGGCGCAGCTTGAGTGAGACCCCGCTCAGCTCGACACGCATTGGATCACCGCTGCTGCGGTGGCGTCGGGGGCTTCTAGGTGAGCGGCATGACCAGCATCAGGGATAGGGCACACGGTTGCTCGGGGCATGACCGCAGCCATCTGGTGGGCGATGGCCGCGAACTTGGCGTCGTCTGAGCCCGCGATAAGGGCGCAGGGCATGGACAGCTCTGACAAGCGACAACCGATGGGGTCACCCGCTCCGGCCCCCATGCCCCGCAGACTGCGGGCCAGGCCTCGGGGGTCGCAGGCCAGCCGCTGGGCCCGCAGTTCAGCCTGCTGATCGGCTGGTAGTCGGGTTCGCTGGGTCGCGAACAGCGGTCGATCGGCCCAATAGTCGGCGAACCACCCGATGCCCTCTGACTCGATCCGGTCGGCCAGAGCTTCGTCGGCAGTGATGCGCTGAGCCCGCTCCGTGGGATCGTCGATTCCGGGTCGGGCCCCGATGAGGGCTAGGGATGCAACCCGGTCGGGATGGGCCAACACCACATGGAGCGCGACCCGGCCGCCCATCGAATAGCCCACCAGGGCGAACTGCTCTAGATGATCGGTGGCCGAAACCACACCAGCTACTGCGGCGGCCATGGTGTAATCGGCGGGGTCATCGGAAATCGGCCACGAACCGTGGCCGGGGAGGTCAAGCGCCAATACCGGGTCGGGCAATCGGCTGGTGAGCGGGGCCATAGCTGTGGCCGAGCCGGTGAAGCCGTGCAGGACCACGGTGGGTTTCTGGCTCATTCGGCCAGATAAGCAAGCTGTTTGCGCTGCTTGATGGCCGTCCCGTGGTCGATGGGGACTTCGATCAACGTCACCCCTGAGGTCTTCGTGACGGCCTCGACCAGGTCATCAGCCTGTCCGGTCCGGTGGTAGTTGACGCCCAAACCCGCGGCCAGTTTGCCGAGACCGACCCCATGGGGCGTATGGAAAAGTTCGCCAAAGTGGACGTCGGAGCCGCCCTCGGCCACCGGCAGCAGCGAGAAGATGCCGCCGCCGTCGTTGTTGGGCACCACCACGGTGAGATCGGCGTCCGACAGGGATGCGGCCAACAACCCTCCGACGTCGTGCAGCAGCGCTACATCGCCGACCAACGCGACCACCGGCTGGCCCAGCGCTAGGGAAGCCCCGAGGGCCGATGAAACCACGCCGTCGATGCCATTGGCTCCTCGATTGACCAGCACCCGGCGGGGTAGAGCATCAGGAGGCCAGAAAGAGGTGACATCCCGAACCGGCATGCTGCTCGACGCATAAACCGCCACCTCCGAAGGGAGGGCTCGCAGCAGGGTGGCGGCCAGCAGCGGCTCCAGTAGGTCATCAGACCCCAAGACCGACTCCACCCGCTCCCACGCATCACCAGCCGCTTCGGCCCACCCAACAGCCCACGCATCACCAGCCGAGGCCATAAGAGGCGCCGTTGCACCCAGCAAGGCAACCGGATCGGAGGCCAGCGCAGTCGTCCATTTGAACGACGGGTCTTCCCACCGACGACGGGGATCGACCAACAGCCGATCCGCCGAGCCACTTGTATCCACAAAGTCGATTACCGCTCGATTGCTGGGCGGTCCCCCGATGCGGACCAGCACGTCGGGAACAAGACCAGCGCGGCGCAGCACCCACTCTGCTCCGTCTAAGACCAATGGCCCTCGGCCTCGGAGCTGGGAACCGGCATCGGCCACCACCGGCCATCCCGCCGCCTCGGCAAAACCGACGATGGCCGCGGCACCCACATCGTCCACGTCCAGCGCTCCGGCCACAATCAGTCCCCGACGACCGGCTAATCCGTTCAGGGCGCCTACATCGGCCTCAACGAGTGGCCGAACCGACTCAATCGGCTGGCCCACGGTTGCACTGAACCGGGGAACCGGGCTTTGGGGCTCTAGCGGCTTGCGGAATGGCCAATTCAAATGCACCGGTCCGGGGTTGGGCCCGGCCCCGGCTGTGGTGGCGGCCCGCACTGCCAGTCGGGCGAAGTAGTCGGGATCGTCGAAATCGCACGGGGTCTCCACATACCAGCGGACGTGGACGCCGTACAGCTTCACCTGGTCGATGGTCTGGCCCGCCCCGGCGTCACGCAACTCGGGCGGCCGGTCGGCAGTACACACCACCAGCGGCACCCCGCTGTGATGGGCCTCCACAACCGCCGGGAGGTAGTTGGCCACCGCGGTGCCCGAGGTACACACCAGCGCCACCGGACGACCCGATGCCTTGGCCATGCCCAGGGCACAGAACCCGGCCACCCGCTCATCGAGCTGCACGATGACCCGTAACCCTTCCTGGTTGCGAGCCGACACAGCCAAAGGAGTGGATCGGGACCCAGGCGAGACCACCACATCGGTCACCCCACAGGCCGCCAACTCGGCCCAAAACCGCCCGGTCGCCCGATAGGCGAGGTCGGTCATGTGACCACATCCAAAATCGCAGCCAACTTGATATCGGTCTCGACCAGTTCCTGCTCGGGGTCGGACCCGGCCACGATGCCCGCTCCTGCACACAGGCGCATCCCACTGGGGCCGATCAACGCCGACCGCAAGGCCACATAGAACGAGCCGCACCCCTGGTGGTCGATCCACCCCACCGGACCGGCGTACCACCCCCGGTCAAGTCCTTCATGCTCGGCTATCCACTGCTGGGCGAACGTTGTCGGCGTGCCCCCCACCGCCGGTGTGGGGTGGAGGGCACCAGCCAGCCGCAGCGCCATGCCGGGCTCAGGGGAGATCCGCCCGCTGACCGTTGTGGCCAGGTGGTGAATGCCAGGCAGCGTCCGAACTTCGGTATCGCCGGTGGGGTCTAGCGCCACGCCGGCCAGGGCTAGGCGGGTGCGGAGGTATTCCACCACATAGTGGTGCTCGGCCTGCTCTTTGGGATCGGTGGCCAACCGCTCGGCGATTGCGGCGTCGTCGGCCGGTGTGGCCCCTCGTGGAGCGGTGCCTGCCACTGCGTAGGTGGTCACCACATCGCCGTTGAGCTCCGCCAAGACCTCGGGGCTGGCGCCCACAAAGCACGAGGCGCCCCGGCCGAAACCGAACACCGCGCATGACTCGAAACGGCTCGACAGCCGAGCCACCACCACCGCGGGGTCGATGCTGCCCATCGCCTCCACCTCTCGGGCCACCACCACCTTGGCCAGCTCCCCGGCATCGATGGCGTCGGCGGCTTGCTTCACCGCATCCCGATAGGTGGACCGAGTTCCATCTTCAACCCGCAAGGCATTACCGCCGTCTGTGCGGCCTGCCCCGTGTGCCGACCCCCGAACAACCCGCTCCGGTACCACCAACCGCCCGCTCGGGTATCCGTCCCACACCCCCGTTCCCGACTGATCGGCAAAACCGAAGCCGGCAAAGGCGACCTCCCCCTCCGCCAGCAGCTCAGCGGCGGCCGCCGCGGCGGCCTCAAACCGCCAGCGTCCGTCCACTTCAACAGCCCGGGCCGCCCCCATCCCGGCTATGGCGTCGGCGCCCGGCGCCCGCCAATACACCCGGTCGTCGCCAGACCACGAGGCGAACTCCTCGAGAGGCGTCATTTCACCCGCTCCGCCAACCGGGCTGCCGCCCTGCTGAGCAGGGTGCGGCGGAAGTGCTCGCCCACCAGGGCCACCACCTGGGGCACCAGCGCCTCCACCAGCGGAGTCAGATTCTCCAAGTCGTTACTGGTCAATTCATCGGTGCCCATGGCATCCAAGAACAGGTCCACCGCCTCATCCACCACCGCCTCCACGTTGCGGGCGTGGCGAACCGCCAGTGCGGCCAAGTCGGGTACGCTCACCCCGACGGCAACGAGAGCGGCACCGGCTTGCAGCATCGTGACCGCGTCGTCTCTGAACCGGCCGTGGTGGTCGGGGATCAACAGCCCGGCATCGATGGCCAAATCCACCTGCTCAGCAGCCAGACCCGATACCTCGATCAACTCAGCCCGGCTGAGCCCCTCCTGCGCCATCCCCAAAGCGTAAACGCAACGAGCCCAATAGCCATCTTGCGACACGACAACGCGTAAACGCAACGAGCCCAATAGCCATCTTGCGACACGACAACGCCATCGCGGGCAAGCTGGCGATTGGGGCCGGTGTTGGCAGCGCCGTGGTGGATTATCGTCGGAGCGCCATGAACCTTGCCTCGCTCCTGCTGGAACCCGAGCTGCCTGTCGAGCCGGACACTCCAGGGGTGATCGTCGTCCGGCCCGACGGCGATCAGGTGACCCCCTATTTCGAGCTCGTGGACGCAACCAGGCGATTAGCTGCCACTCTTGCCGACGCCGGAGTCGAGCCCCGCTCACCGGTGGCATGCCTACTGCCGCCCAGCGCCGAAGTGGTGGCTGCCTTCTTCGGTACTTGGGCAGCCGATGGAGTGTACGTACCTGCGAACCCCCGCCTGTCTGACACCGAGATCGACAACATCCTCGGCGATGTGAACCCTGCTGCGGTGATCGGCCACCCCGAGCAGCTCATACGGGTGAAGGCACACGTCACCCGTATCGCGGCCGACGGCGAAATGGGCTGGTATGTGGCTGAGCGCGGGGAGACAAATCCGGCCTTCCACGAACCGGGCATCGCCATCGTGTCGTTCACCTCGGGAACCACGGGGCGGCCCAAGCCCATCGAGCTGCAATCCGACGCGGTGATGCGCCTGATAGACACGATCGTCTCCACCGTACGCAAGGGCCGCAAGCCGGTCGAGCGGCCGACCATGCCCAACGTCATACCGGTGTCCACCTCTCTGTGGGCCGGCATCTACAACGTGATCTTCGCAATCCGCACTGGCAGCCCAGCGCTGCTGATGCCCAAATTCGACGCGGTGGAGTACGCCCGAGTGGTGAGCCACTACCAAGTGGCCTCAACCGTGTTGCCCCCGGCGGCCATCGCCACGCTCAATGACGAACCCGGCATCGAGAGCCTCGATCCGTTGAAGATCGTCCGCTCCATTACCGCTCCGCTGTCGCCGTTGCAGGCTCGCCGCTTCTACCAGCGGTTCGGGGTCATGGTGCTCAACGGGTACGGCCAGACCGAGGTCGGCGGGGAGATCGTCGGCTGGACCGCCCGGGACTTCCGTGAGCACCCCGAGAAGCTGGGGGCCGTGGGGCGGCCCCACAACGGAGTGGAACTGCGGTTGGGCGATAACGACGTGCTCTGGGTGCGCACGGCCTACACCGCCTCCCTCGATCCGGAGGGGCCTCTCGGCGACCGGCTCGACGGCGAGGGCTTCTTCCGTACCGGCGACATCGCCCGCCTCGACGAGGACGGATTCCTGTGGATCGAGGGTAGGGAGTCGGACATGATCAACCGGGGCGGGCTGAAGGTGTTCCCAGCCGAGGTGGAGGAGGTGCTTCTGCTGTCCGAGGCGGTTTCCGATGCTTCGGTGGTAGGGGTGCCCGACGTCCGGCTGGGCGAGGTTCCCCACGCTTTCGTGGTGCCAGCCGATAGGGGCACTGCCCCCGGTGCCGACGACTTGGAGCAGCTGTGCCGCCAGCATTTGGCGCCCTACAAGGTGCCGGTGGCCTTCACTACTTTGGACACCCTGCCCCGCAACGAAGTCGGCAAGGTGCTTCGCCGGGTGCTAGTCGACCAGGCCACTGCATCTTGAGCCTGCCCAAGAGCACGTACGACTGCCCCTCCCCCAACTGAATGCATGGTGTATATTGATGCTATGCGGCGTATACAGCTATATATGGATGACGATCTAGACCACGCCCTCACTGCGGAGGCAGCCCGATCCGGACGGACCCGCTCCGAACTGGTCAGGATGGCCGTGCGCCAGTCCCTAGAACACACACTCACCGTGGATCCTGATCCAGTCGACGCCTTGATCGGATCGGTGGACATCGACCCCATCGACGACATCGACGCGGCCATTTATCTCCAGTGAGGTTCGCAGACACTTCATTCTGGGTTGGTTTGCTGCTTCCCCGCGACCGACGCCACCCCGATGCCACCGCACTATGGACTAGGGACAACGAGCCTGTTCGCACTTCCAACCTGGTGCTCGGCGAGACGTGGACATTGCTGAGGTACCGGGCCGATCACCACACCGCTGTTAGATTCCTGGACACCATCAGCCAATCAAGCCGTGTTTCCCGAGCCCCGATAGATGGACAGATCGACGAGCGTGCATGGGAATGGCTGCGCCGACACGATGAGCGGGCCTACTCCTATGTGGACTCGGTCAGCTTCGAGATCATGCGACGGGAGCGACTAACAGAGGCTCTGGCATTCGACGGCCACTTCGCCGCAGCCGGATTCATCGAAGTCCGCCCCTGACACCGCAGCGCAACCATGTATTCATCCGCTAGTCAGAATCTGACTGTCTTGGCTTGACCTACGTTGCCGTACCGGCCTGGCATGCAGGTGAGGATGATGATTTGGCATTTGCTGCCCGCCTGGGTAATGGCCTGGCCCATCGCTTGCAGGCGGGCGGTGTCGCTCCAGCCGAGGGCGTCGTCGATGACGACAGGGGCACCTTTCCCGTCGGGACTTGTGATGGAGGCGCAGGCCAGCCGGCACAGCACGCCGAGCTGCTCGCGGATGCCGGTGCTGAGTTGGTCCACGCTCAGGGTCTGCTTGTTCAGAGTGCGGCTGACGATTGCCATGTTCTCGTCTAGGCCCACCTCGAAATTTCCGCCGAAGACAAAGCGGCCAAGCCTTTCGATCTCTTGTTTGAACGGCTCCGAATGTTTGCTGTGGACGACTTGCCTGTGCTTGTCGAGCGTTTCGTGGAGCCGCGTCAGATGCCGGGCAGCGGGGGTTCGGGAACTTGTACTGAGCCGGTTGCGATTGATTGGCGCAACCAGGGCCCGATGGCCGGGTGGGCTAGCTTCAGGCGACCACGCCCAGCAGGTCTGGCCATTCCCGACAGCAGTAAGCGTTTGCGGTACGCGCTACCACTCGTTTGCCCGATGCCAGCTTGTTCGCACACTGCGGTGACCCTTGGCGAGCTGTCTGCTTCAGCGAGTGCAGCCAAGGCAGCCAAGAAGCGCTTGTCGTTGTCGGACAGGCTTTGCCATGTCGGGGCGAACAAGTGGTCCTCCAGCGACTCCTCGGCTTCTGCGACCGCTTTCTTGGCGTGATTGATGGTGATGGGGTTGCCCGCGCCCCCTGCGGCGCGCCACATTCTGTCGCCCACCAGCTGAAGCATGTACGGATGACCGGCTACAGCCGAAGAGGATGCATCCAGAGCGTCGTCCTTGATGAGTCCCCCGTGCATCTCAATCGGCTCCCGCAAGCCGCGACGCGTCTCCGGTTCACTCAGCGGATCCACCGTGTGGACGGCCAGGCGTTGCAGAAAGGTAGACTTGCGGTCGGCCAGCAGTGTTTCGGTGATGTACGGCAGCGCCGCCCCGAGAAACACCAGCCCTTGTCGCTCCCTCTTGGCGATGTGTTGGATGTACGACCCAAGCTTGCGGGCTTCAGCCAGTGGGATTGCATGCATCTCATCCATGGTGAGCAGCACACGGCTGCCTGCCCGAGCGGCCGCGCTCGCCAGATCGCCCAGATCGCGTCGGAGGTCATCGCCGTATCCCGTCCGCCTAGAATCGGACTCCTCCGCGAATGACACTCCGGCCGACAAACCGACCGCTCCAAGGCTCACGCCCGACACCGACCGTTTGGCAGGGTCACCATGGGCCTGCGACCATGCGTCCTGCGCCTGACGCACCGCCTTGTGCGTCTCCTCAATCGGTTTGCCATCGGTGCCGGAAATCGGAAGGACAAGCCACCCGCGCTCGGCTCGGGCGGCGTCCTCTATCTCGTTCAACACAACCGTCTTGCCCATACCCCGCGGAGCCAGCAGCACATTCGCCCCTCCCTCGCTAGCGGGATCACCAGCCAGCAAGGCGCACACATCGCGGATCAGCTCATCCCTACCCACCAAACACGGCGGCGTGCTCCCAAACCCCGGAGTGAACGGCAGCGCAGCAGAGATATCCCTCTCATCAGGGAAATAGCGGGGACGTTCTCCCTCCATCGCCCCAACCTACCTCAGATCTTCACTGTTTTCTTTTTCTTCCCTATCTTCACTGTTTTCTTTTTCTTCACCAAAATCGCGTGGGAAGTTACCCGATATATCTCAGGATTCCTTGGGGGTGGGGGTGTAGTTCTCGAGTTCGGGGATGATCTCTTTGCCCAACAGCTCGATGGTGCGCATGATCGACTCGTGGGAGTGGTAGCCGAACTGCACGTAGCAGATGAGCTGGTCAACGCCGATGTCGGCGTAGTGCTTCATCTTCTCGTAGCAGGTGTCCACATCGCCCACCACGATCATGTCGGCCTCGTCGAAGTGGTGGATGAGATCGTCGATCCCCTCCTCCATGAGCGGCTTGAGCAGCGGGAAGGTGGCATCGCGCTCTTCTTGTGACAGCTCGGGCAGCTCCCAATCGAGGGTGAACTGGGCCAGGTTGGAGTACCACCACTCCACCGACTTCCACACCTCGTTGTCCAGCACCTGCTGGGGGGTGTCGGCGCAGTGCACCAGGGTGTAGGCCGCGGTGGCGTTGGTGGTCACGTCGGTGATGGGCTCGGGGTTCTCGGCCGCGGCCCGGTAGTTGCGGATGTGGCGGGCCATGGCCTCCAACGGCTGCATGATGGAGAACGACAGCATCCCCATGCCCGCCTTGCCGGCCACTGCGGCGGAGTTCTCCGAGGCGCACGCCATCCATGCCGGCGGGTGGGGGTACTGCATCGGCTTGGGGGTGACCATGCGCTTGGGGAACTTGAAGCGGGGCGAGTCGTACTCGAAGTACTCCTCGCGCCACATGCCGCACACGATCTCGATGGCTTCCTTCCAGTCGTCCCGGGAGCGCGCCCGGTCGACGCCGAAGGCGATCTGCTCCATGGGGGTGGACCGGCCGGTGCCCCACACCGCCCGGCCGTTGGACAAGATGTCCACGGTGGCCACCTTCTCGGCGATCCGCTGCGGTGGGATGAACCCGAACGGGGTGAGGGTCACGCCGAAGCCCATCTTGATGTTCTCGGTCACCATCGACAGGGCGCCGAGCAGCACCTCGGAGGCCGGGCAGTGCGAGCGCCCCTCCCGGAAGTGGTGCTCCACGGCCCAGATGGTGTTGAAGCCGAAGGTGTCGGCCAGCTTGATCTGCTCTACGGCGTCCTTGTAGGCCTTCTGCTCCCGCTCCCTTTGACCCCAGGGATGGGGCTTTCCCCACGGCTTGGGCGCATCCACTTCGTACAGCAAGTCCAACTTCATGGCGGTGACGTTACCGACCGGCCCGCGATCAGCGCACTTTGGAGGCCGCTCCTGGGCCGACCTCAGCGTCGGCATCGGCAGCCAGGCGGAAACCCATGTTCCCGGTCGTGGACGAGGGCTCGTTGGCGTGGCGGGCGGCCACCCGATAGCGGTTGCAGTAGGAGTCGTGGCACAGATACGACCCACCCCGGATGGCCCTGATCCGGCCCTGGGGCGGCCCAATCGGATCGACCAAGGGCCGCTCCGGCGGGAACCGGTTCTCAAACCAATCGGCGCACCACTCCCACACGTTGCCCGAGCAGTTGTACAGGCCGAACCCGTTGGGCTCGTATTCGTCCACCGGCGCGGTGCCCACATAGCCGTCCTCGGCGGTGTTGTGGCTGGGAAACTCCCCCTCCCAGATGTTCAGCCGGGGCTGTCCGTCGGGGCTCATCTCGTCGCCCCACGGCAACCGGGCCTGCACCAGTCCGCCCCGGGCCGCGTGCTCCCACTCGGCCTCGCTCGGCAATCGGGCGCCGTACCAGGCGGCGCAGGCCGCGGCGTCGAACCACGAGACATGCAGCACCGGGTGGTTGCCGCGATCTTCGACCGACGACTGGGGTCCCTCCGGCTGTGACCAGCACGCTCCCTCCACCTGCCGCCACCACTCGGCGCCCACCACGCCTCGGGTGGGCGGAAAGTCGTCGGGCAGCAGCCCGCCGAACACGAACGACCACCCTTCCTGCTCGGCGAGGGTCATGTGGCCGGTGGCCTCCACGAAGGCGGCGAATTCGTCGTTGGTCGCCGCGGTGGCCGCGATCTGGTACGGCTTCAGCACCACCTCGCGCACCGGACCCTCGCCGTCGCCCTCGAACCACACCTCCTCGGTGCCCATGAAGAACAACCCGCCATCCAGTGAAACGAACTCCACCCCAGCGTCATACCATGAATCCATGAAGACAACTGGAATCATCTTCGCCGGCCTCGACTGCGACGCCGACGCCATCGAGGGCTGGAACCGCTGGTACGACTTAGAGCATCTGCCCCCCAACATAGCCCTGACCGATGTGATGCACGGCCGCCGCTATGTGGCCCCGCCAATCCACCAGGAGCTTCGGCCCGACGGCTGCGATGAGGCATTCTCCGGGGGGCGCAGCGCATTCCTCACCATCTACTGGCTGTGCGGCGACGTCGAC
>JAJEDQ010000102.1 GCA_022821445.1 Acidimicrobiia bacterium | reverse complement strand
GGAAACCGCGGGAATGGTCACCGGCGATGGTGCATTCCATCCTGCCGTATCGGACGTGCGCTCAAGAGACGCGTGCCATGAGCTGGTGGCCTCGGTGGTCGCCGAACACGGCCGCCTTGATGTGTTGTGCAACGTAGCCGGCGTGGCCCGAGGCCATCGCGTGGGCGATGTAGATCAGGAAGTCTGGGATCTGATCATGGGTGTGAACGTTGAGGGGGTGTTCTGGATGTCACAGGCCGCGCTCCCCCACCTGGAGTCATCGGAGGGCTGCATCGTCAACATCGCCTCCAATGCAGGATTGATGGGACAGGCCTACACCGTGCCCTATTGCGCCAGCAAAGGGGCGGTGGTGCTGATGACCAAGGCCATGGCCATGGAATCGATGAAGACCGGCATGAGGATCAACGCCATTGCCCCTGGCGGGGTGGATACCAATCTGGCCGCTTCATTCGGCTTTCCCGAGGGTCCTGACATGGAGCTGATGGGGCGGTATATGGGGATGCGGGGAATGGCCCAGGCCGACGACATCGCCTCTTTGGTGGCGTACCTCGCCTCCGACGATGGCCATCGAATCCATGGCTCGGTGCTGAGCATCGACGGAGGCATGACAGCAGGATGAGCTGGGATCCCACCGGACAACGAGTACTGGTCACCGGCGCTTCTTCGGGCATCGGAGCTGCCCTGGCGGTTGAACTAGCCCGGGCAGGAGCGTACGTGGGCTTGGCCGCCCGTCGGGGCAATCGTCTCCAACAAGTTCTCGAAGAAGTACGAGATGCCGGAGGCGATGGCTGCTGGTGGACGCTGGACTTGGCTGACTTGGAAAGCGTGGCGCCGTTCGCCGATCGGGCCTGGGCCGAAATGGGTCCTATCGACGTGCTGGTGAACAACGCCGGTGCCCCGCGGCGGCGGTCGATGAAGAGGCTCACCCCCGAGGAGCTAGACGAAACAATGGCGGTGAACTTCACCGGTTCGGCCCGGCTCACTCTGGCCCTGCTGCCCCACATGCTGGAGCGGGACTCGGGGGCCATCGTGAATGTGTCATCAATGGGCACCCAGTCGATGGCGTTCCGAACTGGGGCATACGGCGCGGCCAAAGCCGCGCTCAATTTGTTCACCGAAGGACTGTATTTTGATCTGGCCGGTACCGGCGTTCGGGCCCATTTGTTCACCCCGGGAGCCACCGCAACCGAGTTCTCCACTCCCAAACCGGGGAACGACAACCCGTTCCCCCAACCGCTCGATGCCTTCATGGACCCGGTAGATGTGGCCAAAGCGCTGATTGCCAAACTAGGCAACGAAGACTTCGAGGGATTTGCCGCCCCCGCCCTGTTACAGACGGCTCAGGCCAAGCGAGCCGACCCCAACAGTTACCTCGATCAGGCGATCGAGATGATGGGTCGGCGCTAGTCGATCTTCGAGAAGGTGCGTCCGGGGAACAGGTCCACCACCGGCTTCCACATGCACTCCAAGCGCCAGGACCGGCGAGCCAAATAGCGGAGCACTTCCTCCTCGTTTCCCGCACTCTGGTCTTGGATGGCCTTATTCAAGTCCATCAATCCCTCTTCGAGCGTGTCCGCCCGCCCGCCAGTCAGCGCCGCGATCTCGTCCAATTCGATGTCGGCGAGATGGGGACCGAGTTGCTTCTGGCGGTCCAGACATTCAACCAACAGGGTGGCGTGATCGAGGCGATGGCGCGGGTAGTCGCCGGCTACGGCGGGCAGTACCTCGTCGCGCAGGTTCTGGATCACCACGCCCTCCAGAGAGGAGCCCATTTCAACCTGGGGAAGTTCTGGTCGCTCCAACTCGATGCCCATGGCATCGGCCAGTGCCTCGCAGGTGGCCCGCTCGCAGATATAGCGGTAGGCCCAGTTCATGCCGTTGGGCATCTGGGGATCGTTGATCACGGTAATGCGAGCCAGTGAGACGATGGACCGCACGAACTGCTGCACTCGGTAGTACCGAACCGAGTCGAGATGAACCGGAAACCCCGACAGCTCTTCATATCGGCGAAAGATCGGGCCAAGACCTTCTTCCGGAGTTGATGGACAGTAGAACTCCCGAGTGCAGATGTTGCCGAAGTCCTCCATGGGATCGCCGAAGTGAGCCCACTCCCAATCAACAATGGCGCTCACCCGTCCTTCGTCGAACATGAAGTTGGCTGGTCCGGTGTCGCCCTGCAAGAGGCTCACCCGATCGAGGGGTTCGGGAATATGGTTGCGGATCCACTGGAGCGAATAGGTGTACAGCGGATCGGTCACCATGCCGCCGAGGAACTGTTCCACGAAGTCGATCTCACCCAGCGCGCACTCGGCAGAGGTGGTGGGTATGGGCATGTGGTCGAGCCCCAGCGAGTCGGGGTCGAGCGAGTGAAGCAGCACCAGTTGCTGGATGAAGTCCTCGAGCACCGCGGCCTGTTCTTCGGGGTCGGCGTTGTCCAGGTCGGCCCGACCCGGCATCCGCTGGTGCAACGCGGCTTGGAGATCCTCGTTCCAGGCGCAGATAGCAGGCACCTTCATTCCGGTCTCGACCAATGCGGTCTGCACCTTGGCCTCACTCTTCACCGAGTGCGTGCCGCTGCCATCCCCCTCACGGTCGAGCCGCAGGAAGTATTCCGCTACCGACCCGTCGGGGCGGGTGACGTCCACCACCCACGCCTCTCGCCGGGCGATGTGGCGTTTCAGATGGGTTATCCGGCCGCCACCCACTTCGGCGATCCAGTCGGTCATCCCATCGGGCAAATCGTGATTGAACTCCTCAGCCATCCTGATGGCTTAGCACGCCGCTACCCCGCAGGCCGCTTTCCCCAGACCGCAACCCCAGGGTCTACGATGCAGGGATGAGCACAGAGCGGGTCTTCGGCGATGTCGCCACCAAACTGCTGATGGAGAATGACCGGGTGCGGATCTGGGAGATGCGTCTCGAGCCTGGTGAGCGGTCAGATCTCCACCGGCACGATCATGACTACGTTCTGGTCCAAGTCACGGGCGACAAGATCGCGGGAGACTTCGAGCCCGACACGACCGGGGAGTTCTCAGGGCTTGTGGAAGGCGATGTGATCCCCGGCCAATCCATGTTCATCTCCAAAGGCGGCATTGAAACCGCGGTCAACACCGGGACCGAGCCCTACTACGAAGTCCTGATTGAGCTGAAAGACTGAGCTCCCCAACAAATCATCAACAGCCGCATGATGCGGCCTATGCCTGGCGGCTGCTGGTAACCCTGTTGGCCGGGCAGGTGGTGTTCGGCTCCACCATGACCATCATTGGGGCCTCGCTAACGGACATCTCGGAGAGTCTGGATACCACCAACGCCACCTTGTCGTGGGCGGTCTCCGCACCGTTTCTCGGGTTGGCTGCGGGGACCACGGTATTCGGGACCCTGGGCGACTCGTGGGGCCACCGTCGGATGCTGATCCTCGGCTTGACCGTGTTCACCGCAGCTACGGGAGTGTGCGGGTTGGCCTGGGATGCTTTGAGTTTCATTGCGTTTCGGGCATTGTTCGGACTGGGTGGCGCCATGATGATCCCCAACGGGATGGCCATCATGATGGCTGCGTTCCCGGTCAATCAACGGGCTCGGGCTATGGGATGGTTCCAATTCGCGGCCGTGGGAGGACCAGCCATCGGTTTGGTCACCGGGGGTGCTCTGGTGGATGCGCTGGGCTGGCGGGCGATCTTCGCGGTCTATACCCCAATCGCCGCGCTCGGGTTGATCGCCGCCGCAATCGTGGTGCGGCCTACCCGCGCTGGCGAGGCCAAGCCGATTGACGTCACGGGCGCGCTCAGCCTGGTCGCCGCGGTAGTCGTCTTGATGGTGGCTCTGGATCGGGGCGCCACCCTGGGCTTCGGCCACCCAGCGGCAATTTCGCTCTTTGCCCTCGTGCCGGCAACCATCTGGTCGTTCATGGCCATCGAGCGGCGCTCGGCGCATCCGATGGTCCCGCTCGAGTGGTTTCGACGCCGGAACTACGCCGGTCCGGTGGTGGCCTCAGCCACGGCCAACGCGGCCTATATGGGCGGCTTCATCCTCGCGCCCCAGATCTTGCAGCAGCGGTACGGGTACACACTGACAGCAGCAACTGTCTTTTTGGTAGTACGACTGATCTGCTTCAGCCTCAGCTCGCCGGTGGGCGGTCGGCTGACCGCTACTAGGGGTGAACGGTGGACGTCTTGCCTGGGCAGCGTCCTAGTGGTATCGGCCATGGTGTCTTTTGCCGCGGGATCCCTGGTTGATGCCGTGGTTCTGGTTGTGCTGGGCCTTGCCCTGGCCGGCGCGGGGTTGGGAGTAGCCGGACCGGCGTACCAGGTGTCGGTAGTGGGGTCAGTCCCGATGGACCGTCTGGGGGCAGCAACCGGGATGTTTCAAACGCTCACCAGCCTGGGTACAGCCGCGGGCGTCCAGGTTCTGGTGCTGGCCGTGGGAGAGAGTGGCACTGGTGCGGCTTTCGCCAACGCCTTTTGGCTGGGCGCGGCGGTGGCCGCGGTCGGGGTCTTCGGCGCTGCCGCTATCTCCTCATCAAACTCCGCGGCGGCGTAACCAACGATCAGCTCGGGCCGGTCAGCGCGGCCAGAACCTTGGGCGCCATGATCTCGGCGAGATCCAAGCACTCTTCTTTGGACCAGATGGCGATGGGAACCCACGGATAGTCGACGGTTAGGAACTCGTAGTCGGGGCATCCGCTGACTCGGGCGACGGCCTGGGCCGATCCCCTCATCTCCTCGTGGACGATGGCGATGCTGGGAACACCGGCCCACTCCAACTCCACTGCGTCCCGCAAACTGCGGGCACTACAGCTGCCTCAACCTCCGAAGCCGGTGATGGCGACGGTTGCCTCCTCGGTCAACCGACTCCAGTCTCCCGGATCAGGGGGAATGGACACCGAGCTCTTGACCACCTTGAGCGGGGCTTGCAGATCGCTCAACTTGTTCAGCTCGTCATAGAGCGCATCCAGGAAGATCTCCCCCTCGCCGAGGCCGTTGGCCACCAAAGCGACGACCGCCCCGTCCAAGCTGGCCGGCCGGGGAGAGAAATCATGGTCGTCGGTGCGGTCGAACGGGCCCGACGTAGGGTCGAGGCCGATAAGGGTCGTCATGGCTTCAGACTAGCCCATCGCATGCGTCCGAGGAGCGGCTAGGACACGGGCTCGGTGATGGCCAGAGCAAGGTGGGGCAGCAGGAGCCAGCTGGCCCCCATGCCCGCTCCCCCGGCGGCCACGATCAAGATGCCCTCGGGCTTTCCGATGCGGGCCATCCGGTCGGTGGCGCTGGTGGCCGGCGCGTTGAGCCGGGGCCACAGATACTGCTGGATATCTGCTTTCGACCACCCTTCCTCATTGAAGAACCGATGGTGCTCGTGGCCGACCACGATGACGACGTTGCCGTCCTCACCCAGCCATGCATCTCCCGCGATCCCGTTGGCCCGAATGTTGGTCACCAGCGTGTCGCAAACCCCCACGGCGTCTCGACTGGTGAAATCGGTGGCCTCGACCATCTTCATCAGGGAGTGGACGGTGACCGCGCTCTGCTCAGGGGCTAGACCCCGCTGGACGTGAAGCGGCGCCCAGTCGGAGGCCTCCTCGTTCTCCCCGAAGCAGAAGGAGTACCGGGCTGGGGTGGAGTAGCTGGCGCGGTCCAAGAAGCCGGGGATGCCGCGGCACACGTTGCGGATCACCAGGCGGAGGGCCCGTCCGATGGTGGCATTGGCCCGAAATCCAGGTCCGAAGCAGCCTGCCCCTGAAGCCACACCCAGTTCATTGCGCACGGGGCCGTTGATGATGACAGCCTGAGCAGCGCCCGACAGCGTGCCGGTGGTGGAGTGGCAGTTGCCCTTGGGCTGGAGATGGGCCCGAACCGCGGCCACCACTGTGGGGAAGTACTCGGGCAGGCAACCGGCCATGACCGCGTTCGCCGCGGCTTGTTGCGCGGTACACGTCACCTCTCGGGTCGGCACGGTGCCAAGCACCTCGCCGCCGGAGAGGCCGGCGCGCTCCAGAAAGGCGGCCACCTTTTCCGGCGTTGGAGGCATGATGGGCAGCCCATCAGTCCATCCCTTTTCGAAATAGTCCTCCACCAAGGCTTCATAGGAGTCATAGGCGTGCTGGGCGGCCGTCGTCATGCTCTGATGCTAAAGCTCGTGGCGGGTGGTCTCCCATACAGAACGGATGGCGAAACTGGATCGGAGTCGCCCCACGCCGCTGAAGCGGGACAGATATTGATTGTGAATCCGCTCAAAGTCGCGCTGATCAGCCACTGCTAGGTGGAGGAGATAGTCGGCGTCACCGGCCATCAAGTGACAGGACATGACCTCGGGGCACTCCACTACCTCCTTCTCGAACTGGCGCAGATTGGCCTCGCTCTGGCTCACCAAGGAGATCTCGACGAAGACATCCAGAGAGCGGTTGATGGCTTCAGGATCGAGGATCATCACGTACCCGGCGATCACCCCGTCGGTTTCGAGGCGCCGGACCCGCCGATAACAAGCCGACGGCGACAGCCCCACCCGGTCGGCGAGTTCCGCGTTCGACATCCGCGCATCGCTCTGGAGTTCGTTGAGGATTGATCGATCGATTGAGTCCAAGTCCGACACTGGTCTGCCTCCTTGCGACGAGATAAACACTCAAACCTCGTAGAACATAAAATAACCGGTAGATTGAATCTATGCGGAGAGATTATTCGCCTATGTGCCCATACCTCGTATCTGTTCAAGAATTATTCACCCCTATCGCGGATAAAATATCAACATAGCGATCGGTTTGCGGCGGAGGCACGAGATGCGCATTGGGATCCCGAAGGAAATCAAAAGCGAAGAACGACGGGTGGCGTTGACACCGGGAGGCGCAGCCGACCTCGTCGGTCGCGGCCATCAAGTTCTGGTCGAGCGCGGCTGTGGTGACGGAGCGGGCTTCACCGATGAGGAGTACATCACCCATGGCGCGACAATCGCGGACTCTGCCCAATCGGTGTTCGATCAGGCCGATCTGATCGTCAAGGTCAAAGAGCCCCAAGCTGAAGAACGAGCCCGCTTGAGCGAAGACCAGGTTCTCTTCACCTACCTGCATCTGGCGGCAGACGCGGTCCAGACTGCCGAGCTGGTCGAACGGGGTGTCACGGCCATCGCCTACGAATCGGTTGTCGGTCCCAACGGCGGTCTGCCTTTGCTGGCCCCCATGTCGCAAGTCGCGGGGCGCATGTCGATTCAAGCCGGGGCGCACTGTTTGGAGTCATCGCAAGGGGGTCGAGGAGTGCTCCTCGGCGGCGTACCGGGCGTTGCTCCTGCCAGAGTGGTCATCCTCGGCGGAGGCGTGGTCGGCCGCAACGCAGTGCAGATGGCTGTCGGCCTTGGTGCCGATGTCACGGTGATCGACCGAGATGTCTCGGTTTTGGAGGACTTGAACTCGCGCTTCGGCTCGGCCTTGCACACCCTTCATTCCAGCGGAGGCGCCCTGGAGGAGGCAGTCCTGGGGGCCGATCTGGTGATCGGTGCCGTCCTCGTGCGAGGGGCCCGAGCTCCGCATCTGGTCACAACTGAGATGGTCAAGCAGATGCGGCCCCGATCCGCAGTGGTGGACGTGGCCATCGACCAGGGCGGCTGTATCGAGACCTCCCAACCCACAACCCATGCCAATCCCACCTACCTGGCCTACGACGTGGTCCACTACTGCGTCGCCAACATGCCCGGAGCTGTACCCCGCACCTCGACGTTCGCGTTGGAGCACGCCACTCTCCCCTATATCGCCATGCTGGCCGACCTGGGACCGAGAGAGGCCATGCGGTCAAATCCCGGACTCCGAGCCGGGCTCTCCATATGCCAAGGGCAGGTCACCGAACCGGCGGTGGCGGAATCGCTCGGTCTCAGCTTCGCTGCCCCGGAAGAGGTGCTGGGACTCAGCCTCACCGCGGCCTGATCGAACTCGTCACTAGATCAGTTCTGCCATCCGCTCCGCTACCGCGATCACATTCAAGTTCGTGTTGGCTCTCGGGGTTTCCGGCATGATTGATGCGTCGCACACCCGGAGTCCTTCGGTCCCCCAAATCCGACCATCGGGGCCGACCACCGCCGCCGGGTCGTCGGCCGGACCCATCGCACAAGTGCCAGCGCCGTGGTAAAAGGCCACATGACGGGCGAATACGTAGGCCAAGAGCTCGTCGCGGGTCAGTCGATCGGGCATAAACAGCGGGCCTCGGGCCCCCCTTTGGTACGGCTGAGACGCCAGTAGCTCCAAGCTCAGCTCTACCGCTTCCACCAGCCGCTCTAGATCTGGCTTATGAGCCAGGAACGGATAGGTGATGGCTGGTGGGTCAGCCGGATCAGTTGACACCGGGCGCACCGATCCTCGGGCCTCCACCTGTTGCAGCGCCGCGTTGAAGGCGAAGACGGTGTTCAGGCCACCAGCCTCAACCTGGCGTCGGGGACTGCTGGTGAGATCAATCCTCCCCACGGGGAACAACTGGAGATCGTTGGCGGGTCCCGTCGAACTGGTGAACCGCAGCAGGGTCTGAATGGTCACATCTTCCGGGGTCACCATCTTCGGTTTGGGTGCTGCAAAAAGATAGATGGCAGGGTGATCGGAGAAGTTGGCCCCTACCCCGGGACGGTCGGCAACCACGTCGATTCCCAAACCAGCCAGCTCAGATGCCGGGCCGATCCCCGATCGCCACAGCAACATCGGCGATTGGACGACCCCAGCAGCCAGGATGACCTCCTGGGCAGGGATGGCTTCTGCCCGGCCGTCACAAACAGCGTCCACTCCAACGGCTCGATTGCCGTTCCACCGCACCGTCAGCGCCAGGCAATCGCCCCTCACCTCAAGGTTGGGACGTTTCCTGACCTGGGTGGTCAAGTAAGCATCAGCAGCGGACACACGCTGCAATCCTCGGCGATTGCGAGGCAGCGGGCCTACGCCGTGGGAATTCGGAGCGTTGTGATCCGCGGTGTAGTCGAAGCCCGCTGTCTTGCACGACTCATAGAACGCGGCGTGGACCGGTAGCAGCTCAGCCTCGGGGGTGCGCACGATGGGAAGCGGGCCGTCGCGGCCATGCCAGCGCTCCTCACCGTCTGGATCCGACTCCAGTCGCCGGAAACTGTCCAGCATCGCTTCCCACCGCCACTCGGGAAACCCCCAGGCGTCAAAGTCTGCGGGCATTGCCCGTATGGCAATACCGCCATTGACCGCAGAGCTGCCGCCGAGCACTCTTCCTCGGGGGTAGGGCTGAGTTCTGCCTCCGGGAAGACGCGCCTCGTCGCCCCAGTCATGATCCGGGTGCGACGAGACCGTGATGTCGGCCAATTCAGGGGGCAAGTGGGCTCCGTGGTCCGGACCGGCCTCGAGCAGCAGCACTCGGCAAGCCGGATCTTCTGACAACCGGGCGGCCAAGACCGACCCTGCCGAGCCTCCTCCCACGATGACGGTGTCGACCATTATTGGGCGGCTTTGTTCGACTCCCGCTCGCCTCGGACGAAAGCCTCCCGAGCCTTGTCGCCCTCACCCATGAGGTTCAGCTCGTAGGTGAACCCCTGCTCAAAGCGATAGCTCCGGTGTACATCCACCGGATCGATCCCGTTGATCGACCACTTTGCCTTGCGGATCACTCCGGGCGGCTTGGACGCGATCACCCCGGCCAGCCTTCGGGCCTCGTCCATGAGCTCATCGCCCGGGACAACGCTGAGCACGGTCCCCCACCGCTGGAGGTCTTCCGCTGCCACGGGCTCGCAGCTGTACATCATCCAGCGCATGACCTTCTCGGGAACCAGCCGAGCGGTGTGGGTGGCGGCACCTAGGGCCCCATTGTCCACCTCGGGCATGGAGAACTTCACTCCTTCTGCGGCCACTACCAAGTCGCAATTCCCCGCGAGGCCGATGCCCAACCCCAGACAAAAGTCCTGAACGGCGGCGATCACGGGAACCGCGCTGTCGTACACCGCCCCAAAGGCCTCATAGCAGGCATCTCCGGTGCCCAAGACCCCCTCAAAGCCCTCCATGGCCTGCATCTCCTTGATGTCCACCCCGGCGTTGAATCCCCGGCCCACCGCGGTGAGGATGGCAACCCGCACGTTGGAGTCGTGCTTGTAGCTGCGGAAGGTCTCGGCCAGCCGATAGGTGTCGGCGATGTTGAGGGCGTTCACGGGGGGGTTGTCCATGGTGACGACCGCGATGCCCTGCTCATCAATCTCAGTGTGAATGGCCACTGTGCGCTCCTTTGCCTCTCGACTGTCAGCGTAGGCTCGCCACGCCTCAGCTACTACCTTCTAGACGAAGCAACTTCCTCAGAAAGCGAGTTCATCTTGCGCATCGGCTATCTGATCGACACCAACCACGGGTACTACGACCAGCCCCTGCCTGAACCGGACAATGCGGCCGAAGCCCTCGACGCCATGATCGAAGAAGGCATCCTGGCTGAGCAGTCCGGATTTCACTCTATTCAGGTACCCGACCGCCATGGCCGCACGGAGTCGTACTTCGGCTCTCCACTGAACCTGTTGATGATCTTGGCCCGAGAGACGAGTCGAGTGGCCATCGGGTCGTATTGCCTGGTCAATACCCTCTACCATCCCATGGAAATTGCCGAGCAGTGCGCCATCATCGACAACATCTCCCGGGGCCGGCTGTACATGACCTGGGGTCGGGGATTCCACGCTGGCTACTGGGGCCAATTCGGGGTTCCGCCCGAGCGAATGTTGGGCCGCTACTTGGAGAACGTGGCGGTCGTCGACAAGGCGCTGCAATCCAAAGGGGAGCGGTTCAGTTGGGAGGGCGATTTCTACCAGGTTACCGACGGCTTGCTGTCTCCCAACTCCTACCAACAGCCCCGGTTCCCGTTCTGGGGCGGCGGCCAGCTTCCCGCTGCCATCGAGCGATGCGGAGTTTACGCCGAATCGTGGACCTGTGACGACTTCCCCATCCTCAAGGAGACTTGGGATGTGCAGGCCGGCGCCTACCGGGCCAAAGCCATCGAACACGGCAAAGAACCCTTCATCGTCTTGATGAGAAAGGCCTGGGTGGCCGACACCTTCGAAGAGGCCGCCGAGCAATACGGCACCCACTACGTGCCCGAGATGCGGTTCTACTGCGAGCAGGGAATCCTGGCCCACCACCCCGAGTTCGACTCACCCGAGAAGATCACCACCGAATCGGCCCGCGAGCACATCGTGGTGGGCACCCCTGCCCAATGCCGAGAGCGCTTGGAGCAGTA
>JAJEDQ010000032.1 GCA_022821445.1 Acidimicrobiia bacterium | reverse complement strand
ATGTCCTTGCCGTTCCGGGTCTTCCGGTTCTGATCTGAAGGCATCGAAGCCAAAGAGGCGCTTCAGCTCCTCAGAGGCATTGTGGCGCTCTCGGCACCAGGGCCATCCCCGGTCGGCGCATCTGCGGTCACGAAGTCGTCGAACCAGTTGCCCGGCCTTGGAAAACTGGTCCCTAACCCAAGATGGCATGACCGAGTTGCCCCCTGCCACCGACAACCACGCCAAGGCATAGGCGAGCGGCCAACTGTGCTGATCCGCTGATGCGATGGCTTCGCGGGCATACGTGCGGCAGGCGATGTGTTCAAGGCGGGCCTGGACCGCCTCCCGGCCCTCGGCCTCGGACGGCCGGGGTGATCGACGCAAGCACTCAAAGAAAAAATCGAAGCCGGTTTCGGGCTGCCGCCCGGTGAGCCAGTGCCAGGCGGCCAGTAGGTCGGATGGTGCCTCCAGCAGTTTTTCCTGCTGGTTAGAGAAGACCTGTAAGGCCAGTTCGGCGTCCTGTTTTGGGTCGTTCTGACGCTCAGAGTTGAGTTGCCCGTCTTGATAATGCTTGACCAGATGGTGGTATGGGTTGCGAGGAAAGGCGAGTGGATTGAGCCACAGCGTGTCTATCGCCGGCAGTCGCAGCAGGCGCAGATTGGGCTTGGCCGCTTGCAGATGGCGCAGGTCGAAGTCGATGAGATTGTGGCCGAGCACGAACTTGGCACCCCTGGCGAGATGGTCTAGCTCGGCCAGCGCCTGTTCAAACCGGCGACCTCCTGAGGGGAATACAACAGACTTCTCGGTATCAGGGCGTACTCCGGCAAAGGCGTGGATGCGCTCGGTTTCCTTCGATACCTCAAGGTCGATGGCAAGGCAGCCAGACAGTCTCATGTGTAGACGCTCGGCTTCGATCTCGCTGCTCAGGCCATCAGAAGTACTCGATCCAGAGCGGCTGGCGACGTCGTGCATGGCTGTGGATCGGTGACCACCCGAAAAAGTGCGACGGTACGTCCCAACCTGATCAGCAGGCACTGCGTCCGACACGGGGAGGATGCTAGACGTTGATAGTTATGTGTCGGCTATGTGTCGGCTTTCCCCTGCCAACACTCGACTGAAAAATGTCGAGATTCATATGTTGTGACTGTAAATAGATCATTTTTCATTGTTGACGAGATATGTCATGTAGATACTGTCACTGGTGTCGGTAGACTGGTGGGCATGGAATCTGGCACGTTGACCAGGAAAAACACCGGCGCTGGCGTGCATGTTGATGCGGTGGACATCACTGGTCTGGACGATACTTCCTTGGATTTGCGGTTGCGTCAGATAGGGCGGGCTCGCAATCAGCTGGACGGGTTCTTGGCGGAGGCGGTGGCGGAGAAGAAGCGACGCACCAGCCCGTATGACACGGCCAACACATTGAAATCTGAGCTCCGCCAGTCGGGCCAGCAGGCCCAACGCACCATGCGCGACGCTGAACAGTTGGAATCGCTGGCGGCCACTCGGGGAGCGCTCTCTGACAGCCGCATCACCTCCGAGCACGCCCGCATCCTGGGAACTGCGGCCCAAGCCGGACCCCTAGACGAGGACAAAATGCTGGCCGCTGCCGAGCACCAGACCCCTGAGCAGTTGCGGCGCCCGGTGCGCGAGCACCAAGACGATCTGTCTGGCGATACAGACGGCGCCAAGCGGCTCGAGCGCCAACGGAGAAAGCGCACCGCCAGCTTCACCGAGCAAGACGATGGCATGTGGCGACTGTTCGCTCTGTTCGACCCGGTCGCCGCACAGGGCATCCGGGCAGCGCTCAACCACAAGACCGACATGGCCTGGCACGCCACCACCGGCCGCGAACGGCTCGAAGCCCGCCACCGCCGGGCCGATGCCATCGCTGGGCTGCTGACTCGCACCACAGACGGAGAGACTGAGCAGCCCCAGCCGACCAGCTTGCTGATCCTGGCCGACTACGACGCCATCGACCGCCAACTCGGCAATCCTCGGTTGGCTGATGGCAGCCCGTTGCCTCAAGACGAGTTCCGCAAGCTGGCCTGCGACGCCGAAATCCTCACCGGGATCTTCGATGCCGACCTGCAATGCCTCTCACTGGGCCGCCAACGCCACCCCAGCCCCCAACTTCGGGCCGCCATTACTGCTCGGGACCAAGGCTGCATCGGCTGTCGAGCTGAACCCGAGTGGTGCGTCTCCCACCACATCATCCACTGGGAAAACGACGGCCCCACCCGATCCGACAACCTCGTGCAGCTCTGCCACGACTGCCACCACAAAGTCCATCACCGAAACTGGGACGTCGAACACCACCCCGACACCGGCCGCCCCTACCTACGACCCCCCTGGCAACAACCCCCCGAACCACCGCCCAAACGCTGACAATCCGCGCTCAAGCAGTCGCAGCCACGCTGATTTCATTGAGGGACTGGCCGCAAACCCCGAAGCAGGCCATATGGACACACTTAAGAAGTCTCAGCCGCGCCGATCTCTTTGAGGGCGTCGCCGATGGCCGCCTGGAGGCGGCGGGCCAGGGGTGGGGACAGGTGGGCTACCAGGCCATAGCCGGCCTGGCCCACTTCCTCGATGGTGAGCACCACCCGAGGGGTGGCGTCTTCGTAGTCGTCGGCGATGGCCACCGCCCACGACACCGGCGAGAACTCGTCGTCGTCACTGGGGGGAAGATCAGCCGGATCGAAGGGGTAGTCGTCTATGGACCGGCGCACCCCGGCGATGGTATCGGGAGACCGGGCACAAACCGCCAGCGGTGTTGGCCCAGACCTGGCTGCAATGGCACCGGCCAACCCATATGTCAGTACGGTTTGGGCGTGGCTGCCGGTTCCGCCATCACCAACGACGTCTTTCTGCGAGCCTGCCGCGGCCTGCCAGTCGAGCGGGTGCCGGTGTGGTTCATGCGCCAGGCTGGGCGGTCGCTTCCCGAGTACCGGGCCATGCGGGGGGAAGGGTCGATGCTGGACACCATCGCCCGCCCGGACGTAGCCACCGAGATCACCCTTCAGCCGGTGCGCCGCTACGGGGTGGACGCGGCCATCTTGTACTCCGACATCGTGGTTCCCACCCATGCCATCGGGTTCGGCGTCGACATCGTGCCCGGGGTGGGGCCGGTTGTGGAGCACCCGTTCCGCGAGGCCCGCGACCTGGATCGGCTGCGCCCGCTCGATCCCGAG
>JAJEDQ010000022.1 GCA_022821445.1 Acidimicrobiia bacterium | reverse complement strand
GAAGAGCCTGTTCAACAAGGCCCGCAACGTGATGGTGTCGGAGCTGAGCTTCTCGTTGAACGTCTCCGAGGATGAAGCCCTCGACCGGGTGGAGCAGGCCCTGTCCTAGCACTTGCTGATTCACAACAAAACTCTTTGTTTGATTCGCACAGTTCAGACTGTATGATGTGTGCGCATGTACGACGGGCAGTTGAACCGCCGTCCCCTTAGCTCGTCTGAACTGGACCAAGAGCAGTTTGCGATGGTACCTGAGGTGGGCGCGCTCCGGAATGCAGAGCAGTTTCAATTCAACATCTACATAGGAGGCGAAACAGGGTCGGGAAAGACGACGCTGCTGCGGCATATGGAGTATTTCCGACGCGGTTCTACGGTGTTTGTGAGAGCTGAGGAAACGGAGACACCAGCTCAACTGGTCGCAGCGATAGCGTCAGCGATCAATCCTGCTGACAGCAGCCAAGTCAATATTGGAGAAACAGAACTCGACGTCGCAACCATTCACGAGGCTCTCCAAAAGCGTCGAGAGCTTCCAGGTTACCCAAGGCTAGTGCTGGTAGATGGTGCTAACCCAGAGCAAGTCCAGACCCTATTTGGCCGTTTTCGTGACTCCCTCTGGGACCTACCCCTAACTTGGATTGTTGCTTGCAATAGAGGTGCCCCACTCCCACCCGCTGACGCGTTCTTCGATCAGGTAATTCGGCTCTCGCCCTGGCCCAAGGAGCAGATCAGAGATTTGATCGACAAGCGGATTGAACAGTGGGTGCCAACCTGGCGATGGCGCGAAGACTGGCGCGAACTTGTTGCCTCGGTCCTAGCTCCAGCAAGCCCCCTAAGGACAATTCTCACGCTACAAGCCATGGTTCAGTCACGTGACCCGGTCAAGTTGCTCGATTCACTCAAGACGGAGCGTAGACAGACAGAGGCCTTGCCCGAACGACTCCGCTCAATTTACGAAGCGCTCAATGGGATTGGCCCGGTGCATGCGGGTGATGAGCAATTGATGGACGCGGTGGGAGTGACCCGATCCAGAATTGTGCACAGCTTGAAGGAGCTAGAAGAGATGGGGATGGTGGAAGCCAAGCGTGATGGCCGACGCGTCTATTACACATCGCTTCTCAACTCACTACTTTCTGGAACCGCAACCCTGGATGCCGCATGCCCTTGACGCTTGAGACGCTAGCTGAGAATTATGTCTTTGAAAGCAGCCCCACTCGCCACGACTTGGGGGCCTTCCATGTTCCGTTCGATGACTTGATGGAGGGCAGCAATACCGAGGTTCGTTTGCGCAACGGCACCATGCGCAGAGAGCCAACCGCGCTGATTGGTACAAGCGGGTCAGGCAAATCGAGCGTCATAGCTCACGTGCTTGGGCCCCTGGCCGAAGACTTGGCGCCTCTTGTAGTACCACTGGCAGCTGTGTCCTCTGATGTCATCGAGTCCCCCGACCGGCTGGCCGACCATCTCCTAGACATGATCAGGCGAATCGCCAACTCTGACGCGCGTCACTTCGATTCAGAGCTCGAGACTGGGACAACTACCATCACAAGAACTCAGAGGGGCGGGGTGGGCTTTCGCTGGCGATGGTTGAGCGGTGATCTTGCTCGAGAGGTCCAGCGTCAAGTCCAGATCGAAACTAGGGCCACACTTGTCGACAAGACGGATGTCCTCACCAAGGCACTTGAAGCCGTCGCAGTCCAGGAGCTACAGCCCGTCCTCGTGTTCGACGACACAGACCGATGGCTTGGGAATAGCGGAAGCGAAATGGTGGGCCGCTTCTTTGGTGAGGGGTTGCGGTGGCTACTGGAACTGCCAGCCTCGCTGGTCGTTGCCGTTCATCCCCGTTATTTCGAATTGGCCTCTCGACCAGAAGTAATGCAGTACCTAGACACCCAGATCGAAATTCCTCGACTTGACAAATCTTCGGCCATCGAGGCCATCCTTTCTCGGAGGGTGGAGACCTGCGCCGAAATCAACAACCCCAACCTCAGCCAAGTACTTCTCCCTGGCGCTTCGGAGGCCATCCTGAATGTCTACAAGATGAGCCATTCCGTGCGCCGTGCCTTGCATGTCTGCCATACGGCATTGCACGAAGCGATAAGCGATGGTGCTCCAATGATCGGGCCTCGGCACATCATGGCCGCCGCGAACGCTGGTTGACCCGAGCAAGGCTGCTCAATGAAAAACAAGCTTCTCTCCCCCACCCTGCCTCCGAGTACGCTGGGCGCCAACACGGGCTGTGGCGCAGCTTGGTCAGCGCACCTGCTTTGGGAGCAGGGGGTCGCCGGTTCAAATCCGGCCAGCCCGACCCCACTGGCTTGACTCCAGGGCAACTCCTTTCGCGGGCGAGTTGTTCCAAATGTCACACCACATCGCTAAGATGGCGATAGGCCATACGACGCTTTGGGTCACCGAGGCGCATTGGTCCAACCCACTGGGACCCGCAATTGGCGGGTCCCAGTCGCGTGCGGCCACTTATGCTCCTAGCTCTCCTAACTCGGCCACCGTTCTCGCCATGTAGTGACCTGTGGATCTATGAGCGTCATGTACATCCGTTGGACTGCATGAACTGATGGGCCCCTGCTCGAGTTCTCCAAGTCTCGGTCGCGCCGGTTAAGGATGAATGCCACTAGATCTGCCAACTGGATGCCCCGACTTCTTTCCGAAGGGGTGAAATACACGCTGTCGACGACGTGATCAGTTGTCGTCGCAATCCCAATAGAGGCCCCTATCGGACCACCAGACCTGTTCATCTCGCGAATGAGCTCAAATGCATATTGCTCTTCTTGGTGATTCTGATCAGCCACCAGCAGTGCCAACCGGCACAGCGGATCGCCGCTCGACCTGACCCAAGCCTCGATCTTCTCAGTAAGGAACTGAAGTGCATACAAGTGCGGGCTCATCCGTGCTCCGCGACCTGCCAATGCAGGCTTATTGATGGATGCGTGAGCAATATACGCGCCTACCTCGGAAATCACGGACAAAGCCTTCGAGTATTCGCCAACCCGGACGTGGGCTCCACACCTTCCCACGGGCCTTCGCCGGAGAACATCTCCTGCCCGTGGTACTCCTCAAGGCTTGACGTAGTGGGCGCATTAGCCGCAAGGTCGTCAAGCCGCTCAGAAAGCAACGACACCTTGTCTTCTCGGACCATGACCGCGACGAGGTAGTGGTGCGGCTGATCGGGGTCATCGAGACGGCTGCCGGTATTGCCCGACTCGTCGAGGTAGCAAAACAGCATGGACTGTGAAAGATACCCAGCCGCACATCAGATCAGGCTGACCTGGGCATAATCGCCAGTCTTCCTGCCCCCCTCAAAGCTCCCTGAACAGGGATGCGCCATCCCCTAGAGTTTCCACATTGACCAAGAGGTTATCAAGTCCGGCCCGCACGACTTGATAACCTCCGCGTTGCATGACGGATAGGGGGATATGGCGTCGGTGAGCGAGCCTGTTTGGGATCCGGCGATTGATCCGGTGCTGTGCTCGCCTTACCACCCACCCGACCGGCATTGGGCGCTGGATGGCATGGGGCGGGCAGAGCGGAACAGGCCACCGGTTGACGGCCGCCGCCCACCGGTGCGCATCAGCGTTCCCGAGGATCGCAAGGCCGGCCGACAGCAGGCGCTCCACTTGGGCGACCGCAAGTTGAACCAGACGGTGGAGCAGGTGCGCGCCGAGGTGGGACGGTGGCGAGACGACGGCTATCCCGGCGTCACCGCTACCACCCGGCGGCTGCTGCACCACTGGACCGACCCCGGTGCCATGAAGCACCGACTGTTCTTCGCCCAGGTGGAGGCGGTCGAAACGCTGATCTGGCTGCGGGAAGCAACCACCCGCCAGAACCCCCTGCGACGCCAACTCGAGTCCGAGTCCCGCCAGCACAACGACGGAATCGTGCGGCTGTGCGCCAAGATGGCCACCGGAACGGGCAAGACCGCGGTCATGGGCATGGTGATCGCCTGGCAGACCCTGAACGCGGCCCGCTCCGCCCGCACCCGCAACGTCCAGCACACCGACCGGTTCGCGGTGTTCGCCCCCGGCCACACCGTGCGAGAGCGCCTCCGAGTGCTGGCGCCGTCGGCACCGAACAATGTGTACGAAGACATGGGCATCGTGCCTCCCGACATGCGCCAAGATCTGAATCGGGCCAAGGTGCGGATCGTGAACTTCCAGGCGTTCACCCAAAGAGACCTGATCGACGACGGCCCGGCCCGAAAGCTCTTGGGCAAGAGCCGCGGAGACGATACCGAGACGTGGGAAGCGGCGGTGCGCCGGGTGCTGGGCGACCTCATCGCCGGCGCTGAACGCCGGGGGGTGTGCGTGATCAACGATGAGGCCCACCACTGCTACCTGCCGCCGAAGCGGGAGAAGGCCCGGTCTGACCAAAAGGACGAGGACCGCCGCGCCGCGGTGTGGTTCAACGCCGTTCGGGCACTGCGCGACATGGGAGCGCTGGGCCGGGTGGACGGCGACCACGGCCAAGCCCATCCGGTACTGGACTTCTCGGCCACCCCGCTGTGGATCGACACCGCCAGTCGATCCGAGCCCGAGCAGTTCCAATGGGTGGCCTCGGACTTCGGGCTGATGGACGCCATCGAGTCGGGACTGGTGAAGGTGCCCCGGGTGCCCATCGACGACGACAGCATCCGCGACGAGACCGTGTGGCGCAGGCTGCACCAGAACACCCAGCCCAAGAACCTCAAGGAGTGGTTCAGCTCCTCCGACAGATCCGGCCGGCTCCCCGAGGAGCTGAGCGGCGCAGTGGCAGCGGTGATCGAAGACTGGAAGCGCACGCTAGAAGTCTGGCAAGGAGATGCCAGAGAGAGAGAGAGAGAGAGAGAGAGAGAGAGAGAGAGAGAGAGAGAGAGAGAGAGAGACGAAGCAGCCCACGCCTCCGGTGGCCATCTTCGTCGTCGACAACATCCGCAACGCCACCGCGCTCTACGAGTATTTGGCCGGAACCGTCGAGGCCGACGGCGCATACCGGCGGGGAGCGTTCCCGGAGCTGTCCAACGTCGACGAGCAGGGCCAGTGGCATAGCTCGCCGCGCACTCTTGTCGTCCACAGCAAGGTAGCCGAGGGCGACGCCATCCCCGACCCGCTGAAGGCCCTGCTGGTGAAAACCGCAGGGCTCGACAGCAAAAAGGACGCCGAGGCCGCGGTGCGGGAGATGCTCAACACGGTGGGCAAGCCTGGCCAGCCCGGTGCCGACGTGCGCTGCGTGGTTTCGGTGGCCATGCTCACCGAGGGGTGGGATGCCCGCACCGTGACCCATATCGTGGGCTTTCGGGCTTTCAGCACCCAGCTTCTGTGCGAGCAGGTCACGGGTCGGGCGCTGCGCCGTACCTCCTATGACGCACTACGCGAGCCCGATGACAACGGCCGCCAGCGCTTCGAGCCCGAATACGCCGAGGTGGTGGGCATCCCCTTCGAGTTCATGCCCGGCGCGGGCCAGCCCAACGCTGCGCCCAGAGTCCCCAAGCCTCGCACCCGTATCCACACAGTGGAAGGCCGCCGCCGCCTGCGGGTGGCGTGGCCCCAGGTGACCGAGTATGTGCGGGTGGCGCCCCAGGGCCGGTTCGCCCTGGAACTCGATCGAGTACAGCCGTGGAAGCCCAAGCCCCAGCGCACCGCCACCATGACTGCCATGGAGGGCGTGGCGGGCGAATCGGCGATCATCAGCTCACAGCAGGAGAGAGAGCGGCTGCGAACCGCCCAGATCGACTTGGCTTCTGAGATCGCCTCGCAGCTCACGATCAGCGACCCTAACCGGGAAACCCAGACCTCCAACCCGGAAGCCCATGAGCAGGGCCGGGCCTCGCTTTTTCGCTCCGCGCTGGCCGCGGTGGCCCAGTGGGCCGCCCACCCCAGCGTGGCCGGCGAATCGGCGGCAGCGCCTTACGACCTCAGAGCAGTGATTGCCGACAACGCCAACAAGCGCGCCGCCGCCGAGGCCGTCTTAGGCGCCTGCGACTTCGGCCCCCAACAACCCTCGCCCCGTCGGGCCCGACTGGCCCAGCCCGCCATCTCAGACACTGCCAGGGTGGACTTCGAGACCACCTTGGCCCACATCCACGAAGCGCAGCGCTCCGAACTGTCCCACGCCGCCTGCCACTCCCACCTCGAATTGCGGTGCGCCGAAGAACTCGACGCCGACTGGCGGGTGAAGGCCTGGGCCCGCAACTTCCAACTGGGCTGGAGCATCCCCTACTGGGACGGTTCGGTGTGGCGGCGCTACGAGCCTGATTTCGTGGCGATGCTCGACGGCGCTGTGAACCTGATCGTGGAGTGCAAGGGCGCCTGGGACGACAAGGCCATCGCCACCCGGGAGTGGGCCGAGGACCACTGGATCCCCAGCGTGGCCGACACCGCCGAGCTCCCCGACGAGCTGCGCCGCTGGCACTACGGGGTGGTGGACGACGCCGAGTCGGTTCGCTTCCAGCTTGATCTGGCCATCTCGACCGCCCTTGAGAAAGCACCGATGTGATGGCCCGCCGCTCCTCCGGTCCGCCCCGCCCGCCCAGTTCCTACCGCCACGAGCAGGCCACCCGCATCTACCAGCCCACCGCCGAGACCGCCCCGCTGATGGACGACTCCCAGCGCAGACCCAAGGAGTTCACCGTGGACCGCATCGACACCGGCTCGCCTGCCGAGACGGCCAGCACCGACCGCGCCGCCGAGCCGCTGCCCCGCCTCGCCTGGGACCGCCAGGGCCGCACCTCGGCCGACGACGGCCCCCACCGCTTCGCCGGGGCACCGCTGTACACCCGAGAGAAGATCAACCCGCTCACCATGATCGACCAGCTCCGCCGCCCCGACGCCGGGGTGCCGCTCAACCTGCTCGACGACTTCAACGGCCTGCCCGCCGATGCCCAGCGCTGGGAGTTCTACCAGCACTCGGGACACTGGCAGAACCGCCTCATCCACGGCGACTCATCCGAGGTGATGCAGTCGCTCATCGCCCGAGACGGCCTCGCCGGACAAGTGCAGATGATCTACTTCGACCCGCCCTACGGCATCCAATACAACTCCAACTTCATGACCGCCACCGACAAGCTGGAAACCAAGAACGACGCCACCGGCATCCCCGTGGGCGATGCGCTGCCCATCAAAGCCTTCCGGGACACCTACCGCAATGGCATCCACTCGTACCTTGACGAAATCCACGAACGCCTAGTGCTTTTCCGAGAGCTATTGGCTGATTCCGGCTCGCTGTTCTTGCAGATAGGCGACGACAACGTACATCGGCTGGCAGTGCTATGCGACGAGGTATTCGGAGAAGAGAACAGGGTGGCGACGATTACATGGCGACCGACCGGGGGTTCGTCTGCAAAGACACTGCCAGAGTCGTCGAGTTACCTGCTCTGGTACGCGAAGGATCGCCGAACAGTCAAATACAGGCAACTGTATGAACCATTAACACGCGAAGAGATAATTGCTGAAATGAGCAAGAGCTTCTCTGCTCCAAAGGTCGAATTGCCAAACGGGACAACTCGGCGGCTGACAAGGGAGGAAGCAAAGGATCCTGACGGCCAGCTCCCATCAGAGGGGCGGATTTTCCGAGACATGCCCTTAACTTCCCAAGGTGCTTCAACGACCGGGAGAACTTGCGCCTACGAGTACGATGGAGCCACGTACCACTCCGGGGACACGCGCCATTGGAGTGTGTCTACTCCTGAAGAGCAGACACACGCCACTGGGACGGGGACACGCGCCATTGGAGTGAAATCGCCGCCTAACGGCGGCGACCCAGAAATGTGTGGCATGGACCGCCTCGCCCAATTGGGCCGCCTGTACAGCACTGGTGCTGGAGGTGATCTTGGGTGGAAGTGGTACGAAGACGAAGTTCCCGGTAGGCGCATCGACAACGTCTGGCCGCAGGTCATGAAGACTTCTAACAAGCGATACGTGGTCCAAGTAGCGAACACCGCGGTCGAGCGCTGCATTCTCATGTCCACCGATCCCGGCGATCTTGTCCTTGACCCCACCTGTGGCTCTGGGGTCACTCCGCATATGGCCGAGCATTGGGGGCGGCGGTGGATTGGGATCGATGTGGGGCGGGTGGCCATCGCGGTGGCCCGCCGCCATCTGCTCACCGCTGTCCATCCCTGGTACCGCACCGTCGACGGGGGCAGCGATCCGGCCGCGGGGCTCGACGTGGAGACCATGCAGCGGGTGTCGGCCGCCACACTGGCCTACGACACGGTGAACGAACCCGAGAACACCATCTATCTGGTGGACCGCCCCAAGAAAGACGCCAATCGCTCCCGGCTCACCGGGCCGTTCACCGTGGAGTCGGCCTCCCCCTACGCCTACCTCCCCTTCAGCGACAATCCCGACTCACCAACCTCCGACATCGGCGCGGCCGAGGGGCAGAACGCCGAGCGGCTGCTGGAAGCGCTCATCGCCCATCCCATCTGCGACGCCACCGGTCGAGAGGTGCTGAGCGTGGTGGAGTCCACCCCATGGCCCCGGGGCCGGCTTGTGACCCATGAGGCCGACTGCACCGCGCCGGGCCGGGAGACCCGCCTCACCGCCGCCATCGTGCTGACCGCCTCCGACATCACAGTCAACGCCGACATGATCGCCCGCGCGGCCAGCGAGGCCCGCCGGGCCCGAAGCGACATCTCCGATCTCATCGTGGTGGCCAGCGCTTTCGAGGATGCCGCCAGTACCGATGCCGGCCCGGTGCGGGTCCACAAGGTGGCGGCGTCGCGCGACCTGCAAATCCCCGGCCTGGGCACCGAGCCCGACGCCGGCGCGCTCACCCTGTTGGGCGAGCCCGATGTGGTGTGCCAGCGCGCCGACGGCGGCAAGCTGGTGGTGGAGTTGGCCGGCTACGACACCTATGACCCGGCCACCGGCCAGGTCAAGCAGTCGAGCGGCGCCGACGTGGACTGCTGGATGGTCGACACCGACCACGACGGCACCGGCTTCTTCCCCCGCCTGGTGTACCTACCCGGCTACAGGCGCGGCGACCCCCAGATCAAGAAGCTGCTCAAATCACTGGGCAAAGACCTCGACAAGACCGCCGAAGAAGCCCTGTGCGGCACCGTCTCCCAACCCTTCCCACCCCCAAGCCCAGGCAAAAACGTGGCCGTCAAGATCATCACCCGCACCGGCGCCGAAATGACAACCATCGTCGAATTGAAAGGCGAAGCCGGCTAGCGGAATAGTCGGCCCATGCCCCGGCCGGTGGCTCGCCCGACCATGCGGCGGGCGATGCGCTTGCCGACCCTTCCCCTTTTGACCGCGTTGATGTCCCCCAGGATCTTGGCCAACCTGTAGAGGGTTCCCCGTGTTTTGTTGATGCTCATGGGGCAAACACTACTAATGGTCTGTGACAACGAGCCTGTGAAGCGAGGTCTACGCTGTAACCGATGGCGGGACCGGGATTCTTCGATGAGCACATCGACGAGCAGGGGCGCACTCGGGATCATTATCGGCCGGTGCAGGAGTGGTTCGACCGACTGACGCTGGAGCAGGTAAAGGCGCTGGAGGAGCAGCGCAATGAGTCGTTCCGCCGCCAAGGGATCACGTTCACGGTGTACGGCGGCGACGAGGGCACCGAGCGCACTTGGCCCATGGACCTGTTCCCCCGGGTTATCGACGCCGAGGAGTGGGCCATGCTGGAGCGGGGGCTGATCCAGCGGGTCACCGCCCTGAACCGGTTCCTCGACGACATCTACACGGGCGAGCAGGCCATCGTCCACGACGGCATCGTGCCCCGCCGGCTCATCACCTCGTGTACCGGCTTCGAGCGGGAGGCCATGAACGTGGCGGTCCCCATGGGGGCTCGCTGCCTGGTGGCCGGCATCGACTTGGTGCGCGACGGCGACGGCGCCTACCGGGTGCTGGAAGACAACCTGCGCAACCCCAGCGGCATCTCCTATGTGATCGAGAACCGGGCCGCCATGACCAAGCTGCTGCCCGCCGCCTTCTCCGATCTGGCGGTCCGCTCGGTAGACCACTACGGGCGCTCGCTGCTGCGGGCGCTGCGGTCCATCGACCCGCCGGCCTGCGGCGACGACCCCACTGTGGTGGTGCTCACCCCCGGCATCTTCAACTCGGCCTATTTCGAGCACGCCTTTCTTGCCCGCAGCATGGGTGTGGAGCTGGTGGAGGGGCGCGACCTGGTGGTGGACGACCACGTAGTGGCCATGCGCACCACCCGGGGACTGGAGCGGGTGGACGTGATCTACCGCCGCATCGACGACGCCTTCTTGGATCCGGTGGTGTTCAACCCCCAGTCCACCCTGGGGGTGCCCGGCCTGATGGCCGCCGCCCGGGCGGGC
>JAJEDQ010000191.1 GCA_022821445.1 Acidimicrobiia bacterium | reverse complement strand
CCCAAAATTCCCGCGATGCCCAACCACCTTCGCCAAATCTGGTGGATCCGCCACATGAGCCGGATCGGGTTCGGAGTCGGGCTTCTGGCGTTGATTGTGCTGCCGCTCATCATCACCCAGCCGAGCCGGAACCTGTCTTACGCGTCGGTTCTGGCCTTTGCGCTATGCGCCAGCTCGCTCACCGTTATCACTGGATGGTCGGGGCAGGTCTCGCTGGCCCAGATGAGCTTTGCCGGAATCGGCGCGCTGACTGCTGCCGCGTTGACCCGCGGCCTCGAGATGGACTTCTGGTTCATCGACTTCAACGCCGACCCCATCCCGTTTGCGTCGGCCGTGTTCATCGCGTCCCTGGTTACTGCGATTCTGGCCGCGGTGGTGGGAGTGGGAGCTCTTCGGGTGCAAGGGCTCATGCTGGCCGTCACCACCCTTGTGTTGGCTTTGGCCGCCTCGCTCTACATCTTCCGGCGACCGATCTTCGCCGACGGCAATGCCCGCACCGTCCCGTTCCTGCGGGGCGAACTGTTCGGCATCAACCTGGCCAGCCAGCGCAACTATTACTACTTCTGCCTGGTACTCCTGACTGTTGTCCTCTTCTTGTTGGCGCGGCTTCGCCGATCCGGCGTCGGCCGGGGGACCATTGCCATACGAGACAACGTGGAGGCGGCGTCGGCCTATACCGTTAGCTCCACTCGCATGAAGCTGTCGGCCTTCGCACTGGCTGGTGGCATCGTCGGCCTCGGCGGGGCAGTGCTGGCCGGACTGGTCCAAAGCGTCCCGCTTTCCGAGCGATTTTTCACCGTCGACGACTCAATCAGGCTGGTTGGCATCGTGGTGATCGGGGGCCTTGGCACGATCGTCGGACCGGTGCTAGGCGCCTTGTGGATCGAGGGACTGCCGTCCCTGTTCGACGACAGCAGCGTGGTGGCGCTGTTCACTTCCAGCATCGGGCTCTTGCTGGTGGTGATGTACTTCCCCGGCGGCTTCGTGCAGATCCTATATTCATGGCGGTCGTCGGCGCTGAGATGGGCGGAGAACCGCTACGGCCTGTCGACGCCGCCCAAGGGGGCCCGGGGTTCGGTTCGGCTGCCGGCCTCGCATCTGGTTCGTGCCGACACCGGCCAGGCGGTTCTCGAAACTCACAATCTGAGCGTGGCGTTCGGGGGAAACCAGGCCTTGAGCGGCGCATCGCTTTCTGTTCCCCACAACCGCATCGTCGGGCTCATCGGCACCAACGGCGCGGGCAAGTCGACGTTCATGAACGCCGTCGGGGGATTCGTTCCGGCTGGCGGCGGAGTACAGCTCAATGGAACGGAGATCAGCCGCCTCGCCCCCCACCGCCGGGCCCTGCTCGGATTGGGCCGCACTTTTCAGGGGGCGACGCTGTTCCCCGAGCTCACCGTGCGCGAGACGGTGCAAGTGGCCCTTGAGGCCCGAGAACGCACGCCGATCCTGGCCACCGCGACGTGCCTGCCGCCCTCGGCCAGGATCGCCCGGGCGCAGAGAGCCGTGGCTGATGAGATCATCGACTTCCTCGGCTTGGGCCGATACGGCGACTCCTATGTGGGCGACCTCTCCACCGGAACGCGGCGCATCGTGGAGATCGGCGGCCTTCTCGCCCTTGATGCCCACCTGCTGTGCCTCGACGAGCCCACCGCCGGCGTGGCCCAGCGAGAGGCGGAGGCCTTCGGCCCCCTGCTGGTGAGCATCAACCGCGAGCTCCAGTCTTCGATGCTGATCATCGAGCACGACATGCCGCTGATCATGAGCGTGAGCGATCATGTCTATTGCTTGGAAGCCGGGCAGGTCATCGCTGAAGGCAGCCCCGACCAGGTGCGGGCCGACCCGCTCGTTATTGCCAGCTATCTGGGCACCGACGAACGGGCCATCGGCCGATCCGACCTCTAGAGACACCGATCACGAGGACCATGCAGCCAGCACACGCCAACACCGATGCCGCATCGGAGGACACGGCCCTGCATCTTCGGCGAACTCTCCGCTTCGATGGCGCCCTCAATGTGCGGGACCTGGGAGGAATAACCACGGCAACCGGCCAGCAGGTGCGCTACGGCATTGCCTACCGCTCTGATGACCTCGCCGATCTCAGCGTGGTGGACTTGGCCGAGCTCGAAGAGCGCTCGGTGAGAACCGTGGTGGACTTCCGCAACCCCGAGGAAGCCGAAGCCCGACCGTCGCGGCTGCCCCGCGGCGCCGAGGTGGTGTCCACGCCGTTCCCCCCCGGGGACAAGACCGCAGCAGAGGTGATGGAGCTTCTGGTCGGCGGCGAACTAACCACCGATATTGCCCACGAGATCCTTCTCGACTCCTACCGGCATGTCACCAAAACTGGTGGCCCAGTGATGGCCGAATTGATCCGCTCGATCATCAACCGCCCTCCCGTTCTCTTCCACTGCGCGGGCGGCAAAGACCGAACCGGCGTGGCCGCGGCGGTTGTCCTGTCGCTCCTCGGGGTTGACCGCGGCCAGATCATCGACGACTACATGCTCACCAACGATCGGCTGACCGATCAGTCGAGCACCTTTCAACTCCGGCTTGCCGAGTACCCAGAGGAGTCGCGCCACGTGCTGCTGGCACTGGGATTGGCCAAGCCCGCCTTCATCGAGCAGTCGCTCGACATCATCGACCGTGAATTCGGGGGGATCGACAGCTACGCCCGGAATCAGTTGTTGTTGACCCAAGCCGAAATCGACGAGTTGAGGGCGCTCTTTTTGACTCAGTGAGTCAGTCGCCCGGCTCACGCCGCGTTGCCCACGGCGGGCTGAGCCGATGCTCGTCGATCATGTCGCTCCACAGCTCTTGGGCGGCGCGGGCTCGTTCTGGCCGCAGCCTGGCGACGGCGACGAACAGCGCATCGACGACCGCCAAGTGGGCGATTCGGCTGGACACTGCCGCAATCCGGAACTCCGATTCGGTTCCCCCGGCCAACAGGGCATGGTCAACCGACTCGGACAGCGGCGAACGGGCGAATGTGGTTATGGCCGCGGTGTGCGCCCCCGCACTGGATGCCGCCTCCACCGCGGTGAGCGTGTCTCGAGTGGACCCTGAGTGGCTGATGGCCACCACGATGTCTCCCGGACGGAGGAACCGGGCGGCGGTGAGCTGCATGTGCGAGTCGGAGTGGAACTCGGCTCGATGGCCAAGCGTCCGGAATCGGAAGGCGGCGTCGAAGGCCACC
>JAJEDQ010000171.1 GCA_022821445.1 Acidimicrobiia bacterium | reverse complement strand
TCGCTGGAGCATCATCTGTATCAGTGCCCGGCCCGTGCGCCCGTTCCCGTCTCCGAACGGGTGGATCATCTCGAATTGGGCGTGAACGACGGCCATCTCCACAATCGGGTGGCCCTTGCCCCGGTTGACCCGCTCGATGAGATCGCTCATCAGCGCTTGGACGGTGTCGGGGGGCGGAGGGATATAGGAGGCGGTCAGCGGCGTCGACCAGAGCCTGCCCGGCCCGATCCAGTTTTGCCTTGCTCTGATGTTCCCGGCCGAGGGGTCGTCTTCCATGAGCCTTCGGTGGACCGACGCAATGTCTTCGACTGTGAGCAGCCTGTTCTCGGCGGCGATTTCCAGCGCTTGATCGAAGGCATTGACATTTCGCAAGGCCTCCAGATCGTTGGGGCGGGGCTGCTCGCCGAATAGGCCAAGCTGGGCCTCGGCCCGTGCCAGCCGTCGCGCCGATGGGTGGACGCCCTCGATGGTGCTAGACGCTGCGCTCTCGGCTCGGCGAACAAGCCATTCGGCGGGCAGCGCTGCCGCGTCGCCGCATTCATCGCCTAGGCGGCGTATCGCGTCCTCCGCCACCATCACCCTCTCGACGCACTCGCCGTCCATCTCGACGTCCCAGTCGGCTATCGGGTGGGGGATAAAGGCCTCAAAAACGCAGGCGGGATCATCGTCCGGGCCCGCCTGCCTAGACTCGCAAGCCTCCTCGTCCCAATAGCGCGGCGACGACATCATCCCCATGTGCGACTCCCCAACAGCCGTTCGCCTGTCAGTATACAGTCCCATATTGACGTATATCTGAATATATGAGCAATGTTGTCAATATACAATTCCATATTGACAACATTGCGATTACGGGGTAAAGCACGTCAAGACAGGGAGCGTCTGGCCGGCCTGACAAGATGTCTATTGCGATTCGTGCTGTTTCAAGAAGTCGATCCAGGAATCGACAGGTATTCCCGCCAAGGGTTCGTCCAGAATCTCGCGGACCCAGTCATCCATAATTCCGGTACGAGCAATGCGCCCGAAATTGCCACCTCCATCTTTCGCTGGCTTGTCAGATGTGTTGTCACGGCCCATATAAGGGGCGGCTTCTGCCGGCGATTCAATGGAGGCGTCTAGTTCGGTCTCACGAATGTGGCTCCACCAGTGATTCCGGTGCTCAGCGATGTGCTTTGCCGACCAACAAGCTGGGGCAGAAACTCGAGGGACGCCAGAAAGCACATTTGAGAGGTGCCACGGGACCACAACCAGAAGATCCCAATCTGCGCAGGCACCTGGAGTCACTCGGTACCGAAAGCTGGGCTAGCGCTCCTTGGCCAGCATGTACCAACCCTTCAGCTCAACCCCAAGGGCAGTGTCATATTCGCCAGTGCTTCTTCTGCATCGGAACAACACGTCAGGAAATGTCTGCGCCTGCCGGTCGAACCGGTGCAGTGTCCACTCGTCGTTCGGATCCCAGACGTCGCGCATTAGCCAAATCTGCGAAGTGCTCTACCGTCTCCGCCGCAAAGCCACGACGACCCGCTTCGACGGCAGCCACCACAGCGCTGCATAGACCCCCGAAGGGTTCCCAGACCGCGTCCCCCGGCTCAGTAGCCGCATTGATGATTCGGCGCATGAATTCCAAAGGCTTCTGATTGAGATGGACCGCAGCGTTGGGTCCTGGTTTGTGCACCCGTGGCGCCGAGCGAACTCCATTGCCCTTGTATCGCTCCTGTCCGTTGAGCGGAGGGGCCGACCACACATTGGTTAGACCGTGGGTGTGTTGCCACATATCTCGCAAACCGGCCCACTCATCAGCAGTGATGGGCGACACACCGTCCAGCGAGTAGTAGGGAGCCCCATCGGCAATACCGTGCTCGTTGGCATACCACACCAACCGCTCCATCATCTCTGGCGGTGGAAAATACCAGAGCCAGTCCTGCGTTAGGTACTTGCGGGCAGCGGCATTAGCCACCCCGCACGCCTCATTCGCTCGATTTAGCGGCAGGCCCGCTCGCTGCCACTCATATCGCAGCCATTTTCGCGCAGGCATGACACCGTCTTGAGTTGGAAACTCCAACCGACGTCGATAGAACACACAAACCTCGGAGACCACCGGGAAGCGACGGATCGTTTCGCCGTTGACATTGCCGGCAATGTGGCCGATTCCCTTGTCCCACACGATTGCCTGGACGTAGTCCCAGCCAAATTCGGCCAGGATCGGATGCACCGTCGCCCAACCGATTTCGGTATTCCAAAGCCAGAGCGTGGAAGACGGCAGGGAGTGCTTCGACCAAGCCTCAATATGGGGGGCGTACCATTCGGCCAGCCCTTCAGGAGTCCGCGGATCGCCGGGAAATCCGCCAACTCCATAAGCGCCATCGGAGATGATGACCGAGGGAGAAGGCCAAGCAGCGCATGTGTCAAGCGCGTCTCCCCGATACACGGACCACTCTCGGCCATCACCGCTGGCAGCAGACACGACTCCTCCTTCGCTGGCCGCGAATGGCAGCCTGCGGTCGGCTCTCCTTGGGAATGATCCCATGTCGTACCTCGCTCAGTGGTGGATGCTTGAGCGGCTTGGCACGGAGCTGCGACCTGCTGTAACCCTAGTTCGACTCAGTGACAGATTCACTCGACACACGAAGGCGACCTCCGATCACAGGGCGCGACCTACTACCTCGCGGGGGCCTTCAGGGGCGCAGCAGCAGCTTTCCGTGGTTTTCGCCTCGAAACAGCATGCGGAAGGCCTCGGGGAAGCTCTCAATTCCCTCGACGATGTGCTGGCGATGCTTGAGCGAGCCGTCGGCCAACTCCGGCGGAGAGTCGTGGGTGATGCTCCAGACATCGTCGGCGGGAATCCCCGACGGGTAGGCCACAAGTCGGACCTGGGAAGGTTGCGGAGCCACAGGCCGAGAGCCTAAGTTTTGCGTGTATTACTGGCAAATGATTGCTGCGAGAGAGACCTGAGGACCGCCATGGGCAATGTCGACACGCTGAACCTCATCCAAGACTCGCTATTGCGCCGTATGCGAACCATGCACTCGCTCTATTACCAGGCGGTTGACACGATGGAGCTGCATCATGTCAACCACTTCGAGCGGGAAGGGGTGCTGCCCATCGCGTTCTCGCTGTTCCACTACACGAACATGCAAGACGCCACCTTCATGGGCATCTCCGGCGAGCTGCCCATCTGGAACGACGACTGGCAGGCCCGAGTGCAGATGGCCATCAACGACCACGGCAAGGAGCGGCCGGTCAGCGACATGATCCATCAGCGCATCGGCGACTTCGAGGCGTTCAAGGAGTACCAGCGAGCGGTCTTCGGCCGCACCGAGGCCTATATCGAGTGCATGGAACCCGCCGAGTTCGAGCGGGTAATCGTGGCTCCTCCCTACCCACCCCAGATCGCCAGCACCTATAGCGCGGTGTGCGCGGGGCCCCAAGGCATCACCGTTCTCGACGCCTTCGAGTGCTGGCACTACCAGCATGGACTGCGCCATATGGGTGAAATCGAGCTCGCCCGGGGTTTGGTGGGCTTGGGCGGAATGACGTCTTGAGCAACCGGCGCCACCAGCACCACCCCATAGACCCAACCAACCGGGAACCGCAAAGGAGCAACAGATGGACATCGTGTTGACCGGGACCGGCTCGCCGCTGCCCGATGCCAATCGAGCGGGCCCGTCCACCCTCATCAAGGCGGGCGACACCATTCCCTGCCAGGGCGTGGACCAATTGGCCGCCGGCGCGGACGCCTACGTGCAAACGGTGATCCGCCGGGACCTGGTAGAGCAGATCCCCAACGACATGGTCCAAGACATCCTCGACTACCACTCCGGCGTGGTGGAGGCGGCCCGGACCGCGGCTCGGGTGGGTGCCAAGCGGCTGGTGTTGACCCACATGGTGCCGGCACCCACCGCGGAGCAGTACTCCGAGTGGATTGCGCTGGCGGCCGAGCACTACGAAGGCGAGATCATCATCGGAGACGACTTGACCACCATCGCCACAGGACAGGAGTGACGCCATTGGCTAACTCCCCGGCCAAAGGCCCGTTCCCCGGAGTGATCGGCAAGACCCTGGCCGACTCGGAACCGTTCTTCGAACAGCCGCCCCATCCCGGCGAGGATGCGCCCAACGTGGTGGTCGTGCTGCTCGACGACACCGGCTTCGCCCAGCTCGGCTGCTACGGCTCCGACATCGACACCGCCAATGTGGACCGACTGGCCGCCGAGGGCCTTCAGTTCACCAACTTCCACGTCACCCCGCTGTGCTCCCCCACCCGGGCATCGCTGTTGACCGGGCGCTCTCAGCACACGGTGGGCATGCGGTCGGTGTCGAACCACTGCACCGGCTTCCCCCATCAGCTCGGCCACATCACCAACCATGCCGCCACATTGGCCGAGGTTCTCAAAGCCGAGGGCTACGCCACGTTCTGCGCCGGCAAGTGGCACTTGGCGCCGTCCAAGGACACATCGGCGGCCGGTCCCTTCGACCAGTGGCCCCTGGGTCGGGGATTCGACCGGTTCTACGGATTCCTGGACGGTGAGACCGATCAGTTCCACCCCGAACTCGTTGTCGACAACCACCACATCGACCCCCCGGCGGGCCCCGACGAGGGCTATCACCTGAGCGAAGACCTGGTTGACCAACTTCTTCAGATGATCCGGGACAGCAAGGGAGTTCGGCCCGACCGACCGTTCTTCGCCTACCTGCCCTTCGGCGCTACCCACGCCCCCCATCAGGCCCCGCCCGCCTACTTGGAGAAGTACCGCGGCCGCTACGACGAGGGCTGGGACGATGTGCGCCAGCGCTGGTACCAGCGCCAACTCGAGTTGGGCGTGATACCGCCGGGCACCGAGCTGGCCCCCCGCAACGACGGGGTGGAGCCCTGGGACAGCCTGCCGACAAACCAAAAGCTGCTGGCCAGCCGACTCCAGGAGGCCTTCGCCGCCTTCCTCGACCACACCGACGACCAGATCGGGCGCCTGGTGAACGGCCTGAGCCACATTGGCCAACTCGACAACACCATCTTGATGGTGCTGGCCGACAACGGCGCCTCCCAAGAGGGCGGGCCCTTCGGCGTCATGCACGAGATGAAGTTCTTCAACGGCATACTCGAGACCCCTGACGAGTCCGTCGAGCGCCTCGACGACATCGGCGGCCCGCACAGCCATACCAACTACCCCTGGGGATGGGCCCAGTGCGGCAACTCCCCGTTCAAGTGGTACAAGCAGAACACCCATGAGGGAGGCGTCCACGTCCCGATGGTCGTCCACTGGCCCGACGGCATCGCAGCCGACCAGCGCGGCACCAAACGCCACCAGTTCATCAACGTCTCCGATCTGGCCCCGACGCTGTACGAACTGTTGGGGATCACACCGCCGAACACGTTGAAGGGCTATGAGCAGCTCCCGGTTACCGGCCACTCTTTCGCCACCGTGCTGGGCGACGCCGCCGCCCCGGCCGCCAACCGGCTCCAGTACTACGAGCTGTTCGGCTCGCGGGCGCTGGTGGCCGAGCAGGACGGCATCTGGTGGAAGGCCGTCACCCGGCACATCCAAGGCCAAGACTTCGACGACGATCGATGGGAGCTCTACGACCTCTCCGCTGATCCCTCGGAATGCTTCGACTTGGCCGCCGACCAGCCGGGGAAGCTGGAAGAGCTGATCGGCCTGTGGTGGGAGGAGGCCGATTGCCACGGGGTTCTCCCGCTGGACGACCGGACCATCGAGCTGTTCGCGGCGAGGCCGAACGACCGCTCGCCCCACCCCACCAGTCGTCGGTACGTGTACCGGCCGCCGATCTCCCCGATCCCATCGTCGGCCTCTCCGTCGCCGGGGGGAAGGGCATGGGACTTGACCGCGAAGATCACCAGAGCCATAGGAGACCAAGGGGTTCTCTGGGCCACGGGCAGCGCCAGCGCGGGAATATCGGTGTTCGTGCAGAATGATCGCTTGGTGGTCGACTACAACGCTTTCATGGATCGCACCATCGTGGAGTCTGAACTGCCGGTGCCCGAGGGTCCGAGCACCCTGGCCGTGCGCCTCCGCCGCACCAGCCGCACTGCCGGGGACTTGAGCATCGCCATCGACGGGAGAGACTGTGGCCGAGCCGAGCTGCCGTTCATGATGAGGTTGATCTCCTTGCTGAGCGACAGCATCGGCTTCGATCACGGTTCGCCGGTCTCAGAGCGCTATGAGGGCTCGTTCGAGTTCACCGGGGAGATCCACGAGGTGGTCATCGAGCTCGGAGCGCGGTCAGCCGCCGATGCCGAGACCGCG
>JAJEDQ010000134.1 GCA_022821445.1 Acidimicrobiia bacterium | reverse complement strand
CCTTATGATTGGATAGTTCGATCCTGTTCCATTCCCAACAGATAATCCCTGCTGTTGACGAGATACACCAGTTCATGGTGAAAGGCGTATCCGCACGCGAATACCAAGAGCCCAAATGCACTGAACGCGAAGGAGATAAGCCCGAGCGCTAACGCTATCCCAAGGTGAAAGACGAGACCAAGTGTCATCACCTGGACGAAGGCGGCAAACTGCGTCGCCCCCGCGTGGACAATTGACGGCAACCACCACATTGGCACCGGAGGCTCAACCAATAGCGGAGCTACCAGCCCGAGCCAACAAGCTCTATGGACAGTACAACTAGCCTGGTGTCAGCGTCTCAGGGCGGGGGCGGGGGGTTGTTGCCAGGGGGGGTCTCAGGTATTGGCGGCCGGTGTCGGGGGGTTTTTCGACGGCCCAGTTCCGGTGGTGGACTTTTTGGTGGCAGTCGTGGCATACCAGGACCAGGTTGTCGGGTTGGGTGGGGCCTCCGTGTTGCCATTCGACTATGTGGTGCGACACGCACCATTCGGGTTCTTTGCGGCAGCCGATGCAGCCTTGGTCTCGGGCTTCGAGGGCGGCTCGCAGGGCGAAGTTGGGGTGGCGGCTGGTTGAGCCCATCCAGATGGGCTCGGTGCTTGCTTGTTTGAACAGTCCGCACAAGATGTCGGCATCGCAGGCCAGCCTGTGGAACTCGTTTGGCGGAAGCGGGGTGCCATCCGCCAGGCGGGGGCGACCCAGCTTGTCGTCGACGAGGTCGTAGTCGGCCATCAACAACAGCGTGGTCCCCTGGAGCTGCTCGCTTCCGTCCGCGGAAATCGTGCGGGTAATGAGCCGCTCCAAAGCATCGGCCCGGCGGTGCCGATCGGCGGTGTGCTCGCGGCGGTTGTCGGTCCGCCAGTCGTCATCTGTCGCCTTATTCAGCGCCTTGCGGATCCGCGCCGCCGCGACCGGGTCGAACAGTGCGAACAGCTGCCACATCCCGTCATCGCGCTCAGAGAACCTGGCCGTGCGAGCCTTGCGCTGGCGCTCGAACCGCTTGGCCCCGTCATCGCCGGCCAATTCGTTTTGATGGTCGCGCACCGTCTTGCGCAACTGCTCCGGAGTCTGCGTCTCCGCCGCCGCCAGCATCTTGGCCTCATCCAACGGCCCGCTCTGCGCCGCAGTCCCCAAGATCCGGGCGTGCTCAGTATTGATCCGACTGTCCACCAACGCATCCCGAGTGGCACCCAGCTTCTCCAACTGCTCGGCATAGCGCATCGTCCGATCAGCCTGATGCCTCGACTGGCGCAACTCGGCCTTCAAAGAACTCGCCGCGTCAAACGAGCTGCTGCGCCTGGTTTTCTCAGCCACCACCTCAGCCAAAAACCCCTCCAACCGATTGCGGGAAGACCCGATCAACCGCAGCCGAGCATCCAATCCGGCATCGTCCAACCCGGCCACATCCACCGCATCAACATGCACGCCATTCCCGGCATTCCCGGCATTCCCGCAGGTCACAGCCCCACAATCCATGAGTCAATTCTACTGACACCGATGACACATTGATGCCGGGCGGGACTGGACTACGAGTAGTGGCGAGCGGGGAAGGTACTGCGGAATCAGTAGCGAATATCCAGCGAGTAACGCAGGGCTTGGTCGAGCCGTGCACGGACATCAACACTGAGACGGCCGACGGGCTCGGAGTCAAGCAGTGTTCGCGAGATTGTGAGGACGTTGTCGCAATTGATCACGCTGGGCGACAACAGTCCCTCCTCTGGGCCGACTTCGACTTCGGAGCGAATTCCCCGAATAGTCCGAGTAATCGGAGCACAAGTGACTGAAGTAAGCACTGTGAGCGCGGCGTTGCGGGTGAGGACACAGACAGGACGCCGTCCGTGCGGCGGGCCGAGGTCTGCCCAGAAGACGTCGCCGCGGCTTACCACTCAGGTGCGGTGACAGCAGCAGCCCGAGAGGAGGAGGTCACAAGACCTTGGTCTTGTGGAATTTGGCGATAGGCCTCTTGCAACTCCTGATCTGAGGCCTCGCATTTCGTAGCAGCAATGGCCGTGGTGACGATGCGACGCAGCAGCGCCGAGCGGCTCGTCCCCTGTTCAGCAGCCAGCTTGTCCAGTTGCTCCACAAGGTCATCGTCGAATTGGAACACCACGTCCTGAAGTGCCACGACCTCAGCATACTCCCCTGCCTGAGAAAACCCTGGTGTGCATTTGATGCCCGTCAGCATCCTCGGAATGGATTCCACGCGTCAGGGGATGAGGGTTATTTGGGAGTCGAGCCAGCCTAGGAGGATGGCGATGCAGCGGGGGTCGGAGTGGAGGCGGTGGCCGGCGCCGCTGATGATGCGGAGGCCGGCGTCGCCGTGGGCGTCGGCTATGGCTCGGGCGTCGAGGGGTGACACCTCTCGGTCATTGGAGCCGTGCAGTATCAGCATGGGCCGGGGGGCGATCTCGGCCGCGCAGCGGTCTACTTGGATCGAACGGGCGGATTTGGCCCAGGAATCTATGGCCTCGGGGAATTCGGGAGCAGAGATGATCCCGAGGGAACGGGCGTAGTCAACAACCCGAGAGGCATCGAGACCCCAGTGGGCGAAGTCCACCGGTGCTCCCATGGTGGCCACTCCCCTGACTCGGCTGTCGTCCTGGGCCACATGGGCGGCCAGCGCCCCGCCGATGCCGAATCCGGCCAGCCATACCCCTTCCACCTGCTCGAGCCCGCTCAGATTGTCGATGGCGCTGCGGATGTCGTCGGTCCATCCGTCCAGCGAGAAATCGCCCTCGCTGTCGCCGCACCCCCGATAGTTGAGCACCTGCGCGGCCCACTCCATGTTCTGGGCGATCCGGTTGGCCAGGGGATAGATCCGCTCCGCGGCCCTCGAACCCCCGTTGGCCTTTGATGGGAACCCGGGACACAGCACCACGCCGGGCAGCGACCTCATTCGCCGGTTCTCCGGCACGGCCAAATGCCCGGCAAGCTTCAGCCCGTCAGTGGTCTGCCAGTGCGTCACACCGCCACGTTCCCGGTCAATTGCTCCCGCGGTGCGGGCCAATGAGCCAACTTCCAGCGGCTCACACCGCTCGGGGCCGATAGCCGCGGTTGCGGGCCTCGGCCAGGGTGTCAGGTCCGAACACCAAGAACTGCTCGGATGCCACCAGCTCATCGATAACCGACTCGTCGTTGATCTCGTCCAAGTCGTACACCAGCTGAGACCGCTTGTCGCCCACGTACCGGAAGCCCTCCAACGACCGCGGCCTGTCCATCTCTAAACCGTACCGCCTTGTTCACCGGATTCTTCGGCTGGAGGGCCCAGGGCACCGATGGCTTCGAGGTATTGGCTCTCCAAATCCAGCACCACCACCACGTCTAGGGCGTCGACGTCGCGGCCCGACTCAGTGGCCTTGGTCAGCACATAGTCCACCGAGTCGTCGTCGCTGGTCACCACCTCTTCGTTCCGGCCCTCGGCTTCGGCAGCGGTCACATCACCCCGGCCGTAGGTGGCAGAGCCCTGGAGCCGCAGGTGATCCAGCCGCCACAGCAGCACTGCCTCCACATCCTCGTAGCTCAATTTGGCCGACAGCTCGTCGGGCAAACGCTCAGCAACAAAGTCCACTGCTTCGTACAGGTCGTAAACCGCCCGGGCCCGGGAATGGGCCAGTCGAGACGACGCCCGCATCACCGCGTAGGCGGCCAGGCCGACCACCAAGACTGTGGCGACGACGATTAGAACCGTCAGATTCCGATGCGCTGAGCCAGGAGCTCGCGGTGATACGTCGGGTCGCCGAACAGCAGCTCCGACGACTTGGCCCGCTTGAAGTACAGGTGGGCAGGGTGCTCCCAGGTGAAGCCGATCCCGCCGTGGATCTGGATGTTCTCCGCCGAGGCGTGAAAGTAGGCCTCCGAGCAGTAGGCCTTGGCCAGGCTGGCCACCGAGGGGAGCTCGTCGTTCAGCTCCGAGGCGCACCAACCGGCGTAGTAGGCAGCCGACTTGGCCGACTCCACCTCCAGCAGCATGTCGGCACACTTGTGCTTGATGGCCTGGAACGACCCGATGGGCCGACCGAACTGCACCCGGTCTTTGGCGTACTGCACCGACATGTCCAAGCACATCTGGGCCCCGCCCACCTGCTCAGCGGCCAGGGCCACCGCAGCCAGGTCGAGCACCCGCTCCAGCACGGCCCAGCCCCCGCCCTCGGCGCCGATCAGCGTGACCGGGGTGTTGTCGAAGTCCAAGCGGGCCTGCTTGCGGGTCTGGTCCATGGTGGACAGGGCAGTGCGGGTCAAGCCTTCGGCGTCGCTGGGGCACCAGAACAGGCTCACCCCGCCAGCAGTGCGAGCGGCCACCAGCACCACATCGGCGGTATGGCCGTCGATCACGAACATCTTGGCGCCGCTGATGCGCCAGCCGTCGCCGTCGGCAGTCGCGTCGGTGGTGATGCCCGACTCGTCCCAGCGGCCGTTCTCCTCGGTGAATGCCAACGCAGCCACCGTCTCACCGGCTGCGATGCCGGGCAGCAGTGCTGTCTTGGCCTCCTCGTCGCCGCTGTGGATGAGGGTGTTGGCGGCCAGCACCACACTGGAGAAGAACGGAGCGCACAGCAGCGCCCGGCCCATCTCCTCTAGCACCACGATCAGCTCGATATAGCTGAAGCCGCTTCCCCCGTATTCCTCAGGGATGATGAGGCCCTGCAATCCGAGCTGCTCGGCCATCTGGTTCCAGACGGCGTCGTCGTAGCCCTTTTCGGTGTCCATCTGGTCGCGGACCGCCGATTCCGGGGATTTGTCCTCCAAGAACTGCCGCACGAAGCGTCGCAGCTCTTCTTGTTCCTCGCTGAAGGCAAAGTTCACGGCTCTGTTTCTACTAGACCGCAATCCATGTAGCCACGCCCGAACCTGTCATGGACCCGACAGATAGGGCACAATCGTGGGGCCAACCAGTTTTCCCTGAGCCTCAGTATTGTCTGAGTCGGAGAGCGAGAAGAGCCCGCCATGACTTTGCACTGGCAAGATACCCAGGCTGAGATCCACAAAGTGGTCGTAGGTCCGATGGACAACAACGTCTATGTCCTCCGCTGCCGCCAAACCGGCGATGCGGTGCTGATCGACGCAGCCAACGAGCACGATCTTCTGCTGGAAATGTGCTCCTCACTCGGGGTCCGAACCGTTCTGGAGACCCACGGGCACTGGGACCATATTCAGGCCATCCCCGCGGTGCGCGACGCCGGCTACGACGTGGGAGTCACCGCCGAGGACGCCGCCATGCTCGACTCCTACGACTACCTGCTCGAAGACGAGTCGGTGATTGAAGTGGGTCGGCTCCGCCTGCACTGCGTCCACACGCCCGGTCACACGCCGGGGTCGATGTCGTTCCGCTTGGAGGGCTCGCCCATCTTTTTCTCGGGCGACACCCTCTTTCCGGGCGGACCCGGAGCCACCGGATTTGAGGGTGGTGACTTTGACACCATCATCAAGTCGATCGACCGGCGAATCTTCTCCCCGCTGCCGGCCGACACCATGGTTCTGCCGGGCCATGGCGACCAGACCACCATCGGCACCGAGGCCCCCCATCTCCAAGAGTGGATCGACCGGGGCTGGTAGGCCCGCTCGTGGGTGCATAGCACGGCTTTCCGGTGATAGGGATAGCACCCCTCCGGCGTAGACTGATCTGGTGAGCCCCCCCGAGGCCCCGCTGTTTGAGGTCGAGAACCTGCACGTCGCCACCGCGGAAGACGGCATCCCGATCCTGTCGGGTATCGACCTCACCGTTGGGGCCGGCGAAGTACACGCCCTCATGGGGCCCAACGGCTCGGGCAAGTCAACTCTGGCCAGCGCACTGTTGGCCAGCCCCGAGTACGAGGTGACCGGGGGGCGGATCCGCTTCAAAGGCGATGACATCACCGACTGGCCGGCCGAAGTGCGGGGCAAGGCCGGGGTGTTCCTGGCCTTTCAATACCCCCAGGAGTTCCCCGGCGTTTCGGTGATGAACTTCCTGCGCCAGGCGCTGTCGGCCCGCAAGGGCATCGACTTGTCGGTGCTGGAATTGCGGCTGGCGGTGATGGAGTGGATGGAGCGGTTCGACATGGACCCCTCGTTTGCCGACCGCTATCTGAACGACGGGTTCTCCGGCGGCGAGAAGAAGCGCAATGAAGTGCTCCAACTGGCCATTTTGGAGCCGGAGATGGCCATCTTGGATGAGACCGATTCGGGATTGGATATCGACGCGTTGAAGATCGTGGCCAACGGAGTGCAGGAAGTGCGGACCTCTCGCCCCGAGATGGGGGTGCTGGCCATCACCCACTTCCGCCGACTGCTGGACCATCTGGCCCCCGACCACGTCCACATCCTGATGAACGGGAAGATCGCCGCCAGCGGCGGCTTCGAACTGGCCGCGCAGCTCGACGCCGAAGGGTACGAGGCATGGCGCTGATCAACGAAGGCAGCCCAGTGGCAGATGGAGCCGAGGCATGGCGCTAGATACCGCTGCTGTTCGCGCCGATTTTCCGATCATGTGCCGAGAGGTGCATGGCCGTCGTCTGGTGTATCTCGACTCGGCCGCCACCTCCCACAAGCCCAGGCCGGTGATCGACGCTGTCACCGACTACTACGAGCGCTTCAACTCCAACGTCCATCGAGGGTCGTACCAGCTGGCGGTGGAGGCCACCGAGGCTTTGGAAGAGGCTCGGAGGAAGGTCGCCAACTTCATCGGAGCCGCTCGGGACTCAGAGATCGTCTTCGCCAAGAACGCCACCGAGGCCATCAACCTGGTGGCCCGGACCTGGGGCCGGGCCAATCTGGGGCCGGGCGACCCGGTGGTGATCACCGAATTGGAGCACCACGCCAACATCGTCCCCTGGCACATGCTGGCCGCCGAGCAGGGCATCGAGCTGCGCTGGATCCCCATCCGCAGCGACGGCCATCTGGATCTGACCGAACTCGACCGCCTGCTCGACGGTGCCCGGCTGCTGAGTGTGGCCGCGGTGTCCAACGTGCTGGGCACTATCAACCCCATCCGGCAACTGGCCGACGCCGCCCACGATGCCGGCGCGCTGATGATGGTGGACGCCAGCCAGTACACCCCCCACCTGCCCACCGACGTGGCGGATATGGGGGCCGACTTCGTGGCCTTCACCGGCCACAAGATGTGCGGCCCCACCGGAATCGGGGTGCTGTGGGCCAAGCCCGAGCTGCTGGAGGCCATGCCGCCGTTCCTGGGCGGGGGCGAGATGATCCTCAACGTGACCAAGGAGGGGTTCAGCACCGCGGCAGTGCCGTGGAAGTTCGAGGCCGGCACCCCGCCTATCGCTGAAGCAGTCGGACTGGGAGCCGCGGTGGACTATCTCACCGGTCTGGGGATGGAGCAGGTGCGGGAGCACGAGGTGGCCCTCACCGGCTATGCCCTGCGGACCCTGAACCAGCGCTACGGCGACGACATCACCATCCACGGGCCGACCGAGCCGGCTGAGCGGGGCGGAGTGCTGTCGTTCGAGTACAAGGGGATCCATCCCCATGATGTGGCCCAGGTGCTGGACCGATCCGGGGTGTGCGTGCGGGCCGGCCACCACTGCGACAAGCCGCTGATGCGCGTGTTGGGCTGCGCCGCCACCAGTCGGGCCTCGATGTACGTGTACAACGACGAGTCAGACGTCGATGCCTTGGCCGATGCGCTCGGCGAAGCTGACGTCTTCTTCATCGAGTGAAGTATTGAATGAAGAAAGACTGCATATCGCTGAGTCCTCGCCCGTAGACTGTTGAACCGTCGCCATGCCTGATCTTGAAGATCTCTACCGCGAGATCATCCTCGACCACTACCGCAATCCCCGCAATCGGGGGGAGTTGGAAACCCCGCCTGCCGTCCGGGCCGAGGGCTTCAATCCACTGTGCGGCGACGAGGTGATCATCTATGTGCAAGTGGCCGACGGGGTGATCGAAGACATCAAGTTCGGCGGCCAGGGCTGCTCGATCAGTCAGGCCTCCTCGTCGATGATGTCGTCCGCCGTCAAGGGCCGCACTGTCGAGGAACTGCAACAGTTCAACCATGCCTTCAGATCCATGATGTCCATCGAGCCCGACCCCGACGACCCCGCCCCCACCAACGGCAACAGCGCCGACGTCAAGCTTGGCGACCTAGAAGCCCTCAAGGGCGTGGTCAAGTTCCCGGTCCGCATCAAGTGCGCCACCCTCTCCTGGCACACCCTCACCCAAGCCGTAGAAGAGGCCCAAGCCGACTCCTGATCCGGCATCGCTGCTGTACCTTCGGAAAATAGTCAGGCAGACGGAGTGGGAATTGGGCGGCTATGGCGTTGGCGGGCCGCTTCGCCGGACGTTCCGAGCATTGCCCCTATTGAGGCCCAGGAATGGCCGTGATCTCGAGCAAGCTCGACGGCTTCCTCAATCCGACGCTCGGCATCGGCCCTGTCTTGAAAGGCGACTCGGATAGCCCGGAGAGATGCGGCATCCTTGATTTCGCCCCCGGACGGTTCATGTTCTTCAAATCGGGCGATGAGCTCATTGGCCCGGTCAATGATTTCTTGCGCAGTGCGGGGCATCAGATCACCTCAAATATCTCTTCCGAGCCGTCATAGCGTGGATGATGACCGGTCCTTCGGCCGAGTCAACAACACCGACTTCAAGCAGATTCCCAGAATGATCAGGGCCAACGAGCATCGTGAAGCCGTCATCAAAATCCTCAGCCAAGATCAGATTGTCGAAGGCGTGGAGTATGTCATGGTCTTGAAAGCCGTGTTTTCGAGCGCTTTCAGCGATCAACGGCTCCTTCACCAAGACAAGTTACCTTGTCGGATCGAAAACGACAACAACCAGGGTGCTCTCGTCTACATTCACTCTCCATGACCAGCGGAGAAGTGGTGATCGTGTCAGGTCCGCCGGGCTCGGGGAAGACAACCGTGAGTGCCGCTCTCGCTTCGGGTTACGAGCACGGTGTCCATCTGGAGTCGGACTGGTTCGTTAGGTCCATCCGGTCGGGGTTTGTTTCGCCATGGCTACCGGAGGCGCACAGCCAGAATGCTGCGGTAATGGTGGTCGCCACGGACGCTGCGGCTGCATATGCCGATGCCGGCTACACGGTCGTGTGGGATGGAATTGTCGGACCGTGGTTCCTAGATCTGGTTGCCCCACGCCTTGGCGCCCGTGAGATCCGCGTGCAGTACCTCGTCCTGCGACCAAAGCGCGTCACGGCATCGCATCGAGTGCGGGATCGCGGCGACACGCCCGAGACTTCTGGCGCCGAAACCATGTACGACCATTTCGCCGACCTGGAGGAGCTTGAGTCTCATGTCGTCTCGTCGGACGCACCGGCCAAGCAGGTCATCGAAGCATGCAGAACCGCTCTCGCCGATGGCAGCCTGCAGGTTGTTCCGCCGGCTAGATGAAAGCGTTGACATGATCATCTTTGCATATTTTATAGTTTATATCATTGATGTTTAATTGTTTCTAAGAGATTTCCTGTTGTTACCAGATATTAGCAGGAATACTGTCACTGGCTACCGGTATGCTTGCAACCATGAGATTTGCCTCTGACCAGGCCGAATACACCGAGGCGTGCCACGCCGTTGAAGGTGGTTGTGGGGCGTCGGTGTGTGGGGCGTCGGTGGATGTAACCGGTCAGTCAGAGGAGCTTCTGCGGGCGCGGATCAGCCTGATTGGGCGGGCCGAGTCGAAGTTGGCGGCGATGAAGTCCCAAGCGGTGGCCGAGATGGCGCGCCAGCACAATGCCGTCGCTGCCGAGCGGATCGTCCGAGAGGAATTGCAATCCTCCAAGCGTGCCGCCCGCCACGACGTCAAGGCCGCGGAGCGGCTGGCCGCTCTGGAGGCCACATCTGAGGCTTGAGAAGACCGACTGAATCTGACTGCGTTCTCGGCGTTGGCTTCGCGCTTCTAGGAGGCCAGCCGGGCGGGTTGGTTCAGACCAGGGCGTTGACTCTGCGGGCGAATTCTAGGTCTAGTTCGGTTAGGCCGCCGGCGGCGTGGTTGGTTATGGCGATCTCTACGGTGGACCAGACGTTGGACCACTCGGGATGATGGAACAGCCGCTCGGAAATCAGCGCTACCCGGGACATGAAGCCGAACGCCTCCGAGAAGTCCGAGAAATTGAAAGTTGCCGCCAGCTTGTCGCCTTGGCGGTCCCATCCGGGCAGATCAGCGAGGGCAGCAGAGATCTCCTCATCGGTGAGCAGTCTCTTTGCGTCGGCGTCTATGGCCATGGGTCGCCTCCTAGATGGATTTCAACCGGTGATTCGGCGCGGGTGTCGATCCAGGGATCGTAGCCAGTCTCCTCCAGCTGAGCAGCCAGTTCGGGGCCTCCGGTCTCTTGAATCACACCGTCGATGAGGATGTGGACTACGTCGGCGTGGAGCACAGTCAGCAAACGGCTGAAGTGGGTGATGGCCAGCACGCCGAGGTTGTCCTCATGGGTGGCCTGCTCGATGCGGCGGCTCACCGCGGCAAGAGCGTCTACATCGAGGCCGCTGTCCAGCTCGTCCAAGATGGCGATTCGGGGGCGGAGCACGCCGAGCTGCACCGCTTCGCTTCGCTTCATCTCTCCCCCGGACAGGTCGACATTTAGCGAGCGATACAGCAAGTCTGGGTCGAAGTCGACCAGCTCGGCCTCGGCGGCCACTTGAGCCTCCACGGCGCTCCGGTCTCCGCCAATGGCAGCCACTGCTTCCTCAAGCATGTTCTCCAAGCCCACACCCGGCACCTCGGTGGGGTATTGCTGGGTGGAGAACAAACCGGCGTGGGCCCGTTCCCACGGGGAGAGGGCCACGAGGTCAACACTGCTGGAATCATCATCGACAAGAGTGATCGACCCTGCGGTGACCTCATAGCCGGGGCGGCCCATGATGGCGTAGGCCAGGGTCGATTTCCCCGAGCCGTTGGGACCCATCACCGCGTGGACTTCGCCGGACGCCACCCGCAGGTCCACCCCGTTCAGAACCATTTGCCCGCCGACTTGGACATGCAGGTCCTCAACGACCAATTCGCTCCTAGCTGGACCGCCCTGCTGCTCACCCATCTTGGCCGACCTCCAGCCAGACCTGGCCGTCTTCCACGCCCACGTCATACACCGGCACCGGGCGAGTTGCCGGCAAGGTTTCAGCCTCCCCGGTGGAAAGGTTGAAGAGGCTGCCGTGCTTCCAGCACTCGATGGTGCCCTCCTCGGCGTCCACATCTCCCTCCGCTAGTGAGTAATCGGCGTGGCTGCACGTGTCGCCCAGGGCATACAGGTCGTCTCCCAAGCGAATGACTGCAATCTGATGGACCAGACCGGCAGCCTCAACGTCGAACCGCCGGGCTTCCCCATCGCCCACCTCATCGAGCGAGCAGAGAGTCACTCGTTCTGGATTCATGACCCGGTCTCACCATCGACACCGCGATGGCCCAACCCCTCGATTTTGGATTGGAGCCGATCTCGCACAGCAGGCACGGCATCGAGGACGGGAAATTGGTCCAACACCTCGTCGAAGAACCCCGCAACAATCAGGCGCTCGGCGGTCTCGGTGGGCACCCCCCGGCTTTCCAGGTAGAACAGCTGGTCGCTGTTGATAGGGCCCACCGCAGATGCGTGGCTGCAATGGACCTCGTTGTTCTCGATCTCCAGGTTGGGCACCGACTCGGCCCAGGCATCCTCCGACAGCTTGATGTTGCGGTTGGTCTGGTAGGCGTTGGTGCCCCGGGCATCGGGGCGCACCCGAATCAGCCCGGTGTATACCGACCGGGAGGAGTCGTCCACCGCGCCTTTGAACAGCAGGGTGCTGGTGGTGTCCGGAGCGGCGTGATCTTGAAAGGTGCGAAAGTCGAGAGTCTGCTCGCCATCACCGAAGTACAGCGAGATCAGATCACCGGTGGCCCCCCGGCCCGACAGATGGGTGTCCAGCCGCGTCCGGGCGTATTCGCCACCCAGCGCCGCCGATGACGAACGCAGGTGGGCCTGCGCGCCGATGTGACTGACCTGCGAGCCGATGTGCCATACCTTGGGCCCCAAGTCCTGCACGGCCAAATAGCCCACTCGGGCGGCGGCGGCCACTCTGATCTCGATCACCGGGCTGATGAACGCGGAAACGTCGGCTGAGCCGTACAGCTCCAGTACCTCGACCGAGGAATCGGCCCCCGCGTCCACGATCAGCCGGGGGAAAACCGCTCCCCCATCAGCGTCGAGCCAATGGCGCACCACGATGGGCCCCTCCACACTCACTCCCGGGGGCACCCGAACCAGCAGCGGCTCAAAGGAGAACGCGGCATTCATGAGGGCGAACCTGTCCACGTCTACCGAGGCAGCCAGCTCAGCGTCGCCTTCGCCCAATGGCCGGACCTCTACGCCTTGGGCTGCAACCTCGGCGGACACCTCAACGCCGCCAAGACGCCCGTTGCTGGTTTCGGCCATCGCGCTGTGTTCGGGAACAGAGGCCTTCGAAGTGCCGCCGCCATCGTGGGCCAGCTGATAGCGGCTGAGATCCAACTGCCCGATAGGCGTGTACCGCCACACCTCTTCCTCCACCGAGGGCATCGGAGAGGCAGCCAACTGTTCGGCGGCCGCCACTCGACGGCGGGCCAGCCAATCGGGGCCGGGTATGGCACCGGCCGCATCGGGGGTGAATTGGGTTTCGATCACGAACGCCGACGGCGCTTTCGCCGCTTGGCCTTTCCGCCGCCGCCCCCTCTTGACCGCCGCCGGGACTTCTCCCTCTCCAGTTCGGCCAGCACCCGGGGGCCCGCTTCGTTCACGATGTCTTCGGCCGCGTCCAACAAGGCGCCGATGCTCTCATCGCTGCCCACGCTGGCCGGCGCGTCGGGAGTGGGCGGCGTGACCAAGGTGCCGTGCGACCAATTCACGTCCACCATGCGCCGTTCATAGGCCGAGCAGTCGTCAGGACAGCGCCACGGGGCCTCAGGGGCCAGATCCAAATCGCACTTCCGGACGGTCTCGCCATTGGGGTACGACCGGCTCTCGAAGAACTTGCAATCCTGCCGCATGGGCATCAGCCGACAGATCCCTCCATCTGCAACTCGATCAGCCGGCTCCACTCCACGGCGTACTCCATCGGCAGGGTGCGGGTAATGGGCTCGATGAAGCCATTGACGATCATGCCCATGGCCTGCTCCTGGGTCAGCCCCCGGCTCATCAGATAGAACAGCTGCTCATCGGCCACCTTCGAGACGGTGGCCTCGTGGCCGATCTCCGCGTCCCGAGTGCCCACTTCCATGTAGGGGTAGGTGTCGGACACGCTGTCCTCATCCAGGATCAGCGCATCGCACTGCACGTGGCTGCGGCACCCGTAGGCATCGTCCTCCACCCGGACCAAGCCCCGGTAGCTGGTGCGGCCACCGCCGTTGGAGATCGACTTGGACACGATCTTGGAGGTGGTCTCGGGGGCGGCGTGGGTCATCTTGGCCCCGGCGTCTTGATGCTGGTCGGGACCGGCGTAGGCCACCGACAGCACCTCGCCCGAGGCCTTGGGGCCCACCATCACCACTGCGGGGTACTTCATGGTGAGCCGGGAGCCGATGTTGCCGTCGATCCACTCCATGTGGCCCTCGGCCTCGACCTTGGCCCGCTTGGTGACCAGGTTGTACACGTTGTTGGACCAGTTCTGGATGGTGGTGTAGGTGACCCGGGCCGACTTCTTGACCAGGATCTCCACCACCGCGGAGTGCAGCGAATCGCTGGTGTAGACCGGGGCCGAGCACCCTTCGATGTAGTGAACCTGTGAGCCCTCGTCGGCGATGATGAGGGTCCGCTCGAACTGCCCCATGTTCTCGGCATTGATGCGGAAGTAGGCCTGAAGCGGCATCTCCACTGTGACCCCGGGCGGCACGTAGATGAAGCTGCCCCCCGACCACACTGCGGAGTTCAGAGCAGAGAACTTGTTGTCGCCCGGCGGGATGATGCTGCCGAAGTGCTCCTTCACCAGTTCGGGGTACTCCTTGAGCGCGGTGTCCATGTCGCAGAACAGCACTCCTTGGCGCTCCAAGTCCTCCCGATTGCGGTGGTACACCACCTCAGACTCGTACTGGGCGGTCACGCCGGCCAGGTACTT
>JAJEDQ010000016.1 GCA_022821445.1 Acidimicrobiia bacterium | reverse complement strand
AAGCCCGCTGCTGGAGATGCCCAATGTGTGGATCAGCCCCCATCTGGCCGGCAGCCAGGGCACCGAGCTGGCCCGCATGACCGACTACGTGATCGAGGAGGTCCGGCGGTGGTCGGCCGGCGAGCCCGCTCTCAACGAGGTAACCCAGGAGAGATTGGCAACCATGGCATGAGCATGGACTTTCGCTTTCCCGAACACCCCTTGGCAGGCACCACCAACGCTGGCGCCCTAGCAGACCGGCTGATTGCGGCGACCGCGGACAAGATGGCGGAGTTCGAGCAGTCTGCCGCTCCCGGACTGGAGCTGCCCCGGCTCTATGCCGGCCATGCGGTTCTGGACGACGCCGCCGCCGACATGTTGTACGTGCTGGGGCTGCTCATCGAATGCGGAGTTGACGAGGTGGGCGGGTGCGAACTGCGAGCCCGGATCCCGCCGCTGATCGCTTCGCTTGATCCCGCCACGGTGGAGGCTTTCGCCAGCTACCGGGTGGGAGAGACGGTACTGCGCATCGGGGGTCTCGATTCCCTCCCCCCCGAGCTCCACCAGACCGTGCTCGACGCAGTGCATTCCCCGGGCATCATCGACCGTCTGGCCGACACCGATGCAATCCCGCCCAACTTCGCCGTGGTGGCCTCCCGATGCCTGCGAGCCCTGGCCAAGCTTCGGGGCGGCGAGGCGCCTGCGGAGCTGCCCGATCTGCTGCACCGGGTGCGCTCGATGTTCTCCAGCCCCACCGGCTGGCTGAACGACGGCATGGGCAACTGGGTCCATTACGACATCTACACCCCCGACATGTATCTGTTCGCCGAGCCGCTGGCCGATCAACTCGGCCCGGGGTGGGCCAGCGGGCTTTCGAAGGTGCTCACCGACCTCGACGAAGTGGCCCAGCCTGGCGGGGCCATCGTGTGGGGGCGGTCTATCGGTGCGCTGGGCATGGCCATCACCATCGAGCTGGCCGCCATTGCCGCGGGGCGCGACCTCGACGCCCCCCAAGACCGTTGGCTGGCCCGAGCCGATGCGACACTTGACCATCTTGTGGAGTGGTTCCCCAATGGGGTCATCGCCGCTCACCAAAACCGGGCCACCATGTTCTACCGCGGCCCGGCCCGACGGCTTCAGATGACCCTGGACATCTACGGCAAGCTGCTGCTGTCCGCCCTCGAATTGCGCCAGAGGCCTGACGTGGTCGGCGCTGCTTCCACAGACGCCTATCTCCCCGCTGAGCGCTTCATCTCTTTCGACGATTCCCAGCGGGCCACGGTGTGGTCGTACCGGGCCAAGCCGCTGTCGTTCGCCCTGCCCACGGTGTTCGGGTTCTCGGCCGACTACGCCCCCTCACCGCGGAGTCCTGGCCTTTTCGAACAGCCCACCTCCGGCCACCCGGTGATGCTGCCCGTGATCACCCCGCTGGGCCGGGACGACCGCACCGGCACCAGCAATGCTCCCCTGGTCCCGGCGGGCTTGCCCACCTCGGTGGAGCACAACCCGGGCTCGGTCACCATCGTCCACAACGGATGGGCGCCAGCGGGCAGCGACGAGCCGACAGTGGCGGGCCGCCGTACTGCCACCTACCGGGTGGAGGGGCGCTCGCTGGTTGTTTCCGAGCAACTCCAATTCGACGACCCAGACCTCCCCGGACCGCTGACCCTCACGGTGGCCGAGCCTGTCGGACGGCCGCTGGACGTGGAGTTCGACTCCGGTTGGGTTCAGGCCATCGACACCGAGGGAGTCGCCGAGTGGCGCAGCTTCTGGGGCGAGCTGCCCCGGGTGTACCAGACCGAGATCGCGCCCTCGGCAACGGTGGACTTAACCTGGAAGGTCACCCCTCGGCTGCGGGTGGCCAGCACCATTCACGGGCACCCCTACGACCGCTCGCTGTACGACCCGCTCGCCGACCGGGTGGTGGCCACGGGCGCGGGCATCCCCGACGACAAGCTGGCGCGGAGGCTCCACGACATCGACGTGTTGCACATGGCCTGGCCGGAATGGTGGAGCGGCGTGGATCCCCTGCGCACCGCCGAGGTGCTAGAGCAGGTCAAATCCACCGGAACCGCCATCGTGTGGACCCAGCACAACCTGCTCCCCCACTTCTTCAAGACCGACGAGGCCGCGGCCAGCTACCAACTTTGGGCCGAAGCGGCCGACGCGGTCATCCACCACAGCCAGGCCGGCTACGACGTGGCATTGGCCACCTACCAATACGGTCCCAACACCGAGCACCAAATCATCCCCCACGGCCACTGGGGCCGCGAATACGAGACGGTGGACCACACCACCCGAGAAGATGTCGAGTTGGCCGAGGGCTGGGCGCCGTGCGGACTCCGAGTTGCGGTCATCGGCACTCCCCGAGTGGAGAAGGATCTCCAACTGGTGGTGGACGCAGTGGCCGCATGCGCCCGGGACGACATCCAGCTGGTGATCCGGGTGGACCTGTCGGTGGCCGTGCCTGACGACCCCCGGATCATCGCCGAGTTCGGCCATCTCGATTTCAGCCAGTACTTGCGGCGCGTGAAGGCCTTCGACGCGTTGATCCTCCCGTTCGCCCCCTCCGGGATGCTCACCACCGGCACTGCCTTCGACTGCATCGGAGCAGGCGTACCCGCCATCACCAGCAACTGGGACTTCTTCGACGAGACCTTCGCCGGCGCCGACATCCGCTACGGAGAAACCGTCGAAGACCTCACCCGCTGCCTCGACAATCTCAGCCCCGAGGACTTGAACCGCTCCCGCCAAGCCCAGATCGACCTTCGCCCGACGTTTGAATGGGGTCCTATCGCTGAGCAAACCCTGGCCGTGCTCGAAGCCGCCGCCCTCAGCAAAGCTTGAGGGTCTTGCCCGTCAAACGATGGCGGGCACCAGCAATGTGATCCAGATGGTGAGCATGAAGCCCACCATGGTCGTCATTATGAGGCGGGTCTGCCGGGCCAGCGCCGAGTCCACATCGCCTCGCAGCTCGGCCATCTCGCCCCGCAGCTCAGCGCTGAGCACTCGGAGGTCGTCCTTGGTGGCCAGTTGGTCTCGTCCCTCGGGGATGATGCAGTTCATGAGCGTCTCGGTGGCCTCCTTGCCGATGGCCAATACCAGCCGGTTGGCCAGCTCCGTGCGCTCGATTTCGGTTACTGCCATTGGGTTCCCTTCGTCGTCTCTTGGATTCAGAGGGGAACCCTTTATGCTCAGGGGCGGTGCCGGTTCCGACTGCACTGAGGACGATACAGGCAGTTATCCACTGAATCAACCACCATTCGAGCCCTGACAAAGGACACCTTATGAGCGAGTACAGATACGTCGATTACGAGACCGCTGATGCGGTGGCCACCATCACGCTGGCCCGGCCCGAGAAAGCCAACGCCCAGAACGAGCGGATGCTCGATGAGCTGCACCACCACTTCCTGGCCGCCGAGTACGACGACGACGTGAAGGTGATCGTGCTGCGGGGCGAGGGCAGGCACTTCTCCGCCGGCCACGACCTGGGCGGGGGCGACCCCGACCCCGATGCCGTGTCGCTGGCCGAGGCCGATGGAAGCTGGCAGCTCAACAAGATCTACCGCTGGGAGGCCCGCAAGTACTTGGGCTACTCGTGGCACTGGCGCAACATCCCCAAGCCCACCATCGGAGCAATCCAGGGCAAGGCCATCGCCGGGGCACTCAACCTGATCTGGCCGCTGGATCTGCTGGTGGTGGCCGACGACGTGGAGTTCTCCGACCCGGTGGTGCTGATGGCCATCGGCGGGGTGGAGTACCACGGCCACACCTGGGAGCTGGGCGCCCGCCGGGCCAAGGACCTGCTGTTCTCCCAGCGCACGCTGGGAGCCGAGGAGGCCGTCCAAATCGGCTTGGCCCGGGAAGCGGTCCCCCGCGACCAGCTTTGGGAGCGCACCCACGAACTGGCCGCCCAGATCGCCAAGAACAACGCCTTCGGTTTGGCCCAGGCCAAGCGGGCGGTGAACCAGACCCTCGATGTGCAGGGCTACTACACCGCCCTCCAGTCGGTGTTCGACGTCCACCACACCGGCCACGGCAACGCCATCAGCGTCAGCGGCTATCCCATCTTGATGCAACTCGACGAGATGAAGCAGAACCTCAAGAAGCAATAGCCGCCCGATGCCGCTGAACCACCCCGACCGCTAGCGGGCCCGGAATGGCCACCGACTACCACGCCATCTTCAAGGCCTACGACGTGCGGGGCACGGTGGGCGACCAGATCGACACCGACGGCGCCCGGGCCATCGGCGGGGCCTTCGCCCGGTTCGTGGCCTCGTCGGGGGCGACGGCGGTGCTGGTCGGGCGGGACATGCGTCCCGAGGGCGAGGAATTCGCGGCCGCTTTCGGTGAAGGCGCAATGGACCATGGCATCGACGTGGTGGACGTGGGACTGTGCGCCACCGACATGCTCTACTACGCATCGGGAAGCCTCAACCTGCCCGGAGCGGTGTTCACCGCCTCCCACAATCCCGCGGGCTACAACGGCATCAAGATGTGCGGCACGGGCGCCGCGCCCATCGGTGCCGATACCGGGTTGGAGGCCATCAAGGCCTTTGCCATCTCCGGCCCCGATCCGGCAACTACTAAGGGCACCCGCACCAGCCAGGACCTGCTGGGCGACTACGTCGCCCATGTCCGCTCGTTCGTTGACGTGGGCTCGCTGGCCCCACTGCTGGTAGTGGCCGACACCGCCAACGGCATGGGCGGCCTAGTGGTGCCGGCGGTGTTCGAGGGTCTGCCCCTCGTGCTCGACCACCTGTTCCCAGAATTGGACGGCAACTTTCCCAACCATCCTGCCGACCCCCTCCAGCCGGAGAATTTGCGGGATTTGCAAGACCGAGTAGTGGTGGTGGGCGCCGACATCGGATTGGCCTTCGACGGTGACGCCGATCGCGTGTTCCTGGTAGACGAAAAAGCCCGACCGGTGTCGGGGTCGTTGACCACTGCCATGATCGCCCGTTCGATCCTGGCCCATGATCCCGGAGCCACGGTGATCCACAACTTGATCTGCTCCCGAACCGTTCCCGAGGTGATCGCCGAGGGGGGCGGAACGGCAGTTCGCACCAGGGTGGGCCACTCCAACATCAAACAGGTCATGGCTGAGACCGGCGCGGTGTTCGGCGGTGAGCACTCCGGCCACTACTACTTTCGGGACAACTTCCGGGCCGACAGCGGGCTGATCGCCTCCCTAGTGGCTCTGGAGGCTCTCAGCCGCCACCCGGCCGGATTGTCCGACCTGGTGTCGAGCCTCGACCGCTACGCCGCCTCGGGTGAGCTCAACACCGCGGTCAACGATGCTGTCGCAGTTATCGAACAAGTGGCCGCTGCCTACCCGAATGCCCGCCAAGACCGCCTCGACGGGCTCACCGTCGATTTGGGCGACTGGTGGTTCAACCTGCGCCCCTCCAACACCGAGCCCCTGCTGCGGTTGAATCTAGAGGCTTCCACCCCCGACGAGGTGCAGCAGCAGGTGGCCGAAGTCCAGGCCCTTATCGCCTGAATCACGCGCCACTCTGCGCGCGTCCCGGTTTAATGAAAAGCGCAGCCGGGGAGAGGAATGCCCCCCTCCCGTCCTCCTCTCCCCGGCTGCGCCGCAATTTAGTGGTTTCCCACCGGCCTCGCACGACGGGTAGTCGGGGACTGGAGCAAACTAGGAAACGGGGGTCAGCTCCAGGGTGGCCAGCAGGGCCTCGACTCGGCCCCTGATGTCGTCTCGAATGGGGCGCACGGCCTCGATGGACTGCCCGGAGGGGTCGTCCAATTCCCAGTCTTCGTAGCGCTTGCCGGGATAGACGGGGCAGGCGTCACCGCAGCCCATTGTCACAATCACATCGGCGGCGCGTGCGATCTCGTCGGTCCACGGCTTGGGGTACTCCTGGGACACGTCGATGCCCTCCTCGGCCATAGCCGACACCACCACCTTATTGGTGTCGAAGCCGGGGTCGGAGCCACCGGTGAACACGTCCACCCGGTCGCCGCCCAAGTGACGCAGGTAGCCGGCCGCCATTTGAGAGCGTCCCGCGTTGTGGACGCACAAGAAGAGCACCCCGGGCCGCTCCAAGGTGCCCACCTCCAGGCGGGCCAAAGCGATCAGCCGGTCGTGGGTGAATCGCTCGATCAGCACCGGCAGCCAGGTGGCGAACTTGGCCCGGCTCTCCAGCCGGGTCTGCGAGTCGGTGATGTACCGCTCAATGGTCTCCGCGTTGAACGTGCCCTCGAACTTGGTCTTCAGCCGCTGGGCCGCCTGCTTGATCAACAAGATCTGCTCAGTGGTCAGCTTGACCTGCGGCTCCAACGGAGTCTGCTCATCCATCCCGGAATTCTCGCCTACCCAATTGGAGGCCACTTGGAAACCAAGTGAACACTCCCTAGACCGAAGGTGAATTGTGGCCTAGCCAAGGGTGATCAGGGTGGTGCCGGCCAGCACGGCGGCGATGCCCATGGCCTGCCACCAGCGCAGGGTGTCGTCGTCGAGGATCACGGCCAAAGCGATGGTGACCACCGGGTAGAGCGAACCCGCCACCGACACCTCCCCCCCTGGGCCTCGTTGCACCCCGGCAATGAACGACGCCATACCCAAGCCGCCGGCGATGCCTCCGGCCAGGCCGGCCAGCCGCAGGGAGCGGGGCAGGATCTGGGGGATGCGCCTAGCCCGGGTGACCATCAGCATGAAGACCAGGGCAGCCGCCCGCTGGGTGGCCGCGGGCCACATGCCGCTGTCCACGCTAGTTCGATCCAGCAACACGATGGCCGCTGTGAAGGCCAGGCCTCCCAGCACGGCGTAGGCGATGCCCGTTCTGACGTTGGTCACCGATTGGGGCACAATCACCGCCAGCAGCAGCCCGGCCACCGCCACGGCAATCCCGATGTTGGCCGCCAGAGTAGGGCGTTCGCCGGTGGCCAGCCCGTACATCAGCGGCCCCAGTGAGGTGAACGCTGCCACAATCGGCGAGGCGATGGCCGAGGAGGACACGGCCAAGCTGTGCCACATGGACGACAGGGCGATGGCGATTAGCGCCCCCGAGGCCGCCCCCAGCAGCAGGTCGGCCGCGGTGATGGCGCTGGGCACAATCACCAACAGCACCATTGTGATGCCCAGCCCGCCCACGAACGCGGTGCCCACCGTGGTCATGGCCTGGGCGCGCCGACTGCAATACCGCCCGAAGTAATCGGAAACGCCGATCAGCCCCGACGCCAAAGCCCCCAGCAACACCGGCATGCCCCCCGCACGTTAGCGGTCCGCTAGTGGCCCGAGAGATGCCCGATTGCTCACCGGCTATCTTCTAGTTCGCCTGGGAGGTCCAATCGTGCCGACTCGAGAGCCCACCATCCGAGAGATGCCGCCGCCCCCGCACATTGTGGGGTTGCAGCACTTCATCACCTATGCCGAGATCGATGAGATTCTGCGGTCTCGGAGCTTCCGGCAGGGGTCGCATCAGGAGAGCCAGCCGTTTTTTGGGCGCTCCCTGTTGACGATCGACGGCGACGAGCACTTCGAGCGTCGCCGGCTGGAGGCCCCCTTATTCGCCAAGGCGGCACTCGAATACTACGAGCACACCGAGTTGATTCCGCTGATCGGCAAAACGCTGGAGGAGTGCCGGAGCGACCGCGGAGACGATGGCATCGTTCGAGCCGACCTCTGCGTGCTGCTGCGCACCATGCTGGCCCGCATTGCCGCGGCCACCACCGGCATCGAAGGAGTGGACACTCCCGAACGGACCACGGCGTTCCGGGAATATGTCGAACTGCTCGGCACCGGGGCCACCGTCGAGTGGTCCACCGAGGACCACGATGAGGTGATCAAGCGCATTCTGGAGGTGCGCGACGAGTTCGACCGCGACTTCTTCGCCTCGTCGGTGGCCCGCCGCCGGGCCCTCATCGAGCGCTTCCACCAAGGTGAGATCGAAAGAGACGAACTGCCCGTCGATCTGATCACCATGCTCTATCTGCATTGGAACGACGACTGGGATGAGGGGCTGCCCATCCGAGAGGCCTGTCTTTTCTTGGTGGCGGCCACCCAGACCACCACCCATTCGGTGCCCCACCTGATCGCCCACCTCGACGAGTGGTTCGACACCCACCCCGACGATCGAGCCAGGGTGACCGACCGGGAGTACATCAAGCGGGCCGCCCATGAGGCGCTGAGGCTGCACCTGCCATCCCCTGCCCTGCTGCGGATCGCCAACGAGAATGTGACGTTGAGCAACGGCAAGACCATCGCCGAAGACGAGAGGGTGGC
>JAJEDQ010000190.1 GCA_022821445.1 Acidimicrobiia bacterium | reverse complement strand
AGGTCGGTACGGGAATTTCTGCTGCGGCGCGGATTGTTCTCGCCGCTTGATCGTCGAGGGTAAGGCGGCAGCCGGCGGCCTCGCTCCATTTCCATTGCACTGAAGCGAGGACTTTGGTGCCGTCAGCGGTCTTGGCCACGGGTATGGGCCCGCTTCGGTCTTCGCAGTCGGGGTCGGCTGCTTCGTCGCGGGGTGAGGTGAGGTCGAAGGCGTAGGCCCGCAGAACGTCAACCGCGTGGTCATCGAGCACGAGATAGCAGCCGATGGAGCCGTTCCACCCCCACTCCACCTGGGCGAGCACTTCAGAGTCGTCGGCGGTCTTGACCACCGGGACGGGCTCCTGGCCGAACTGATGGTGGTCGAAGCATCGATCAGCCACCGTCTCGGCTGTGGCGAACCCCGTGTTGGCGATGCCTAGTCCGGCAGCAACGATCAGCACCGCCGCCATTGTTGTCAATGTCCCTTTTGCCGCAATCACCGATGATCAACCTTCCCAGTCGGGAGGCCATGCTAAGCGGACTTGCCGGCCAGCCAAAGATGGAAGCGCCTCGGACCACTAGGGTGTCATCTCGCATTCGCATCTCATCTATACGGGAGGACGGCGGCATGAAAGCGGCACGATTGGTAGAGGGCAGCCTTCAGATTCTGGACGTACCGGCGCCTGAACCGGGGTTCGAGGAAGCGCTGATCCGCATCAGCTCATCGGGGGTGTGCCACTCCGACCTGCACTTGGCCCGAGGCGACTGGATGGGGGTGTCCGGCATCGAGGTGCTGGGCCATGAGGCCATCGGCGTGGTGGAGGCGCTGGGGCCGGGAGCGGAGCGCTACAGCCAGGTGGGCGACCGGGTGATCCTCGGGCTGGGGGGAACCGGCGGTGGCTACTGGTGCGGCGCTTGCGAGTTCTGCTTGCAGGGAGAGCCCCGGCACTGTGCGCAGACCCAGGGGATCATGGGCACTTTCGCCGAGCAGTTCTGCGTATGGGCAAAGTCTTTGGTGGTGTTGCCCGATTCGGTGGGCGACGAGGAGGCCGCGTTGGCCTGCGGGGGGCTCACCGCTTACGGAGCGGTGAAGAAGCTGTTCCGCAACAATGTGCCCCCCGGCCGCTGGGTGGCGATCATCGGCGCGGCTGGTGGATTGGGCCATTACGCGGTGCAGATCGCCAAGGCGCTGGGCTACAAGGTGGTGGGTGTCGACATCGGCGCCGACCGGCTGGGGTTCGTGGAGTCGCTCGGGGCCGACGTGGTGGTGAGCGCCGACGACGCTCTAGAGGCAGTGCCGCAGAAGATCGGACGCGGCGGGGTGGACGCCAGCATCGTGTTCTCCGCGGCGATGGCCGGCTTCACCCTCGGATTCCGGCTGCTGCGGCCCAAGGGGCTGTTTGTGGCCGTGGGGCTGCCTCCCACCAGCGAGGGCAACATCGAGCTGAACCCGTTCGAGTTCTTCATGAGGGATGCCACCCTCATCTACTCCGCGGTCGGCACCGTGCAAGATATGCGCGAGCTGGTGGACATGGCCGCCGCCGGGCAGGTCAAGACCCACATCGGGCGCACCGGCGCCCTGTCGGAGCTCGACGACATCTTCGAGGAGCTCCAGTCGGGCAAGTATGTCGGCCGGGCGGTAATCGACGACCTGGCCAACTAGCGCTGCTTTGCCGGCGGGGTTATGAGCCCTCGGCGAGGGCGGGCATGACCTTGCTCACCACCAGCTCCAGCGTCTCCCAGCCGATGGCGGGGTCGATGCCGCCGCACAGCGGGTGGAGGGTGGCCGCGCCCTTGGTGCGGACCAGCTCGACGCACTCGTCGGGGGTGAGCACCTCGAACTGGCCGGAGGCCTTGAGGCCGGCGATGTCCTCGGCCTCCACATGCCAGCCGGAGCGCTGGTCGGGGTACTGCCAGCTGGCGTAGGCCGCCGCGTCGTACAGCATGTTGGGGCCGATCTTGGCCCACAGCGCGTCGGGATCCTCGGTCACCAGCACCAGTCCCGGACCGTCGGGGGCCGTGGCGAATGCCCCTTCGAATCCGATCTCGGCGGCTTCGGCGTAGTACAGGTCCACCAGTTCTTGGTCGCCGATGGGGGGCATGTAGGGCAGCCGCAGCCGGGCCGCCCGCTTGGCCGATGCCGGCACCGATCCGCCCACCATGACGATGGGGTGGGGCTGGGTCACTGGCTTGGGGGTTACCCACGCCGTGCGCCCCTCGTACTCGAACGGCTCCCCGGTCCAGGCCTGCTGCATGACCTTGATGGCTTCCTCGGTGTCGCGCCCCCGGCGGGTGCGGTCTTTGCCGAACATCTCGAACTCGAACTCCCGGTAGCCCAGCCCGGCGATGGTGATGAAGCGGCCCGGCGCCATCAGATCGATGGCGGCGATGTCCTCGGCCAGCCGCAGCGGATCGTGGTAGGGCACCAAAAGGGCCGACAGCGTACACATCAGGTTGTCGGTGGCGCCCAGGATGGCGGCAGAGATGGCCAGCGGCGCCGACATGAAGCCGTCCTCGGTGCCGTGGTGCTCGCTGGTGATGGCCCCGGCGAACCCTCGGGTGTCGGCCCACTTCACCATTTCCAACATGGCCCGGTACTGATCGCCGTGGGTGACCTCGGTGAACGGAGGGGTCCGCAGATCAAAGCGCAGATTGAACATTTCTTCTCCCGGTGAGCTCGATGGGTACAGGTAGATTTACAGACTTCGAGTGAGCCGGTCGAGACGGCGGGTAGCACCCCGCAAGCCTCGCTCCACCTCGTACAGCTCGAACGATACGTCCTCCCGGTCGGTGCCCTCGTAGCGCCGGGCCACCTCCGACACCCGCTCCGCTAGATCCCGGATCACACTGCTCAGCGAACTGAGCTCCGCCCCATCCGCCGCCAAAGACTCGTCGCTCACAAAGAGGTTCTACCGCAAAATCTGCTCCATCGATTTTTTCAGCAGAAAGTGCTGTCAGATCTGATAGCATCAGGTGGTGGCAACAACTCGGACCACGTTTACTCTTGACGAAGAACTAGCCCAGCAGGCCCGGAAGCTAGAGCTGAATATTTCTGCCGCAGCTCGAGAAGGTGTGATAGCCGCGGTAAAGCGGGCCTTGGGGGAAGCTGACCGAGAAGCCTATCTCCGCTTTCCAGAGGAGCCCGACGACTTCTGGGATAAGGCCCAAGCGTGGGGTGAATGGGATGAGGCTGAATCCGGAAGTGGCGTGTGAACCGCGGCGAGGTGTGGTGGGCTGAAATAGAAGGCAAACGGAGGCCGGTTGTGCTTCTCACCCGTCAAGATGTCATCGACGTTCGCGAATCAGTTACCGTCGCCGAGCTCACAACCGCCATCCGAAGACTTGTTGTCGAAGTGCCCGTTGATGAGGACGAGGCCGGAGTGCCCAAGGCGTCGGTGGTGAACTGCGACGGCCTGTACACAGTGAGACGCTCGGTGCTCACTAACCGTGCCGGGCGACTGAGCGACCTGACGATGCGACACATTTGCCAAGCAGTGACCTACGCGCTCGGCTGTTAGTCGCAAACCCTTCGTTGGCGGGACATATCGGCCTGTAGTTTTGGGGGTCGTGCTGAGCCGAGTGGACCTGCGGGGTGTGGCCGACATTGCTGGCCGCCTGCCCCGGCCTGAGCCCGTTTCTGAGGGCTCGGTGGCCGCGGTCCGCGAGATTTTGGACGCGGTGCGCGCCGAAGGCGACGCTGCGCTGGCTCGCTACACCAAGCAGTTCGACGGGGCTGTGCCCTCAAGTTGGCGGGTTCCTCCCGCTGAGGTAGCCGCGGCCCGAGAATGCATCGAGCCCTCGCTTAGGGCCGCGCTGGATGCAGCGGCTGAGTCCATAGCCGAGTTTCACCAAGGGCAAGTTTCGAAAGAGCAAACCCACAATCGCCAGGGCATCACCATCCGGAGCTGGGACCAGCCGGTGCGCCGGGCCGGGTGCTATGTGCCCGGGGGGCGGGCCGCCTACCCGTCCACCGTACTGATGACCGCGCAGCCTGCCCGAGCCGCTGGAGTGGACGAGGTGGTGCTATGCGTGCCCCCGGATTCGGATGGCCGGGTGGCCGACGTCACTCTGGCTGCCGCCGCTATTGCCGGGGTTGATGAGGTGTACGCAGTGGGTGGGGCGCAGGCCATCGCCGCGATGGCCTATGGCACCGAGTCGGTGGGCGCGGTGGACGTGATCGTGGGGCCGGGCAACGTGTACGTGGCCATCACCAAGCAGTTGGTGGCTGGCGCTGTCGGGGTGCCGGCGGCGTTTGCCGGGCCGTCGGAGGTTGTTGTGGTGGCCGACGGCGCTGTTCCGGCGGAATACGCCGCCATCGACCTCATCGTGCAGGCCGAGCACGGTCCCGACGGATTGGCCTGGCTCATTGCTTGGGATGCGCTGGCCGCTGACGCGGTGGAGTCCGCAGTAGCTGAGTTACTGTCGGCGGCAGCCCGCCGAGACGACATTGCGGCCACCTTCAGCCGCAGCGGGCACATCGTGCTGGTGGATGGTCCGGAGGCCGCCGCCGAGGTGGTCAATCTCATCGCCCCTGAGCACTTGCAAGTGATGACCGATGCACCCGAGGCAGTGATCGACCGGGTTTGCAACGCGGGGGCTATTTTCCGTGGCCCGCTGGCGCCGGCATCCATCGGCGACTACGTGGCCGGCCCCTCCCACGTACTGCCCACCAACGGCACTGCCCGCTTCGCCGGTGCCCTCAGCGTGCGGGACTTCACCAAGCCCATGCACGAGATCTCTGTGGACGCTGCGGGATTGGCCGCGGTCGGTCCCCATGTGGCGGCCATGGCCGACGCCGAGGGGCTGGATGCCCATGCCCAGTCGGTCCGCCTGCGCGGTATCGGCGACAAGGCCCAGGAAGGATCTGATGATAAGTAGCCCCGACCTCCTGGCGGTGCGAGAGAGCCTGGCCCTGATGTCGGGCTACCACTCGCCGCAGCTCGACGTGGCCGTGCGGCTCAACACCAACGAGTCGCCGGTGCCCCCTCCCGAAGGTTGGGCCGAGGCTCTGCGGGCCGCCCAGGCCGATATCGATTGGCACCGCTATCCCGACCGGAGTGCTCACGAGCTCCGAGCCGCTTTGGCCAAGCACGAGGGAGTGGCGCCCGAGCAGGTGTTTGCTGCCAACGGCTCCAACGAGGTGCTCCAGTGTCTGATGCTGGCGTTCGGGGGGCCGGGTCGGACCGCGCTCACGTTCGAGCCCACCTATGCACTTCACTCCCACATCTCGCGGCTGGCCGCCACCGAGGTGGTCACCGGCGAGCGGGAGGAGGATTTCTCGCTGGACGCCGACTACGCGTCGGCCATGGTGGACAAGCACCGACCGGCCGTCACCTTTCTGTGCTCGCCCAACAATCCCACCGGCATGGTGGAGCCCCCGGAGTTGGTGGAGAGGCTGCTGGCCGACGTGGCGGCGCTGCCCGGGCTGTTGTTGATGGACGAGGCCTACGGCCAGTTCGACCCCCACACCGCGGTGGATTCGGTGGATGAGAGCCGCCCGCTGGCGGTGGCCCGCACCTATTCCAAGACGTGGTCGATGGCCGCGGCGAGACTCGGCTACCTGGTGGCCCCATCGTGGGTGGTGGCCGAGCTGGAGAAGTCGACGTTGCCCTATCACCTGGACACCATGAAGCAGATCGCCGGACGCCTGGCTCTCGATTACGAGGACGAGATGAACGAGCGGGTGGGCATGCTGGTGACCGAGCGGGAGCGGATAGCCGCCGGGCTCGACCAGCTCCCGGTCCGCCACTGGGCATCGGGAGCCAACTTCATCTTGATGCGCCCCGATTTCGGCGACGGCGACGCCGTTTGGCAGGGTCTCGTGGATCGGTCGGTGCTCGTGAGAAACTGTTCCTCTTGGCCCCGGCTGGCTGGCTGCCTTCGGGTTACCGTGGGCGCCCCGGCCGAAAACGACGCCTTCCTGTCTGCTCTCCGTGAGGTGCTGACATGACAACCCCTTCCCGCACTGCCACCGCCTCTCGGACCACCGCCGAGACCAGCATCGACATCGCCATAAACATCGACGGCGACGGCCAGGGCACGGCCACCACCGGTCTCCCGTTCTTCGACCACATGCTGAGCCAGCTCGGCCGCCACGGCGGCTTCGAGTTGCGGGTGGACGCCTCCGGCGACTTGGAGATCGACGCCCACCACACGGTGGAAGACGTGGGCATCCTGCTGGGCTCGTGCTTCGCCGAGGCGCTGGGCGACAAGGCCGGTGTTCGCCGGTTCGCGTCGATTGCGGTGCCGCTGGACGAGGCTTTGGTGGAGGCCGTGGTGGACCTGTCGGGTCGCCCGTTCCTGCACTACGACGTGAGCCCTCCGGGCCAGAAGATCCTGGGCGACCCGCCGTTCGATCCCCAGCTCTGCGAGGAGTTCTGGCGGGCGTTCGCCACCTCGGCCGCCCTGACCCTGCACATCACCATGGTGAGAGGCCGCAACACCCACCACATCATCGAGGCCAGCTTCAAGGCCGTGGCCCGGGCGCTGCGCGACGCCGTGCGGGTGGAGGGCACCGCCATCCCCTCCACCAAAGGGGTTTTGTGAAGGCTTACTCTCGATGAGCTGGAGCATTCTGTGAGCAGAGGAGTTCGGTGACCAGGCCGCTCATCGCGGTGTTGGACTACGGCATCGGCAACCTCCGCTCGGCCCAGAAGAGCCTGGAGCGCATGGGGGCCGACGCCCGCCTGACCGCTGATACCGGGCTGATCGCCGACGCGTCCGGGGTAGTGCTGCCCGGCGTGGGGGCGTTCGGACCGTGCATGGCCGCGCTGCGCGACACCGGGCTCGACGAGCAGGCCCGGACGGCGGCGGCCGATGGCCGGCCGTTTCTGGGCATCTGCATCGGCTTGCAGCTTCTCTACGAGGGCTCCGAGGAAGCGCCGGGCGTGGCCGGGCTGGGCATCCTGCCCGGCACCGTGCAACTGCTGTCCGGGAATGTGAAGCGGCCCCAAATGCAGTGGAACCGCCTGGAGGTGCGAACTCCTAGCCCGTTACTGGAAGGGCTGGACCACTCCTGGCTGTACTTCGTGCACTCCTATGCCGCGCCTATGGCCGACAACGTGGCCGCGTTGTGCGACTACGGCGGCCCGGTGGCTGCGGTGGTGGGCGACGGCAACGTGTGGGCCACCCAGTTCCACCCCGAGAAGTCGGCCCGGCCCGGTCTGCGGCTGTTGGAGAACTTCGTGAACCAGGCCCGGACCGCGGCCGTGCGGGCCTGAGATGTTGACCAACGCAGGGCAACGGGGTGCCATCCGCGCAACCGCGAGAAGGGCCTGAGATGCAGCTCTTTCCGGCTATCGACCTGCGGGGCGGGCGCTGCGTGCGGCTCTACCAGGGGTCGTACGACGCCGAAACCGTCTACAACGACGACCCGGTAAGCCAGGCCCGGCAGTTTTCCGACGCCGGCGCCTCGTGGCTGCATGTGGTGGATTTGGACGCGGCTCGCACCGGGGAGCAGGTGAACCTGCCGGTGATCGCCGCCATCGCCGACGCGGTGGACGTGCCGGTGCAGACCAGCGGCGGGGTCCGCAGCCTGGACGCCGCCGCCGCGCTGGCCGACGTGGGCGCGGCCCGAGTGGTGATCGGCACCGCCGCGGTGGAGAACCCCGAGCTTGTGGGACAAGTGGCCGCCCGCCAGCCGGTGGCCGTGGGGTTGGACGCCCGGGGCCGGGATGTGGCCACCCACGGTTGGGAGCAGGGCGGCGGGGGTGATCTGCTGGAGATGGCGGCCCGCTTCGAGTCGTCAGGGGCCGAGGCGGTGGTGGCCACCGAGATCAGCCGGGATGGAACGCTGGCTGGGCCCGACATCGACGGTCTCGCCGCGGTGCTGGCCGCCACCGGATTGGCGGTTATCGCCTCCGGCGGGGTGGCATCGCTGGACGACCTGACCGCCTTGACCTCCATCGGCGACACCCATCGGCGGCTGTCGGGGGTGATAGTGGGCCGGGCGCTGTATGAGGGGTGTTTCACCGTGGAGCAGGCCGTGGAGACTCTGCGGTCATGAGCACCACCGCAACCGTGCCCAGCAACGCCCGGATCATCCCCTGCCTGGACGTGGACGAGGGCCGGGTGGTCAAGGGGGTCAACTTCGTAGATCTGACCGACGCCGGCGACCCGGTGGAGTTGGCCGCCCGCTACGACCAGCAGGGGGCCGACGAGGTGGTGTTTTTGGACATCACCGCGTCGTCGGATCAGCGGGAGACCACCTTGGAGCTGGTGCATCGCACTGCCGAGGAAGTGTTCATCCCGTTCACCATCGGCGGGGGTATCCGCACCGTGGACGACGCCCGACGCCTGCTGCGGGCCGGGGCCGACAAGGTGTCGGTGAACACTGCGGCGGTCAATCGCCCCGAGCTGGTGGCCGAGATCGCCGACGAGTTCGGAAGCCAATGCGCGGTGGCGTCCATCGATGCCCGCCGCACCAACGGCGGCTCATTCCCCTTCGAGATATTCACCCACGGAGGCCGCGCCCCCACCGGGATCGACGCCATCGAGTACGCCATCCGGGTGGCCGAGTTGGGGGCAGGGGAGATCCTGCTCACCTCCATGGACCGCGACGGCACCCGCGACGGCTTCGACCTGGAGCTGACCCGGGCGGTGGTGGATGTGACCAACGTGCCGGTGATCGCCAGCGGGGGAGTGGGCACTCTCGACCACCTGGTGGAGGGCGTGCTCGAAGGCAAGGCCGACGCCGTGTTGGCCGCCTCCATCTTCCACTTCGGAGAGCACACCGTGGCCGAGGCCAAGCTTCACATGGCCGCCGCCGGCATTCCCATCCGCCCCGCCGACGCCTGACCGGCAGCTAGAGACCGGCCAGGAACTCGTCGATCAGGGTGTTGAGGCGGTCGGTGCGGCCGACGAGGAAGTGATCGGCGCCGCCCACGGGGTGGATCTCTGCGTTTGACCAGTTCGCGATGGTGGCCCGGGCCTCATCGGGGGGATTGAACTGGTCCCGCTCGGGCACGGCCAGCCACTTGGGGCGGGGGTCGGGGGCGGCCTTGAGCCGGTCGGCGCTCAGCACCCGCAGCGGCGGGGCCACTAGGAACCAACCGGCCAGCTCAGGGGTATCGCAGGTCAGCGCCATGTCGGCCCCGAACGACCACCCGGCCAGCACCAGGGGGCACTGGCCGCCGCCGGCCGCGGCCATGGCCTCTACCGCGGCCCGCACGTCGAGCTGCTCGCCCTCGCCGAAATCGTGCTCGCCCTCAGAGCTTCCCACTCCTCGGAAGTTGAATCTCAGAACCGCACACCCAGCACCCACCAAGTGGGTGAACAGGGTGGAGACCACCAGCGAGTGCATGTTGCCCCCGTACTGGGGATGGGGGTGGCAAATCACCACTCTGGTCCGGGGCTCGTCGGGCACCGTCCACTGGGCCTCGAGGCTGAGGCCGTCGGCTGTTGTCAATGTGGTTGGGGTCAATGTGGTGGCAGTCGGCCCGAAATCGTCGGTCATATGCCCGTCACGGTAGCGTTGGCACCCCATGGCCAAGGCAGCAAAGAGCGCGAGTGCGGTCGCGCCCGAGGACAAACTCCCCATCAAGATGCTCAACGACCGCATCTTGGTGCAGCTCGACATCCCCGAGGGGGAGCGGCGCACCACCGGTGGCATCCTCATCCCGGCTACAGCCCAGGTGGGCAAGCGCCTAGCCTGGGCCGAGGTCATTGCGGTGGGTCCCAACGTCCGCACGGTGGAGTCGGGCGACCAGGTGCTGTTCAACCCCGAAGACCGCTACGAGGTGGAGGTGCGGGGCGCCGACTACCTCATATTGCGGGAGCGGGACATCCATGCGGTGGCCGCCCCCCGCCTCGACGAGGGCAGCACCGGCCTCTACCTCTGATCCCGGCTGGCAAATGGCTCTAACTGGGCCGGAGTCTGCTCCTACGATGGGGCCATGCCAGCTATCACGCCAATAGAAGCTGCCCCGGGAACGCTGGACCAGGTCACGTACAACAGTGACGGGCTGGTTCCGGCCATCGTGCAGGACCATGACGGGGGCCAGGTGCTGATGATGGCGTGGATGAACCGGGAATCGCTGGAGCGCACCCTGGAAACCGGGCGCACCTGGTTTTGGAGCCGATCCCGCCAGGAGTACTGGTGCAAAGGAGAGACCTCCGGCGACCGCCAATACGTGCGGGAAGCGTTCTACGACTGCGACGGCGACACCCTGCTGTTCATCGTGGAGCAGGAGGGCAGCGGCGCCTGCCACCTCGGGAAGTACTCGTGCTTCTTCCGCTCTTTCGATGAGCCATTGCCGCCTTCGGAGTAATCCGGCCCGCATGACCGTGACCGCTCCCGATCGCAGCCGAGCGCTCGCATGACCGCGACAAGCCCCGACCGCCAAGAGTTCCACCGGCTGGCCGCCGAGTGGTCGGTGGTGCCGGTGTGGCGGGAGTTGGTGGCCGACCTCACCACCCCGGTGGCCGCCTTCGTGCGAACCGTGGGCGACGAGCCCGGCTTCCTGCTGGAGTCGGTGGAGCACGGCGAGCGCTGGAGCCGATTCTCCTTCATTGGCCGCCGCCCTCTGGGCACCCTGGTGGCCCGCGGCCGCCAGGTGGCCGCCACCGGGCAATTCCCCGAGGGAACCCCGCTCGACCAGGGGATACTGGCCGCGATCGAGCACATATTGTCGCAGTGGCAGTCGCCGGTGATCGACGAGCTGCCCCCGCTGCACGGCGGTCTTGTGGGCTATCTGGGCTACGACGTGGTCCGAGAAGTGGAGCATCTGCCCGATGTGCCCGCGGACGATCAGGAGCTTCCCGATGCGGTGCTGTCGGTGATCGGCGAGCTGGCGGTGTTCGACCACTGGCGTCAGCGGGTGATCCTGATCGAGAACGTGATCGTTCCTCCGGGATCTTCCCAAGCCGAGATCGACGCCGCCTATGACCGCGCCGCTTCAGCCCTCGAGCAGCTGGCCGCCGACGGGGCCCGGCCGGTGGCCGAGCCGCTGCTGGAGCCCCCCGTTGAAGAAGAGGAGCTTCCCGAGGTGGTGTCCTCCATGGGCCCGCAGAGCTTCTGCGACGCGGTGGAGGCGGCCAAGGAGCACATCCTGGCCGGCGACATATTCCAGGTGGTGCTGGCCCAGCGCTACGACTTCGACCTGGAGGCCGAGCCATTCGACGTGTATCGCTCGCTGCGCCAGGTGAACCCCAGCCCTTACATGTACTTCGTGCGCGTGCCCGAAGTGTCGCTGGTGGGGTGCTCGCCGGAGCCCATGGTGCAGCTGCTCAACGGGCGGGTCATCTCCCGGCCCATCGCCGGCACCCGCCGTCGGGGCCGCACCGAGGCCGATGAGCGCCGGATGGCCGCCGAGCTGTCCGAGCATCCCAAGGAGATCGCCGAGCACATCATGCTGCTCGATCTGGCCCGCAACGATGTGGGCCGGGTGGTTACCTTCGGCACCGAGACGGTGGACGAGATGATGACCCTGGAGCGGTACAGCCACGTGATGCACCTCACATCGCAGGTGTCGGGCGATCTGGCCCCGGGCCGCACCCCGGTGGACGTGCTGCGGGCCACCCTGCCTGCGGGCACGGTGTCGGGGGCGCCCAAGGTGCGGGCCATGGAGATCATCGACGACCTGGAGCCGGTGAAGCGGGGGCCCTATGCCGGTGTGGTGGGATACCTGGACTTCTCAGGGAACATCGACACCGCCATCGCCATCCGCACCATGGTTGTCCAAGGCGGGCGGGCCTCGGTGCAGGCCGGGGCCGGCATCGTGGCCGACAGCGTCCCCGAACAGGAAGACCTGGAGTGCCGCAACAAAGCCCGAGCCCTGCTGCTGGCCGTGCCCGCCGCCCGGCGGATGAGCCGAAGCCGGCAATCTTGACTGCCCCGGCATGTCTGGCCTGGCATGATTGCCCCGGCATGATTGGCCCGGCGTGATTGGCACAGTGTGAGCACTCCCATTGATCTGAGCACTGCGGTGGGGGCCTGCCCCACCGAGCGGGCGGTGCTGGCCGTGGCCGGCCCCGACGCCGAGGCGTTCTTGCAGGGCCAGCTCAGCCAAGACGTGGCCGCTTTGGCCCCCGGCCAGTGCGCCTGGTCGCTCATCCTGCAACCCCAGGGGCGCATCGATGCCCTGGTGCGGGTGACCCGCCAGGCCGCCGACCGGTTCATCCTCGACACCGACGGGCCGCTGGAGCAGGTGACCGCCCGGCTCAAGCGGTTCATGCTCCGCACCGACGTGACCCTTGATCCGCTCCAATGGCAGTGCATCGCGGTGCGCGGCCCAAGCGCTGAACAGGCAGCTGTTTCTGGGGAGGTCGTCGGCCCGGTTCCCACCGGCGGGGTCGATGTGCTCGGCCCCGCGCCGACGGTGTCCAACGACGTGCCCCGAATCAGCCCTGAAGCCCTGGAGGCCCATCGGATCAGGAGCGGGTTTCCCCGCATGGGGGTGGACATCGACGAGCGCACCATCCCGGCCGAGGCGGAGGTGGTTACCTTAACGGTGAGCTTCACCAAGGGGTGCTTCACCGGCCAGGAGCTGGTGGCCCGCATGGACTCCCGGGGCAGCACCGCCCCCCGGTACCTTAGGCTGCTGATTCTGGACCACCGGGTTGAGCTGGCCTCTGGCGACTCCGTTGCCTCTTCCGACGGTGCTGAGATCGGCACCATCACCAGCGCGGCCTGGGACGCAGTTACCGGCAGCACGGTGGCGCTGGGCTACATCAAGCGCGCCGTGGAGATGCCGGCTGAGGTGTGTGTGGCCGACTACCCGGCCCGGGCGTCAGCCGTTCCCCGTTAACAACCCAAGTATGGGGCGGGTCAGCCGGTAGTTTTGGAGCCAGTGTTCATCAAGATCTGCGGCATCACCACCGCCGCCGACGCCCTGCTGGCCGCCGCGCTGGGCGCCGACGCCGTGGGCTTCGTGCTGGCTCCATCGTCCCGTCAGATCGCCCCACCCCGAGTACAGGAGATCGTGGGGCTGCTTCCCCCCGGCGTTCTCACCGTGGGCGTGTTCCGCAACGAGGCCCCTCAGCGGGTGGCGGAGATTGTCAACCGCTGCGGCCTCAAGGTGGCCCAGCTCCACGGACGGGAGAGCATCGCCGACACGCAGTTGATTCGCGAGAAGGTGCCGGCGGTGATCAAGGCGTTTCCCGGAGGCAGCGCCGCTTTGGCCATGGCCGACCGCTACGGCGCCGACATGGTGCTGGTGGACTCCGACAACCCCGGCTCCGGCCAGGTATTCGACTGGTCGCTGGCCGAGGGTGCGCCCGGCGGGATCCGGCTCATCATGGCCGGGGGGCTCACCCCGGAGAATGTGGCCATGGCCATCGCCAAGGTGCGCCCGTGGGGGGTGGACGTGTCCACCGGAGTAGAGCTCTCGCCCGGTCGCAAAGACCCGGCCCGACTGCGGGCCTTCATCAACGCGGTCCGGGAGACCGAGCCATCTCGCCCCGACTCCACCGACCAAGAGCTCGGTGACCATGAGCCCGATGAAACAGAGCCCTACGACGAAGGCCCCTACGACTGGCAGGAAGAGCGGTTTCAGTGATCGTGGCTGTGTTTGCCCAACGAGTTGACCGCGTGGTGCGGCGATGACCATGGCCGAGCCCGTAGGCGGGCGGTTCGGGGATTTCGGCGGGCGGTTTGTGCCCGAGACCCTGGTACCGGCCTGCGAGCAGCTGGAGGCCGCGTTCCGCTCCGCCTGGGCCGACGAGAGCTTTCGGGGCGAGCTGAACCAGTTGCTGGCCGACTACGCCGGGCGCCCGTCGCCGCTCACCGAGTGCCACCGCCTGTCTGAAGAGCTGGGATTGCGGCTGCTGCTGAAGCGGGAGGATCTCAACCATACCGGTTCTCACAAGATCAACAATGTGCTGGGCCAGGCCCTTTTGGCCGTTCGCATGGGCAAGGCCCGGCTGGTGGCTGAGACCGGCGCCGGCCAGCACGGCGTGGCCACTGCCACCGCGGCCGCCCTTCTGGGGCTGGAATGCGTGGTGTACATGGGCGAGGTGGACATGGAGCGCCAAGCCCTCAACGTTTTCCGAATGCAGCTTCTGGGGGCCGAGGTGCGATCGGCGCTGTCGGGCAGCCGGACGCTGAAAGACGCCATCAACGAGGCCATGCGCGACTGGGTGGCCACCGTGGAGAGCTCGCACTACTGCTTGGGCTCGGTTATGGGCCCCCACCCCTACCCGTGGATGGTGCGGGAGCTGCACCGGGTGATCGGCGACGAGGCCCGGGAGCAGTGCCGTGCGCTGATGGGGCGTGACCCCGATGTGGTCACCGCCTGTGTGGGGGGTGGCAGCAACGCCATCGGCATCTTCAGCGGCTTCGTAGAAGGCGACGCCGCGCTGGTGGGGGTGGAGCCGGCGGGCGGGGCAGCCATAGGCCGGGGAGTTCCCGGTGTGGTCCACGGCTCCAAGTCGTTTCTGATGCAAGACGAGCACGGCCAAGTGCTGGAGGCTGAGTCGATATCCGCCGGTTTGGACTATCCCGGCATCGGCCCGGAGCACTCTCATCTGGCAGCCATCGGCCGGGCCCGCTATGAGACGGTTACCGACGACGAGGTGGTGGCCGCTTTCGAGCTGCTGTCGCGCACCGAGGGGATCATCCCCGCGCTGGAGCCGGCCCATGCCTTGGCCTGGGTGTCGCGGGCCCGCCAGGAGCTGGCCGGCCAGTCGGTGTTGTTGAACCTCAGCGGCCGGGGCGATAAAGACGTCGACCAGATGATGGACCGGCTGGTGGCCGACGGCAGCGCCAGCGGAGACGACGGACAATCTGAATGAGCGCTGAGCCCGGCCCGTTGGAGGCCGCACTGCGGGCCCGCCGCTCCCGAGGCGGCAAGGCGCTGGTTCCCTATCTCACCGGGGGGCTGGGCGACTGGCAGGCCGGACTGGCCGCCGCCGCCGACGCGGGCGCCGACGCGATCGAAGTGGGCATACCGTTCTCCGATCCGGTGATGGACGGCCCGGTCATCCAGCAGGCCAACGACCGAGCGCTGGCAGGCGGGATCACCCCGCTGGCGGTTTTGGACGCCCTCGGGCGACTCGACATCGGCGTCCCGCTGGCGGTGATGACCTATTACAACATCGCCTTCCGATTCGGCTTGGAGCGGTTCGCCTCGGTGCTAGCTGAGCAGGGCGTGGCTGCCGCCATCCTCCCCGACTTGCCTCTGGAGGAAGCGGGGCCGTGGACCGAGGCGGCCGACGCTGCGGGGGTGGAGACGGTGCTGTTGGCCGCGCCCACCGCCTCCGACGAGCGGCTGGGTCGGATTTGCGCTCGAACCCGGGGATTCGTCTACGGGGTGGGGCTTCTGGGAGTGACCGGGGAGCGCGACGAGCTGGCGTCGTCGGCGGTGGTTATGGCCGGGAGGCTCAAGCAGGTAACCGACGTGCCCGTTCTGGTGGGAGTGGGCGTGGGCACGCCCGAGCAGGCCCAGGAGGTGTGCCGAGTGGCCGACGGCGCGGTGGTGGGCTCGGCGGTGGTGCGCCGGATGCTGGGCGACGGCGGACCCGCCGCGGTGGGCGATCTGGTTGGGCAATTCCGCCTAGCCTTGGATTGAGCCTGAGAACTTGGCATTTTTCCACTGCGGACTGATTGACTCTGAGAACTTTGTGTCAAATTCCAACTGAATTACACTCGCGTAATTCAGTATTCAGGAGGATTCCATGAACAAGTCAGAGTTGGTCAGCGCCATCAGCGAGCGCACCGGTGAGAGCAAGAGTTCCGTGGACGCGGTGCTCAGCAGCCTGGAGACTGTCGTCACTGAGCAGGTGATCTTGGGCGACAAGGTATCGATCACCGGCTTCGTGTCCTTCGAGCAGACATCTCGAGGCGCTCGCACCGGTCGCAACCCCCGCACTGGCGAGACCATCCAGATTGCCGCCGCCAAGGGCTGCAAGGTGAGCGCTGGGGCCCGGCTGAAGGCAGCCGTCAAGGGAACCTGATCCGATAGAGTCGATCCATGGATGATTGGCTGTTGTCTCCCGGCGATCAAGCGCCGGCGTTCGCCCTGGAGGACCAGAACGGCAATCAGGTGTCGCTGGGTGACTTTGCCGGACGGAAGCTGGCGATTTTCTTCTTTCCCAAAGCGCTCACTCCCGGTTGAACGAATCAGGCAATCGGCGTGCGTGACATCGCCGCAGAACGGGGCATCTCCGCAGTGGGAATCAGCGGGGACAAGCCCGACCGCCAGAAGCGATTCGATGAGAAGTGCGACCTCGGCTACTCCCTCCTCTCGGATCCCGACCATGAGGCTGCCGAGGCCTTCGGGGTGTGGCGGGAGAAGAAGATGTACGGGAACACCTACTGGGGCATTGTCCGCTCCGCCTTCCTTGTAGATGAAGACGGCCGGATTGAGCGCGCCTGGTACAAGATCAGCCCCAAGAACACCGCGATCAACCTGGCTGCGGCACTGCCTGAGGAATAGCGGAACAAGAGCAGCCTTATGAGACCTCCGGCTGAGGTTCTCCCGCACCGCCCCCCGTTCCTGTTCTTGGACGAGGTCACCTCAATGGTGATCGGGGAGCGGGCCGAGGGCTATTGGCAGCTCACTGGCGACGAGCCGTTCTTCGCCGGCCACTTTCCCAGGCGTCCCACGCTGCCGGGAGTGCTGATGGCCGAGGCCATCGCCCAACTCGGGGCCTACATCGCCCTCTGCGACGACCGATTCGCCGGCAAGCTGCCTCTGTTCGGCGGCCTCGACAGCGCCCGTTTCCGCCGCCAGGTGGTCCCCGGTGAGCGCTTGGACCTGGAAGTGGAGATGACCCGCCTGTCGGCCCGGGCCGGCCGAGGCCAGGGGCGGGCGTCGGTTGGCGGCGATCTGGCCTGCTCCTGCGAGCTGCTGTTCGTGGTGGTAGACGCCGACTGATCGGCGCCGGCGGCCAAGCGCCGGCGGTAGGTGCCAGTGGGCAGATGCCGGCTATTCGGGCGGGGGCCCGATCACGATGGTCCCGTTGTGGCCGCCGAAGCCGAAGGAGTTCGACAGCGACGGCCCTGGCGTCCACGGGGCCGGATCGGGGGCCACGATTTGGATGGGGGCCATCTCAGGGTCGGGGGTCTCGTACCCGTAGGTGGGGGGGATCGACCCGTGTTCCATGGCCAACAGCACCGCGGCCGCCTCAATGGCCCCTGCCGCTCCCAGGGCGTGACCGGTCACGCCCTTTGTGGAGGTGACCAGCGGCCCCGGCGTGCCGAACACCTTCTGGATGGCCTCGGCTTCGGCGGCGTCGTTCAGCGGGGTGGACGTGCCGTGGGCGTTTATGTGGACGATGTCGCTTGCTTCCAGCCCGGCATCGGCCAAGGCCAACTCCATGCACCGCACTGCCCCCGCGCCCCCTGGCGACGGGGCGGTGATGTGATGGGCGTCGGCGTTGCTGGCACCCCCCAGGATCTCGCCCAGCACGGTCGCTCCTCGGCTTCGGGCCGTTTCCAACTCCTCCAGCACAAAAACCGCCGCTCCCTCGGCTTGGATGAAGCCGTCGCGCTCCAAGTCGAACGGGCGGCTGAGGTGCGATCGGGACACCGCGGTCATGTTCCAGAAGGTGGCCTCGCCGGTGATGGAGTTGGAGGCCTCGCTCCCACCGGTGATCACCGCATCGCAGCGATTGGAGCGGATCAACATGGCCGCGTTGGCAATCGACTGGGTGCCCGCGGCGCAGGCGGTGACCGTGTTCTCGCACGGCCCGGAGAAGCCGTAGCGCATGGAGATGGCCGCTGATGCAGCGTTGGCCATAAGCATCGGCACCAGAAACGGCGACACCCGCCGTTCGCCCTTGTCGATGCGGACCTGGATCTGATCTTCCAGGGTCCGCAGGCCTCCCACGCCCGTTCCCACCCACACGCCGGTGCGGCCGGGGTCGGCGCTGAGCTCGCCCGACTGCTCCAGCGCCTCGGCCGCCGCGGCCAGGGCCATCTGGGCGAACCGGTCGGTGCGGCGGGCTTCCTTGGGGGTTTCGAAATGGGGGAGGGGATCGAAGTGGTCCATCACCCGACGCCCCTCGGCGGGGGCCTCCAGCAGCCCCTGCCAGAAGGCATCCCGGCCGAGGCCGGGCCAGGCCAAGACCCCGATGCCGGTGACTGCCACTCGGCGCGGCGCCGTCACGGGCTCGTGCTCCGCGGCCGAGGGTTGGAATTCGTCTCGTCAGATGGCGGCGAGGTCATCCCAGTTTGACGGTCACCAAGTCGAAGGCCTGGCCCACGGTCTCGATGCCCTCCAGCTCTTCCTCGTCGATGGCGATGTCGAACTCTTCTTCGAGCGCCATCACCAACTCGACCAAGTCGAGGCTGTCTGAGTCCAAGTCCTCGGCAAAGGTGGCCTCGGGAGTGACCTGATCGGCCTCCACCGACAGCACCTCCACGGTGCAGTTCTGGAAGCGGGTGAAGTTGTCGTCGCTCACGCTTGTTCTCTCCTATTTGTGGACGGGTGGTCCTTGGATGGGTTTTCCAATGCGTATCCGGGCATTCATCCTCCCATGCCCAGGCCACCGTCTACCGGAATTACCGCTCCGGTGACGTAGCCGGCGGCGTCGGAGGCCAAGAAGGAAATGGTGGCAGCAATTTCGGAGGGTTCGCCCAATCGTCCGAGGGGAACCGCGTCGATAATGGCCGAGCGGCGGTCCTCGTCGAGATGGTTCAACATGTCGGTGCCCACCGGGCCGGGTGCCACCACGTTGACGGTGATGTTGCGGCTGGCCAGTTCCTTGGCCAGCGATCGGCTCAGCCCCACCAGGCCCGCTTTGGAGGCGGCGTAGTTGGCCTGCCCGGCCTGACCCACGGCGCCCACCACCGACGACACGAATACGATGCGGCCCCAGCGGTTGCGCATCATCGACTTGGTGGCCCGCTTGGCCACCCGGTAGCCGGCGGTCAGGTTGGCGTCGATCACGTCGGTGAAGTCGGCCTCGCTCATGCGCATCAGCAGCTTGTCGCGGTTGATTCCGGCGTTGGACACCAGCACCTCGACCGGGCCGAGCCGCTCTTCGATCTCGGCGAAGGCGGCTTCGATCTGGTTCTCGTCGGTCACGTCGCAGCACACGCCCAACAGATCGACTTGCCCGTTGGATTGCGGGGGCTCGCTGCGGTAGGTCACCGCCACCTGATGGCCGTTTTGGGCGAACTCAGCGGCTGTCGCCAGCCCGATGCCCCGGTTCCCGCCGGTCACCAGGACAACCCTGGATGTGCTCACTGGCCCCAGCGTAGCAGCGCGGCGGCGACGCTCATACCTGCGCCGAAGCCCACCAGCAGCACCACATCACCGTCGTTTATGGCCCCCTTCGACACCGCCTCGTCCATGGCCAGCGGGATGGAGGCCGATGAGGTGTTGCCGGTGGTCTCGAGCACGGTGGCGGCCTTGTCCATGGGGATGTCCAGGCGTTTCATAGCGCTTTCGATGATCCGGAAGTTGGCCTGGTGGGGAATCACCGCAGCCACATCCGATGCCTCCAGCCCGGCGTCGGCCAGCACCCGCTGGCTGGCTGAGACCATGACCCGCACCGCCTGGCGGAACACCTCCTTGCCGTCCATTTTGATGTAGTCGCCGAAGTCGCAGATCAAGAGGTCGGCGAAGCGGCCCTCGGAGCCCATGAACGTGCTGAGCACGCCCCGGTCATCGCGGATGGCCGGCTCCAGCACCACCGCGCCGGCCCCGTCGCCGAACAAGATGGCGGTGGAGCGGTCGTCCCAGTCGGTGAACCGGCTGAGCGTGTCCACGCCGATTACCAGCACCCGCTCCATGCCGACGGCGATCTGGGACTGGGCCAACGACACGCCGTAGGTGAAGCCCGAGCAGGCCGCGTTCAGGTCGAACGCCCCGCAGGATGCCCCCAACTCGTTTTGGATGCGGTTGGACACGGCGGGGAACACCTGGTCGGGGGTGCAGGTGGAGCAGATGATCAGGTCGAGGTCGGTGGCGTCGATCTCGGCCTGCTTGAGGGCGATCTTGGCTGCTTGGCCGCCCAGCTCCAGGCAGCTGCCCCCCACCCGGCGCTCGTGGATGCCGGTGCGCTCCACGATCCACTCGTCGCTGGTGTCGAGGGTTTGGGCCAAGTCGTGGTTGGTGACCACCTTGTGGCCCTTCGCGGTGCCCACACCGGTGATGGCCGCCCTCGTCATCGTCCTTGTCTCCTCATTGTGTGCGCAGCCAGGCGATGGGCTGGCTGGCCGTGACCCGCTCGCCGTCCACGGCCAAAAATCCCATGATCACCCCAGCCCAGGGAGTGTGGACCTCAGTGTCGCCCACATGGCCCAGCAGCTGGCCGGCGGTCACTCCGGTGCCCAGCAGATTGTCTTCGGTGGGCTGGAAGACGCCGGCTGCGGGGCTCACCACCAGCCGCTCGGTGGCGAACAGGGCCTCACCCTCCAGCGGGCCGGCAGCGGCTACTGGGGGCCCAGCCAGGGCTTCCAGCACCGCGTCGATGTCGGTGGGGGCGTTCACCTTGAGCTGCTGGCAGTCTTTGGCGGTGCGCTTCACCGTCCCGGTGAGCACCGCGCCCGGCCCCAGCTCCACGAACGTGGTGAAGCCGTCGTCGCACATGTTGTGGACCGACTGGCGCCAGCGCACCGGGCTGGTGAGCTGATCGTTGAGCAGGTCGGACCAGATGTCGGCGCCGGTGTGGGCGGCGGCATCCACATTGGCGTACACCGGGTGGTCGGGCACCCGGAACTCGGTCTTGCCGATGGCCTTTTGGAGCCGGTCTTTGGCCGATGCCATGAACGGGGTGTGGAAGGCGCCGCCCACGGGCAGGGCCATGACCCGCTTGGCCCCCAGGTCTTTGGCGAGGGTGCCGGCTGCGTCCACCATCGAGGGGGCGCCGGCGATCACCACTTGGCCTGGGGCGTTGTAGTTGGCCACCCACACGTCGCCATCGGCCTGCTCGCACGCCTGCTCCACCAAGTCGTCGTCGAGGCCCATGACCGCGGCCATAGTGCCGTCTTGCTCCTCGGCGGCCACCTGCATGGCTTCGCCCCGCTCCGACACCAGGCGGACGCCGTCGAAGAAGTCCACCACGCCGGCGGCCACCAGCGCGGAGTACTCGCCCAGGCTGTGGCCAGCGTGGCCGGCGGTCTCGATGCCCACCCGGGTCACGGCGTCCAGCGCGATCATCGACACCATGAACGTGGCGAGCTGGGAGTTGCGGGTGTGGCGCAGCTCGTCGTCATCAGCGTCTAGCAGGAGCCGGGCCACATCGCGCCCCGCTGCCTCAGAGGCCTCGGCCACCAGCTCCCACGAGGGATGGTCGACCCAGGCCGAACCCATGCCGGCCTTTTGGGATCCCTGGCCGGGATAGGTGAAACAGATCATCAGGTGTCAGACCTCTCAGATAACAGTGGGGTTTCAACACTCTACGAGACAAGCCCGTCCGCCCAAGTTATCCAGCAAGCTTCCCCGCCACAGCACTGGGTAAACTGCCCTTCCCCCAGCCAGCATGCTGGCCCCCCGCCCGGGTGGTGGAATTGGTAGACGCGCCGGACTCAAAATCCGGTTCCCGCAAGGGAGTGAGGGTTCGACTCCCTCCCCGGGCACTCTCCCGGGCACTCTGTAGATGCAAGCATGGGCGCCATGGAACAGAGTGACCTCGCTGATCAGCGTCGGATTCGATTTGAGCCCGACGATAGGCCGCCGACTGCGCTGACGGCGGGGATGGGGCTTCAGTTCGCGATTCTGTCGATCGCAGGCATTGTGCTCACGCCGGCGATCGTCATTCGATCTGCGGGCGGCAGTGGCTCGTATCTGACCTGGGCGGTGTTTGCGGCGGCAATAGTCAGCGGCATCAGCACAATTCTCCAAGCGGTTCGGTTTGGGCGCATCGGGGCCGGGTACGTGCTGCTCATGGGGACGTCGGGCGCTTTTATCGCCGTATGCGTGGCGGCGTTGGTACAGGGGGGCCCCGACTTACTGGCCGTGCTCGTGGTGGCATCGTCGCTGTTCCAGTTCTTGCTAGCCGCAAGGCTCTCGCTGTTCAGACGACTGGTCACTCCCGTGGTGGCCGGCACCGTGTTGATGCTCATTGCGGTAACCGTGATGCCGCTCATATTCGACATGGTGAGCGCTTCGCCGGAAGGCAAGTCGGACTGGAGCGCGCCGACGAGCGCCCTGGTCACCATTCTGTTGGTGATCGCCATCGCGCTGAAGTCCTCCGGCGGCCTGCGCCTGTGGGCGCCAGTCATCGGCGTGGTGGCCGGCTCGATCGTGGCCGCCGCCTCTGGGCTCTACGAATTCGATCAGGTGGGCGACGCCGCTTGGATCGGTGCGCCCGACGGCGGATGGCCTGGCTTTGACGTCTCGTTCGGCTCGGTGTTCTGGAGCCTCCTGCCCGCCTTCGTGATCGTCACGATCATCGGGGCGGTGGAGACCATCGGCGACTCCGTGGCCATCCAGCGGGTGTCGTGGCGCAAGCCGCGAGCGGTGGACTACCGCGTCGTGCAGGGAGCAGTGGCCGCCGACGGCACCGGCAATCTGCTGTCGGGGGTGGCCGGCACGGTGCCCAATACCACCTATTCGACGAGCGTCTCGATCACCGAGCTGACCGGCGTTGCCGCCCGCCGCGTGGGTGTCGCCATTGGTGTCACATTCATCATGTTGGCGTTCTTGCCCAAGTTCTTGGCGCTGGTGCTCGCCATCCCCGACGCGGTTGTGGCGGCGTATGTCACCGTGCTGATGGCGCTGCTGTTCGTGGTCGGCATGAGGATCGTCTCCGAAGAGGCTTCGGACTACCGAAAGGGCCTGATTGCGGGCATCGCCTTCTGGCTCGGCGTCGGGTTCCAGAACAATCTGATCTTCCCGGAATACCTGGAGGGCTTCGCCGGCGGGCTGTTGGAGAACGGCATGACTTCAGGCGGCCTCGTGGCCATCGTGTTGACGCTGTTCACCGAGGCCACTCAATCCCGCCGCCAGCGACTGCGCACCAATCTGGCAATGCCGGAGCTCCCCGGCATCCAGGAGTTCCTGAAGGGCTTTGCAAAGCGCCATGGCTGGGCGACCTCGATGTCGCAGCGGCTCGACGCGGTGGCCGAGGAGACGCTGGTGACGTTGCTCGAAGCCGAGCAGGCTGGAGACGCTCCAGACGACCGAACGCTGCGCGTCACGGCCAGCAAACAGGACGGGCGGGCGGTGCTCGAGTTCGTGGCTGCGGCCCGGGGGGAGAACATCGAAGATCGTTTGGCCGTGCTCGACGAGCCAACGGCCGGCCGACCGGTCGAGCGAGACGTTTCACTGCGGCTGTTGCAGCACTACGCCACCTCCGTGCTCCACCAGCAGTACCACGAGCTCGCGATCGTCACCGTGCATGTCAACCCGCCAGGCAGTGGTGTATCGCATGAATAGACGCCCGGAATTGGGATCTGTCGTTGAGACGACGAATGGGCCTATTCGGGGCACGGTCGCTGATACGCCCAATGGGCCGGTTTGCCAGTTCTTGGGGATTCCGTATGGGAAGCCGCCGGTAGGGGAGCGCCGGTTCTGCGCGCCTGAGAGGGCAGAGCTTTGGACGGAAGTGCTCGATGCGACTGCGTTCGGGCCCGATCCCGTCCAGGTGGTCGACGGCCCGTACACCGGGGTGATTCCGGGGGCGGATGCGACTTCGGTTTCGGAGGATTGCTTGACCCTGAATGTGTGGGCGCCGGCGGGGGATACGTCTGATTTGCCGGTGTTGGTGTGGGTCTTCGGGGGTGCGTTCCTCACTGGCGGCGGTTCGTTCCCGCTCTACAACGGGGCGAGGCTGGCGGGGGAGCAGCAGGCAGTGGTGGCCTCGGTGAACTATCGGGTGGGGGCGCTGGGGTTCATGGACCTGCGCCAGGTGCCGGGCGGGGAGGGAACTACGGCAAACTGCGGTCTTCATGACCTGCGGCTCGGCCTCGAATGGGTGGCGGCCAATGCGGGGAATTTCGGCGGAGATCCGGGCACCCTGACCGCGTTCGGCGAGTCGGCAGGGGCGGGGTCGATACTGCATCTGCTCGGCAGTCCGGGCATCTCGGCGGTGTTGCGGCGGGCCATCATGCAGAGCCCCGGCGTCGACATGACCCAGTCGCCCGATGTTGCGGCCACTGTGGCCCGCTCCTTCACGGACAACGCCGAGGTGAGCGATGTGGCAGGGCTGCGGCGGCTGGAACCGGAAGCAATTGTTGAGGCCCAGTTCAAGACCGTGATGGACATGATGATCACAGTGGGGCCGATGCCGTTCCACCCTGTGGTCGACGGATCGCTCATTCCGGGCCCCCCGTCAGAGCTGCTCCAAACGGGCGCGGCGACTGATATCGACGTGATAATCGGCGCCACTGCCCATGAACTGCGCCTGTTCCACCAGCAACTGCCCGAAGAGAGCTCCGAGCAGATCCTGCATCACACGGTGGGCGGCCATATCGGCGAGAGGACTGGTATCGAGCCCTCTCCCAGCGACGTGGAGGCGGTAGTGGGGGAGTACCGCCAAGCTGCCGAGGGCACCGACTGGACCTCAGACTCCGACATCCTGACCGCCATCAACACCGATGTCTCCATGAGGGAGCCGATCGAGCGCATCGCCGACTTGCGGGCTTCCACTGGGGCGAGGACCTATCTCTACGACTTCCGCTGGTGCTCCCAGGCCGACCCGGACAAAGGGGCGTTCCACGCCATCGACCTGCCCTTCGCTTTCGACAGCTTCCACGTGGACGGCTGGCGCGAGTTCATCGGCGCCGATAACTCCGCCGAGGCGCTGGGCCGAGGCATGCGAACGGCATGGGCGGCCTTTGCCCGTACTGGAGACCCTTCAACCGCCGAGCTCGGCCCCTGGCCCCGCTACGACCTCGACCAGCGCATGGCCATGATTCTCGACGACACCCCAACCCTGGCATCCGACCCGCTTCAAAGGGAGCGGTCTATGTGGCGGCCGTCGTCAGACGGCTAGCTGGGAGCGCTTCAGTAGATCTCGGGGACGAAAGTCTGGTCGGACATGGGAGGGCGCACGTAGCCGGTCCTGTCCTGGCGCTCGGGGAGCTCGACCTCTTCCCAGGGCACTTCCTCGTAGGGGATCATCGACAGCAGGTGCGAGATGCAGTTCAACCGGGCTGCCTTCTTGGAGTCGGCGTTGACCACATACCAGGGGGCCTGCGTGATATCGGTGTGGGCGAACAGGGTGTCTTTGGCCTTGGAGAACTCCACCCACCGGGTTCGGCCCTCGATGTCGATCGGTGAGAGCTTCCAACGCCGTAACGGATCGTTGATCCGGTTGTGGAAGCGGCGCTCCTGTTCCTCGTCGCTAACCGAGAACCAGTACTTGATCAAGATGATCCCCGACCGCACCAGCATCCGCTCGAATTCCGGGCACGACCGCAGGAACTCCCGGTACTCCTCCTCGGTGCAGAACCCCATCACCGGCTCCACCACCCCCCGGTTGTACCAGCTGCGGTCGAACAGGATCATCTCGCCCTCGGCGGGCAACTCGGCCACATAGCGCTGGAACCACCACTGGGTCTTCTCCCGGTCGCTGGGGGTGCCCAGCGCCACCACCCGCACCACCCTGGGATTCGTCCGCTCGGCGATCCGCTTGATCGCCCCGCCCTTTCCGGCCGCGTCGCGCCCCTCGAAGATCACCACCACCTTGAGCCCCTTGTGGCGGATCCAGCGCTGCAACCGCACCAACTCCTCTTGGAGTCGAGACAGTTCCCGCTCGTAGTCCTTCTTCTTGATCCTCGGGCGCGGCTCAGGCCGTGGGGCATCTGCTCCCGAGATTCCCAGAACATCGCGGTCAGGTTCTGGACTCATGGGTGAAGCGTAATTCGGGTGCTGGTCTCCAACAATGGGCCAGCTCGACTTAGCGTTTTGTCTTTGGCTAACGCAGGCTCTCCAGATCGGCGACGTTCATCACTCGGAGGGTGGGGGGGATGTCTTCGGCCACTTGGTTGTAGCGCAGGCCCATGGTGCCGTGGCGGCGGTAGGCGGTGTGGATCCAGTTGGCGAAGCCGGGGTCCTCGTCGGCCACGATGATGCGGGCTGTGCCGTCGGGCTCGTACACCGCGGTGTGCTTGTTGACGGTCACCTGGAGCCAGTCGTAGTCGAGTGACTCCTCCCAGATGTTGTTGAGCTGGAAGTTCCAGTAGTACACGTCGATGGGCGGGACGTCGATCACCAGGGCCTGGCCGGGCTCGAGCACCCAATAGCCGTGGCGGAACTTCTGGGTGGGGTCGCCCCATCCGCCAGGACCGCCCCGCTTGGGGAGGAACTCGAGCGTGTTGGGCCGCTCTTGGAACATGTCCAGCCATTCGACGAATCGTCGCGCGATGCCGTGAACCCCCAGCGCGGCCCGGGCGAGACCATGCGTTAGCCGTTGGGCGCTCAGCGGGGGAGGAAGTTCGTCGGGACCGTTGAGGCACTCAATGTGGAGCTCGGAGGGCCGCTCGGCGGAACGGTCGAGGTAGAAGTTGCGGATGGCGATCTGGTTGGTCTCCGGTCCCGTCTGGAGCCACCGCTGTCCAGGCTCCAATTCGGGTTCGCTCGCGCTGGCGATCACGTCCACCTGCTCGCCCGGTTGGGGATCGTTGAACGCCAGGGCGCCCTGCCGGCCGGGGGGCGCACCTCCCATCCCGAAGCTGCCGGAGAGTGCGTTCAAGCTCAGATAGTTAACCGTGCCCCGCGGCCCGCGGATGCGGTAGTCGTATGCGCCGCTGATGGGGACGCCCTGGTAGAGGGCATCGGGGTTGTCGCATCCGATCTTCACGTTGTGGGCGATGGGCAAGATCTGGGTGTGGGCGGGGCCGTGGTTTTCAAGGCGACCGAGCTCCCCTCGGGTCAGACGGCTCAGATAGCGGAAACCCTCAAGCCGGTCGAGGTCGTCGGTGCTGTTGTCGAGGATGATCTGGCCGGCCTCTTTCAAGTTGTCGCAGAAGTCGGCCCATACCTTTCCATTGACTGCGTTCTCCTGGATCTCATCGCTCATCGGTATTCGCCTCCTGCCATCGCTGTGCGCCAAAAGGCTAGTGGTGCTCCTGGTTTTGGCTTCTAGCCGAAGCAGTGTGCGGCTGTGGCGGGTGGGTAGCATCGGCTCGTGGTCCAGAGCAGGGCAGAGCGGCGGTTGGCTGAGTTGGCCGACCGTATGAAGCGGCTGCGAGCCGACCTGGAAGTAGCCGAGGAGCAGTGCCTGCACTTCGAGGACCTGGCTGAAGATGCCCGACTGCGGGCACTGGTATCGGAGACCCCAGCCGCTGAGCGCCAACACCGCGACGCTGCCCGCCAGGCCGAGACCATGGCCCGGCATCGGGCCCGGCTCCGGGAGGAGATCGGCAGTTTGGAGGAGCAGCAAGACGATCTGCTGGACAGGTTCTATTCCGATGTCTGACCCGTCGGCCCAGCCCGACTCCACCTCGGCGGCCGATCCGTCGGCCCAGCCCGGCTCTTCGCAATCTCCCGATCCGGTGCGGATCGTGTTGGCCGAGGACGAGGCCATCATCCGCCTCGACTTGCGGGAGACCCTGGAGGAGGAGGGCTACGTGGTGGTGGGGGAGACCAGCCGGGGCGACCAGGTGCTCGATTTGGTGCGGGAGAAGCGCCCCGATGTAGCAATTCTCGATGTGAAGATGCCGGGGACCGACGGGATCACCGCTGCCGGTCAGATCCGCGACGAGCGGCTGTGCGCGGTGCTGCTGCTTACCGCCTTCAGCCAGCGGGACCTGATTGCCCGAGCCGCCGACGCTGGCGCGCTGGCTTATCTGGTGAAGCCCTTTGAGCGGGCGGAGCTGGTGCCCGCGGTGGAGGTGGCCTTGGTGCGGTTCAAGGAGCTGGTGGCGCTCAACCACCAGGTGGAGCGGGCCGAGGCCCGATTGGAGGCCCGCAAGGCCATCGACCGGGCCAAGGGGCGGCTAATGGACGTGGTCGCCATGTCGGAGTCCGACGCCTACAGCCACATCCAGCACCAGGCCATGGGCGAGCGCCGTCCCATGGCCGAGGTGGCCGCCGAGATCGTCGAGATGGGCGACGACCAGCTGAAAGCCTTGAGCGGGGTCCGGGCCGATGGCTGAGGGGGGCGCCGCAGGCCAGGATCCGGGCACCGTCATGCTGGTGGACGGGAACTCGCTGGTCTACCGGGCTTTTTTCGCCGTGCCCGAGGACATGACCACCGCCAGCGGACAGGTGACCAACGCGGTTTACGGCTTCACCAGGATGCTGTTGACCCTCCTGCGCGACCACGGTCCCGACCGGGTAGGGGTGGCCTTCGACCGGCGCGAGCCGACCTTCCGCCACGAGCGGGAGTCGAGCTACAAGGCCAACCGGGAGGAGACTCCCGAAGCGCTGCGCCAGCAGATGGGAATTGTCCGCCAGCTGGTGGACACGCTGGGGATCGCCGCGGTGGACCACGTCGGGGTGGAGGCCGACGATGTGATCGCCACGCTGGCCACCCAGGCCCGCGACCGGGGCGAGAACGTGATCGTGGTGACCGGCGACCGGGATGCCTACCAACTGGTGGAAGACCCCCACGTTCGGGTGCTCTACAACAAGCGGGGGGTGTCCGACTACGCCCTCTACGACGAGGCCGGCATTGAGGAGCGCACCGGGGTGAAGCCGTCGGACTACGTGGCCTACGCCGCCTTGCGAGGCGACCCCTCCGACAACCTGCCCGGTGTGAACGGGGTGGGGGAGAAGACCGCGGCCAAGCTCATCAACGCCTACGGCTCTATCGACGAGCTGTATCAGCACGTGGCCGACCAGACCCCGAAGCTCCAGGAGAACCTGGACGAGGCCCAAGACCGGGTGAAGCTCAACTTGGAGCTGATGGAGCTGTTGCGAGACGTCCCCCTCGACCTGGGGGTGGACGATCTGGGCTTGGCCCCGCCCAAGACCGCCGAGATCGAGGAGATGTTCGACTTCTTGGAGTTCAGAAGCCTCCGCGACTTCGTGGCCGAAGTGCTGGAAGTGGATCTGGGCGGCGACGGCGACGCTGGTGGGGCATTGGAGGCCGCGGTGGAGACCATCTCGACCGCAGATTCCGCCATCGAAGCGCTGAATCGGCTGGCCGACAGCGGCGAGCCGGTGGCCCTGGCCGCAGGTTGGGGCGACCCGTTCGACCGGAGCCAACCCCATCGACGCCGGCTGCTGGGCCTGGCCATGGTTGCCGACCGCGACGCTGGCCAAACCATGTGGCTGCCCTCCGAGCTGTTGGAATCCTCGGGCCACGATGCCCTGGCCGCATTCTTCAGTGCTGGAACCCCCTTCATGGGCCACGACGTCAAGCCGTTTGTCTTGTGGCTTCTCTCACAGGGCATCGATGCCGCCGGGCTTACCCTGGATGCCCAGATCGCCGCCTACCTCCTGGACCCGGCCAGCGGGCGATTCGGGCTCGACGATCTGATGCGGACGCACACGGCGATGGAGTTGCCGGGGATCGATCAGCCCGACGAGGGCCGGCTGTTCGACGACGATTCCGGCGATTCGGTGGTGCCGGCGATGCAGGCTGGCCTTCAGGCCCTGGCCGTGTCCCATCTGGCTGCTCCACTCCTGGACGCCTTGGACGCCCAAGGCCTGAGAGGCCTCAACGATGACATGGAGGTGCCCCTGGTTCGGGTGCTGGCCCGCATGGAGCACATGGGCATCGGGGTGGACGTGGAGGGGTTGACCGGCCTGCGCGACCGGCTGGTGGCCGACGCCGAGCGGCTTCGGGCGCTGGTGATCGATGCCGCGGGCGAGGGGAGCTTCAACGTGAACTCCTCCAAGCAGGTGGGCGAGCTGCTGTTCGACAAGCTGGGCCTTCCCCCTCAGAAGAAGACCAAGACCGGGGCTTACTCCACCGACGCCGGCACCCTGGAGAAGCTGCGGGGCGAGCATCCGGTGGTGGATGCGCTGCTGGACTACCGGGAGGTGGAGAAGCTGCGCTCCACTTACGGGGAGGGCCTGGTGGCCGCCGTGGGGCTTGAGCCCGATAACCGCATCCGGGCCACTTTCAACCAGACGGTGGCCCGCACCGGGCGGCTCAGCTCCGATGCCCCCAACCTGCACAACATCCCGGTGCGCACCGAGACCGGGCGGGTATTCCGGGAGGTGTTCGTGGCTGCGGAGGGCTGCGAGCTGCTGGTGGCCGACTACAACCAGATCGAGCTGCGCTGCATCGCCCACCTGGCCGAGGATCCCGGGCTGATCCACGCGTTCGAGTCGGGCCAGGACGTCCACACCTCTGTGGCCGCCCAGGTGTTCGGCATCGATCCCGGCGCGGTGGGGATTGAGGAGCGGTCCACCGCCAAGATGGTTTCCTACGGTCTGGCCTACGGCATGGAGGCCTACGGCTTGGGATCGCGGCTGAACATCCCCACGGGAGAGGCCGCGGTGATCCTCGACGCCTACTTCGGGGCCTTCCCCGCGCTGCGGGAGTACATGGATCGAGCGGTGGCCGAGGCCCGGTCCCGGGGCTACACCGAGACCCTGTTCGGGCGGCGGCTTCGGATTCCCGAGATCAACTCCTCCAATTTCCGGCTTCGCCAAGCGGCCGAGCGCCAGGCCATGAACGCCGGCATCCAGGGGCTGGCCGCCGACATCTTCAAGGTGGCCCTGGTGAGAATCGACCACGCGCTCCAAGACCAGGGCTTCGCCAGCCGCATCATCCTCCAAGTACACGACGAGTTGATCCTGGAGGTTCCCGAGGGCGAGCACGACGGAGTGGCCGAGCTCACCGTGACAACGATGGGCGAGGCCTACGACCTGAAGGTTCCCCTCGAAGTGCACCTGTCGTCGGGGCACACCTGGGCCGACGCCAAGTAGCCCAGTTCAAAGCGTGCTGCTAGCATCATCGGGCCGGTTCAGGCTGCTGTGCCGCGCCCATTGTCCTATCCACTTCCTCCTGTGAGGCTCAACTCAACGTGTCCGACCTCGATACCGCCCCATCCCCCCAGCCCGCACCGCCAGCCGCCACGGCTGTGATCGACGCCCCCGACGGTGTGGGAACCTTTGATGCTGAGGGGAACTACACCCCTCGCCAGATCACCGACCAGGACATCGAAGACCAGTTCTTGGACGACGCATACACCGCCACCATGATCCAGGTGGAAGACGGCCAGATCGTCTCCGGCAAGGTGGTGAAGGTCGACCGCGACGAGGTGCTGCTGGACATCGGCTACAAGTCGGAGGGGATCATCCCCACTCGGGAGCTGTCCATCCGCAACGTGGTTGACCCCGGCGAGATCGTCACCCTCGGCGAGGAGATCGAGGCCCTGGTGCTCCAGAAGGAGGACAAGGACGGCCACCTGATCCTGTCGAAGAAGCGGGCCCAGTACGAGCGGGCATGGGGCAACATCGAAGATGTCAAGGCGAAGGAAGGCACCGTCTCGGGCCCGGTGATCGAAGTGGTCAAAGGCGGTTTGATCGTGGACATCGGTCTGCGGGGCTTTTTGCCTGCCTCGCTGGTGGAGTTGCGCCGGGTGCGCGATCTCCAGCCATATATCGGCCAGACCCTGGAGGCCAAGATCATCGAGCTGGACAAGAACCGCAACAACGTGGTGCTGTCCCGCCGGGCGTGGCTGGAGGAGACCGAGAAGGAACAGCGCGAGGCATTCTTGGACAACCTCAAGCCGGGCGAGCGACGCAGCGGCGTGGTGTCGTCGGTGGTGAACTTCGGCGCGTTCGTGGATTTGGGCGGTATGGACGGCCTGGTGCACGTGTCCGAGCTGTCGTGGAAGCACGTCGATCACCCCAGCGCGGTGGTGCAGGTGGGCGACGAGATCGAGGTGCAGGTGCTGGAAGTGGATCTCGACCGGGAGCGCATCAGCCTGTCGCTGAAGGCCACCCAGCAGGATCCATGGCAGGAGTTCGCCACCAGCCACCAGGTTGGCGAGCTGGTGTATGGCCGGGTCACCAAGCTGGTGCCGTTCGGGGCCTTTGTGCAGGTGGGCGAGAGCATCGAGGGCCTGGTCCACATCTCGGAGATCTCCTCCCACCACATCGACCTGCCCGAGCAGGTGGTCACCCCGGGCGAAGAGCTGTGGGTGAAGATCATCGACCTCGACATCAACCGCCGCCGCATCAGCCTGTCGATCAAGCAGGCCGCCGAGGGCGGCGTGGTGGCCGCCGAGTTCCAGGAGCACTTCGGCGAGCACGCCTACGACGCCGAGGGCAACTACATAGGCGCGGTCACTGAGGACGTGTCCGCTGATGAAGACGAGGCCTGGGCCCAGTACTACTCCGAGACCGGGGAAGGCCAAGAGGCCACTCCCGCCGAGGGCGAGGCCGTTGAGGCATCTTCCCCCGACTTCGAGAGCGTTGAGGCATCTCCCCCCGACTTCGAGACTGCCGAAGGCGGCTCAGAAGTTCTCGAAGGCACCCACGAAGAGGCAGTCGAGCAGGTCTAACCCGTGTCGGTGTCTTACGACCCCGAAGCATCGGCTAATTCGGTCTTCGAGGTGGAGCAGGTTCGCATTCCCGGTTTGAGGAATGCCCTCCGGGTGTTCGGAGCTCTCATATCGGGGTTCGTGGTGATGGATAACCACGGTGTCCACCCGTCGAGCCATAAGTTCCAGGTGCTCATGATTGAGTCTGGCCAGGTACTCAGCGAGCGCAGCTGGGAGGAGGGCGCAGTTCTTCTCCAGGATCTGGAATCCCTGTCAGCGCGAGAGTTCGCCGAGCTGTGGGTACCGACGGCCCTGCCCGCTGTCGAAGAGGGCTGAATACTCGTAGATCCCAATGCCGACGGCCAGATTGAGGCCGGTAGCATCGCATAGGTGAGCAGCTTGGGGGACGCAGCCTTTCGGATGGTTTCGTCGTTCGAGCCTGCGGGAGACCAGCCCAAGGCCATCGCCGCGCTTTCGGAGGGGTTGGAGCGGGGCGACCGGTTCCAGACGCTGTTGGGCATAACGGGGTCGGGCAAGAGCGCCACGATGGCGTGGACCATCGAGCAGGTGCAGCGGCCTACCTTGGTGCTGGCCCCCAATAAATCGCTTGCCGCCCAGTTGGCCAACGAGATGCGGGAGTTCTTCCCCGACAACCGGGTGGAGTACTTCGTGTCGTACTACGACTACTACCAGCCCGAGGCCTACATGCCGGCCTCCGACACCTACATCGAGAAGGACTCGTCGGTGAACGACGAGATCGACCGGCTGCGCCATTCCACCACCGAGGCGCTGTTGACCCGGCGGGACGTGATCGTGGTGGCGTCGGTGTCGTGCATCTACGGGCTGGGCGGCCCCGACGAGTACAAGAACCTGCTGTGCATTGCCAAAGCGGGCCAGAGCTACGACCAGCGCGACCTGCTGCGGCGGCTGGTGGACATGCAGTACGAGCGCAACGACACCAACCTGGTGCGGGGCCGGTTCCGCGTGCGGGGCGACGTCATCGAAGTCCACCCGGCGTATGAGGAGTTTGTGGTTCGCATCCAACTGTTCGGCGACGAGGTAGAGCAGATCACCACCGTCGATCCGGTGACTGGGGAGCGGCTCCATGCCTTGAGCGAGGTGGTGGTGTTCCCGGCCACCCACTACGTGGCCGGCGACGAGCGGATGCGCCAGGCCATCGAGGGCATCGAGGCAGAGCTCCAGGAGCGGCTGGCCTGTTTCGAGAAAGAGGGGAAGCTGCTGGAGGCACAGCGGCTGCGAATGCGCACCACCTACGACCTGGAGATGATGCAGGAGATCGGATTCTGCAACGGCATCGAGAACTACTCCCGCCACATCGACGGCCGGGCCCCCGGCGAGCAGCCCTACACGCTGCTGGACTACTTCCCCGACGACTTCATCACGGTGATCGACGAATCCCACGTGGCCGTTCCCCAGCTCCACGGCCAGTTCGAGGGCGACCGCAGTCGCAAGAACACGCTGGTGGACCATGGATTTCGTCTGCCCTCCGCGGTGGACAACCGGCCGCTGCGGTTCGAGGAGGTCATGGAGCGGGTGGGCCAGGTGGTGTTTCTGTCGGCCACTCCCAGCGACTACGAGATCAACGTGTCCGATCAGGTGGTAGAGCAGATCGTGCGTCCGACCGGTCTGGTGGACCCCGAAGTGCAAGTGCGCCCCACCAAGGGCCAGATCGACGACCTTATGAAGCTCATCGAGGACCGCACCGAGGCGAGCCAGCGGGTGCTGGTGACCACCTTGACCAAGAAGATGGCCGAGGATCTCACCGAATACCTGCTGGAGCTGGGGGTGCGGGTTCGCTATCTGCACAGCGAGGTCGACACCATCGAGCGAATCGAGATCCTGCGCGACCTGCGGCTGGGGGAGTTCGACGTGCTGGTGGGCATCAACCTGCTGCGGGAGGGTCTGGACCTGCCCGAGGTGTCGCTGGTGGCCATCCTCGACGCCGACAAGGAGGGGTTCCTTCGCAGTGAGACCTCGCTGATCCAAACCATCGGCCGGGCAGCCCGCAACGTGGACGGCCAAGTGGTCATGTACGCCGACATAGTGACCGACTCCATGAGACGGGCCATCTCCGAGACCCACCGGCGGAGGGGATTGCAGCAGGCCTTCAACGAGCAGCACGGCATCAACCCCCAGACCATCCGCAAGGCAGTCAGCGACATCCTGGCCGAGCTGCGTCCTGCCGAAGACGGCGTGCCCATTCCCGGCGGGGCCCAGCGCTCCCGCTCAATGGATCAGTCTCGACGGCGCCCCGAGGTGATCGACTTGGACACCGGGGGCATCGAGCGCCTCATTCACACCCTCACCGAGGAGATGAACGACGCCGCCGCTGAGCTGAAGTTCGAGTACGCCGCCCGTCTGCGAGACGAGATCAAGGACTTGCAGCGCGACCTTCGGGCGATGGTCTAGGAGCTGTCTTCTTCAGATCTCCCGGCCTACTCGGGCACCGGCGTGGATGGCGGCCATGATGCTGTTGGTGCCGTTGACGTCGCCCACCAGATGCATGTTGAAGCGGGGTGTGCCGGATCGCTCATCCGTTTCGGAGCGCAGGTGATCGGCCAGCTCGTTGTTGCAGTCGTGATAGCTCACGATCACCACGGTGTCGGCTTCGAAGCTCCGTTCGGTGTAGGTGCCCAGGTCGCGGGCCACCACTGCCTCGGAGGTGATCTCCCGGAGCGCCACTGCGGGGGTGAAGGAGAGCGGTCCGCTTAGCAGCCGTTCGCGGCTGGCCTCAACGGTGGCGGCCGGGTACAGGATGGTGGCCCCCAGCTGTTCGTGGCGGCTGAGGAAGGTCACCTCTGCGCCCGCCGCCATCAGGGAATCGCACACCGAGATTGCCTCGAACGTGCCGGTGTCGTCGAACACCACTGCCCTTTGGCCGATAGCGGCTCGGCCGCCGAAGCCCAGCACCTCCCAACTGGTGTAGACGTGGGGCAGGTCGGCACCGAGGACTGGTGTTGACGGCGCGGAGATCTGGAAGCCCCGGCGGGGGGTGGTGCCGGTGGCGATGATCAGCTCGTCGGGCCGCTCCTCGGCCACTACGTCGGGATCGACGGGGGAGCGGAGCTTCACGGTCACGCCGAGGCGGTCGAGCTCGTCGGCCAAAAAGGCGGTGATCGCCCCCAGGTCGGATCGTGGCGGGGCCGAGGCCCCCATGCGCACCTGGCCGCCCAGTTCGCCGGTCATCTCGTAGACGATCACATCGTGGCCTCGCAGGGCCGCGGTGCGGGCTGCCTCGAGACCGGCTGGGCCGCCGCCAGCCACGAGCACCCGCCTGGGCTCGGCCACCCGGTCGAGCGGGTCGAACGGCACCTTGGCCTCCTGGCCGGCCGCGGTGTTGACAACGCAGCGCATTTTTCCGGCCACCATGAAGCGGGCCACACAACCCACCGACGTGCCGATACACGGCCGGATCTCGCTTTCCCGGCCGTCGCGGGCCTTGGCTACCAGCTCGGGGTCGGCGATCATCCCCCGCACGATGGACACCAGATCGGCCACCCCGCTCTTGATCAGGTGCTCGGCGTGGTCGAGGGTGGTGATGCGGCCGGTGACGATGGTGGGCGCATCCACCGCCTTGGTGACCACCTCGCTGGTGGGCACCTCGTAGCCCAGTCCCTCGTCCAGCGTGGACAGCAACCGATGGAAGCGCCAGTACGACGAGAGCGACACGTCCAGGAAGTCGATGTCGGGTTCCACCAACTTGGCGATGACGGCGGCTTCCTCCGGCTCGACCCCGCCTTCAATCTGGTCGTCGGCGGAGATGCGGATCCCGACGGGGAAGCCGGGGCTGGTCTCGTTGCGGATGGCGGCCAGAATCTCCCGCAGGAACCGGGTGCGGTTCTCCAAGCTGCCCCCGTAGTCGTCGTCTCGCAGGTTGGTGGCAGGGGATAGGAACTGGCCGATCAGGTAGCCGTGAGCGCCGTGGAGTTCCACCCCGTCGAGTCCGCCCTGCTCGCACCGACGGGCCGCGGTGGCGAACGCCTCCACCAGCTCGTCGATCATGGCCTGGGTCAGCTCCTGGGGGACCACTCCCACCATCGGGCTGGGGATGGCGCTGGGGGCCAAGGGCTGCTGGAAGTTCTGGAGCGACCGCTGCTCGATGGCCGCGCCACCGTGCCAAAGCTGCTGGAACACCTTCCCGCCGGCGGCATGCAGGCGTGTGGCCAACTCCTCGTAGAACGGGAGCACCCGGTCGGTGAACACCGGGATGTCGGTGGGCGACGAGGGGTGGACCCCGGCGATCTGGAGGATGGTGAGCGCGGCGCCGCCTTGGGCCCGGGCCTCGTGGTAGGCGATCAGGTCTTCGCCCACCGCGCCGGTGCTGTGGGCGGCCCGGACGATTCGATTGGGCAGCGTGCAGCCGCCGATGTCGAGCGGCTGGAACACGTTGGGGTAGGGCATGGGGCTATTCGGGTCCCTTTTCTCCGACTCTTTCCATCTCTCCTGTCTCAATTGTCAGCGCGGGCCGATAAGTTCACTGCGTGGCCGACGAGATCGTCATCCATGGGGCGCGTGAGCACAACCTGCGCGACGTCCACCTGACGATACCCCGCGACCAGCTCATCGTATTCACCGGCATCTCCGGGTCGGGGAAATCCTCGCTGGCCTTCGACACCATTTACGCCGAAGGGCAGCGCCGCTACGTGGAGTCGCTGTCGGCTTACGCCCGTCAGTTCCTAGGCCAAATGGACAAGCCCGACGTGGATTTCATCGACGGCCTGTCACCGGCCATATCCATCGACCAGAAGAGCGCGTCGCGCAACCCCCGATCCACGGTGGGGACC
>JAJEDQ010000096.1 GCA_022821445.1 Acidimicrobiia bacterium | reverse complement strand
GGAACTACGGGGCCTCTACGAGGCCCAAGACCGCAACGCCGCCCTAGAAGCCCTCGACCGGTTCAGCGACCTCTACCTCACCGGCCAGATCCCAGAATTCCACGACACCGTCAACGCCATCATCGAATGGTCAGACGAGATCCTCAACTGGCACCACACCGGCCACCCCTCAAACGGCCGAATAGAAGGAACCAACAACCTCCTCCAAGTCCTCAGACGCACCGCACACGGCTTCACCAACCCCGCCAACTACCAAGCCAGAGGCCTCCTGATAACATGACCCCCACACCGACACCAGCAACCCAAATCCCACAATTACGCGAAGAGCCAAAAAATCCTCGAGATCAGGGTCGCGTTCTTCTCCTAGCCGCTGGCGCATTACTTCCTCGATGCGGTTGGCATGGTTGATGCCCATGGCGATTACTCCAAGGGTTTCGCCGGGCCGATCCCTGGCGTGACCGATCATCAGATCCACCACTTGAAGCACTTCGTCGGAGTTGCTCCCCTTCTTGGTGGCCACGCCCATCCGGTGTGGCACAAGTTCCCAACTTAGACACATATCGGAGTTGGCGCCGGGAAAGGTGGTCAGGCTGCCATGGTAGATCTCCTGATTGGAGTAAGCGATGAGTCGCTCGTCCTGGGAGCGGTAATGCCATGTGAGTGGGCGACGTGAAAGCTGGGCATCCATCACATCCAGGATTGACTCATAGTCCGCCATGGACTCCACGTCTTCTTCAAGGTCATCGTCGCCCCCGGAACTGTCGAAGAAAGTAGTTGGCGGAAGCTGGCGGGAGTCTCCCGCCACCATGGCTCGCCGCCCTCGCAGCAAGGCAGGAACGGCGTCGCAGGGGAGCACCTGGCTGGCTTCGTCGAACACCACCAGATCGAAGAGCGGCCGGGGTGGCAGCGTCTGGGCCACGTCGAGAGGCGACATGGCCCAGCAGGGGCGAACAGCGGCCAGTGCGTCAGGGGCTTGTTCGAACAAACTCCTCAGCGGCAGGTGGCGAGTCTTCTTTCTGGCCTCTTTGCGAATCAACTGATCTTGGCCATGGTTATGGTTCAGCGCAGTCACCGCGTGCTCGGCGATGCGCCGGGCCACCCGGGCCGGGTTGCCCTGTAGGTGGCTGGTGTCAGCCTGTTGGAACTCCCTTACATAGCGGCTCTGCCGGCTTCCCTGGAATCCCGACAATCGGCTGTCTTCAAGCAGCACTTCTCGCTGGATTGACCGCAGCCTGGAGTGGTCGAAGGCTCCTTCAAGAGCATCGTCGCTCATTGCGCCATTGGTCACCTTGTCTAGCAATGGGCCGACATGAACAGCTCGCAAGCGATGCTCGACATCATGCAATTGGGGCAACTGGAACAGCGTGTGCTGGTCGTTGAGCAACTCTTGGGTCAGGCTGGAGATTCCCTCGGCGGTTTTATCCGCGAGCTTGTTTTTGGGCAGCAGCACGGACAGTTTGTCTACAGCGTCCTTCATTTTGTCGAACGCCTCGGACGCGTCGTCCGCGTTGGCCAGCACTTGGGGTGATCCTGTGCAGCCCAGGTCAGTCCAGCGACGGGTCAGGGTGTGGGCTGCCTTGACTTCTTCATAAAGTCCGCGGGCGTTGCGGGTGGACAGACCTGGCTTGAGGCCTTCAAGTTCCTCTAGTGCTGATCGATATTGCCTGTTGAAGATTCCATTGAGCAATCGGCTGAGTCCGTTGCCTGTGGCGGGGGCCATGTGCTGCACCAGTGTGTCTAGGTCTTGGTCGAATATTCCCGGGGTGAGGGCGGCCTCGGCCTTCGCGGCGGCACGTGCAAGCTCTGGGACCTCGGCGATCAGATCGCCCCATTCGGCAATCGAACCTGAGTCGTTGATTCCTAGTCTGCCTACTAGCAATTTCTGATGAGCCTGCCAATTGGACGTGAGTTCGCCAGCCAGCCCTGAACACGCGTCGAGCGCGCTCCGAGCTTCTTCCTCTGAAGAAACGTGAGAACCCACCCAATGCGAGCGCCCGGAGCGGAGAGGTTCAGATAGGTCGACCCAGTCTTTGAGGTCTCGCTGCACCTGCTGGCTAGTGGCCTCGTCCAATTCGGCCAGATCCGAAGATGAAAACCACATCGATGGCTGGGGTTTGACTCCAGCGGGATTCTCTGCTGCCTCCAATTGCAACAGTGCTGATTGCACTTCGAAATACGACAGCCCCCACGGCTCGCGCTCTTGGTGCAGCGCCTTGGCGTAGCCCGACAGCTCTTGACGGGACTTCTTCAAGTGCTGGTGGAGTTCTTGCTGGTTGACCGCATGGGTCTCGGAGATGTCTGTTAGTGACTGGTCGAGTTGTTGGGCCAGGTTCCTGCGGGAGGACACCCCGCCGTGGAGGTCCATCACGAACCGGTCAAGTCCCACATTGGTCAGCCGCTTGACTACCGCGTCGATTGCTGCCCGCTTCTCGGCCACGAACAGGACTCGCTTGCCGTGGGCCATCATCGTGGCGATGAGATTGGAGATGGTCTGGCTCTTGCCGGTTCCCGGCGGCCCCTGGAGGACGAACGAATGGCCGGACAGAGCGGCATTGATAGCTTCGTTCTGCGAGGAATCGGCATTGAGCACCAAGAATTCATCAGCAGGCGGCAAATGGTCGGGCAATGACGGGTCAATGGGGTGGTCCGAATGCAAGCGCACGGATTCGACAGCCGCTTCATCGCCAGCCAGGGCCGCAATCAGATCGTGATTGGCGAGTGCGTCCAAGTTGCTCTTGATGTCATTCACCATCGGCATCTTCTTGTACATGAAGTTGCCAGCGATAAGACGCTCAGCAATCGCGAAATCGGGCACACTTCCAGCCCGCCTTGAGAGTTCCGCAAAGATGGCTTGCTCCTCGTCTGGGCTGATCTGCTCTCCGTCGCCGTAGGGATCCATGAGGTCTTCCCCGGACACATCCACCTGAAATTCAGTGGCAAGGTGCTGGAGGAGGGCTTCGTTAAGAGTCCATTCTCCGGCCAATTCGAAGTCATAGTCGGTTTCCGCTGTGCCCCTGCGGTGCAAGTCAATGGGACACAGAAGCACCGGTGCAGCAGGAGTGGCCTTGGTTGAAGGAGCAGTCCAAGTGGCCATGCCCCATCCAAGGAAAAGCGTTTGGATACCCTTTTCCTCGAAGTTCTCTTGTGCCTTGCGACTGATAGATCGGGCCCGCTTGATGGCTTGGGCCATCAAATCCTGAACATCGCTATCGGTCTGGTCTTCAAGCTCCAAAGTCAAGTAGTCGTCATTGACAGGGACGGGGAATAACTGGCTCAGCTGGACCTTCCTCCCACTTCTCAGCCTGTCCACAGCCCTGGGATCAGCATCGACCAGATCCAAAGTCCCGACCTTGAGGTCTCGGTAGTAAAGCAGCCGGTTACGACCAGATTCGTCGGTGAGGTCTCTAGCCCACTGCGCCGCAGCCCGTTCTACTGTGTCACGGCGATTCATCCGGGGGAGACTAGCCCCTGAATGCGACGGGTCCTATCTGGGCTGATTGGGGTTAAATTTCAGTTCTCGCCCCGGCACTGAGTTGGCTCACAGGGAGAACCAACAGCGGAGCCAGTCGGTGCGCAGTGATTTGAATACGAGTCGACCACATTGGTGGAGCAGTCCGAAGGCCCAGTCGGAGCTTGAGCCCAGTTCGGTGATTACCTCACTCGACGCGTGAGACTCCCCGATACTTGCGAATAATCAGGGCTAATAAATGGCCAGGCGATCCAAGACCTCGGTGGCTTCGGCGACGATGGAGTCGATGATCTCCTGGCAACTGGGGAGGGCGTCGATGCTGCCCACCACTTGGCCGGTGGGCAGGATGCCGACCTCGGGGTGGCCGTCGACCATGGCGGCCTTGGTCATCATGGGGGCGTTGGCTGCCATGGCCATCTGGGCCCAGGTGAGGTTGAGGCCGCGGCGCATGGCCAAGCCCTCTGACAGGAGCTGGCGGTAGCCCACCCCGGTCAGGGCTCGGAACCGGAGCGCGTTGCGGGCCGCCCGGACGAACGACAGCGGTCCCGACCGCTCCAGCCGGGAGATCACGTCGGTGTTGATCACCCGCTGGGGCACGCCGTCCACCGCGGTGGTGACCACCGTGCCGGTGAGCTTGGTGTCGAGGTAGAGGGCCTTCACGTGGTCGGGCACGTCGCTGTCGGACGACAGCAGAAAGCGGGTGCCCATGGCCACGCCGTCGGCCCCGAAGGCCAGGGCCGCGGCCAGCGAGCGGCCGTCCACCATGCCGCCGGCGGCGATGACCGGGATGTCCACCGTGTCGATCACCGCGGGCAGCAGCAGCGTGGTGGCGATAGGGCCGGTGTGGCCCCCGCCCTCGGCCCCCTGGGCGATCACCGCGTCGACACCCCAGGCGGCCACCTTCTCGGCGTGGCGAGGGGCACCGATGGTGGGAACCACCAGAACTCCGGCGTCCTTCAACTTCTTGACGATGGCCTCGCCGGGGGCCTGGGCGAAGCTGGCCACCG
>JAJEDQ010000255.1 GCA_022821445.1 Acidimicrobiia bacterium | reverse complement strand
GGATGGGAGCACACGTGGCGGAACATGAAGTTGTCGTATCGGTCGAGTCCTGATTGGGGCACGTTCTGGGTGGTGCCCTCGTGCAGGGCGGCGGGAACGCCCCGGTTGGCCAACAGCGACCACAGCCCGTCGTAGGCCGGGTGGTCGAGGGTTCGCCCCGCGATCACGTTGGGCCGCAGCATCACCGCCACGAAGCCCAGATCGTCGATGGCCCGGCGGGCCTCGGCCACCATCAGCGCCGGATCCACCTGGGGCACCACGGCCACCCCCAGAAGTCGGGACGTGTCGGTGTCGCAATAGGTGCGGAGCCAGTCGTTGTAGGCCCGGCACAGGGCGTTGTTCACCGCCGCATCGGCGATGCCGCCGAACATGAGCCCGGTGGTGGGGAATATCACCGAGATGTCCATGCCCTCGCTGTCCATGTCGGCCAGCCGGGCGTGGGGATCGACGCCGCCCTTGGGGCGCTCCTTGTCGTAAGCCAACGAGTCGAAGGGGATGTAGGGCGCCATCTCGCCGCCGACGAACGTGCGGGGCCGACCCTGGCTGTCGAGCACCCGCCGGGGGGCGAACGCCAGGAACTCCGGATCGCAGAACTCCTCCCACAGCTCGGGCGGCTCGCTGATGTGGCCGTCGGCGTCGATCACCAATCTGCTCATGGCGTTGCTCTCCTTCTGGATCCCTATCTCAGCGTGGCCCGGCCCTTGTCGAAGACCGTGGTGCCCCGGTTGGAGACCACTCGGAACAGCACCCCGTTCTCTTCGGCGGGGTCGCGCCAGATCTGGGTGGTGAGCACGTCGCCGTTGTATCCGGGGGAGGCGAAGCGCCCGCCTATCGAGCCCAGTGCCAACGGGTCGCCCCCGCACACCGTCTCCACCAGGGCCCGGCAGGCGAAACCGTAGGTGTTGAGCCCCATGAGGATGGGGCCGTCGAACCCGGCCGCCGCGGCCACCGCAGGGTCATAGTGGATGAGGTTGGGGTCGTTGCCCCCGTGCCGGTAGAGCAGCGACTGCACCGGCAGGGTCTGCCAATCGACCGCGGCATCGGGTGGCGCGTCGCCCACATCCCAGGCCGGCGTCTTGGGGCCGGGGTCGCCGCCGAATCCCCCCTCGCCCATCACGAACAGCTTGGAGCCGGTGGTGAACAGCGGCTCGCCGGTGGCGGCGTCCACCGACTCGCTCGCGGCGTGGACCACCGCACCAGAGCCCTTGTCGTAGATGCCCACCACCGTTGATGTGCTGATTACCGACCCGGTCGGGCTGATCTCGCCGTGAACGGTCAGCTCCTGCTCGCCGTGAACCAGTTGGTGGACCTGATAGTCGCCATACCGGAACATGGTGTTCTCGCCGCTGCTGACCTTGTCGGACCGTCCCCCGGAGCACACGAAGCTGGGATACACCTGCTGGGGGTGCCCGGCGGCCTTCTCCCCCACGAACGCCAGATCGTCGAACCCCGCCCCCACGCTGAGCGCATAGAGCGTGCAATCCCGGGGCAGCCATCCCCGCTGAGACGGCTCGCCCCGCTCCCCCACCAAGTCCAAGTTCATCGCCATGGGTGCCATTGTGACCCAAACCACCGGTTAGCACCCACAGACTGACTGGAACTGGATGTACGACAGTATGATATCATGACTTCATGACAAAGCAGACAACCGTAAGGCTCCCTGAAGATCTGGCCGACGACGCCGAGGCAGTTGCTCGAGTCCAAGGGATGAGTATGAACCAGCTGATCGTGGAGTCCTTGGAGGCTGAGATAGAGCGGGTCCGAGCCGATATTGACTTCACAGAACGAGCAAAACGTCTCATCGAGCGCGATCAGGAACTTCTCAGACGCCTCGCTCAGTGACGAGATATATCAACCTTGCCGAATATCTCTGGCTCGCCGAGCAAGTGACCGGAGTGTCGGCAACAACACTCTCCAAGTCGGGGCGCATCGATTTGGCCGACTCCGCTCTCCACGCACCCATGGCTGGCTTTGGCGATGAAGACTTCTACCCCAGCCTCGCAGACAAGGCAGCAGTGCTGTGCTGGCGCCTTGCCCGCAACCATCCGCTCCCCGATGGGAATAAGCGAGCCTCGTGGGCTGCCCTGGTCATGTTTGTAGACCTCAATGGCGGTTACTGGGATCCAGACCCGCCTGATGTCCATGATGCTGAGCAAACCATGCTGGCCGTAGCTGCTGGCGAAATCGACGAGCAGGCCCTAGCCGATTGGCTGCGAGCGCGGATCAACTTCTGACTCGAGGTTCGCCTAGAACAACTCATCGGCTAAACACTGGGCATGGCCGACGATCGAGTACAGCTCACGGTGGACGGGCACATCGCCGTCATCACCAACAACAATCCCGCCAAGCACAACGCCTTCGACGACGACATGGACGTGGCGCTGTTCGACATCCTGGGGAAGATCAAAGCCGACAAGTCCATCCGGGCCGTGGTGTGGCGGGGCGAGGGCAAGTCGTGGTCTTCGGGCCGGGACGTGTCGGCCATCGGCGGAGGTCAGATGGGCATCGCCCACCACGCCGGAATGGAGCGGGGCCACCGGGGGATCCAGCAGGTTTGGGACATCGACGCCCCCATCATCGTGGCCATGCAGGGATGGGCCATCGGAGGGTCGTTCCAGCGAGCGTTGCTGTGCGACATCCGGGTGGCAGCCGAGGGCGCCCGGTTCTTGCTCCCCGAATTGACCCACGGGGTGATCCCCGACACCGGCGGAATGGGACGCTTGTTCGAGATCTGCGGGTCGGGCCTGGTCAGCGACATGGTGCTCACCGGCAGGGTCCTCAGCGTCGAGGAGGCCCTCACCCACGGCATCGTGTCGCGCATTGTGGCGCCCGAGGAGTTGGACGACACCGTGATGGAGATGGCTGCCAAGATCGCCTCTTACTCGCCCTATACGGTGCAGCTTGCCCGCCGGGTGATACGCAACCTGGCCATGGAGGGGCTGCAAAGCTCCATGAACGACGAGTACGCCTTCCAGACTCTGATCAACCGCTCCGACGACTTCGCCGAGTTCCGAGCGGCCCGGGCCGAAGAGCGCGAACCCGAGTACAGGCGTTCCTGAGGAGGAGATGGCACATGGCTGAGATCACCGGACTGCCCGAGCCCGCCCCGGAGGGCGCCTCCGCCCTGGTGCCGGGTACCTACGACGGCCAGACCGTGTTCGTCACCGGCGGGGGCACCGGGCTGGGCAAGGCCATCGGCGCCGAGTTCGCCCGGCTGGGTGCCAACCTGGTTATCGCCAGCCGCAAGCCCGAGCACCTGGAAGCGGGCCAGGCGGCCATGGAGGACATCGGCGCCGACGTGCTGGTTGTGGGGTGCGACATCCGCCAGGCCGAGCAGATCGCCGAGGCCTTCGACGCGGCCACCGAGCGGTTCGCCATGCCCGACGTGCTCATCAACAACGCGGCGGCCAACTTCCCGGTGCCGGCGGAGGACATGTCGCCCAACGCCTGGCGCACGGTGGTGGACATCACCCTCAACGGCACATTCTTCTGCGCCCGGGAATTCGCCCGCCGCCACCTGGCCGCGGGCACACCGGGATCGATCGTCAACATCGGGGCGTCTTACGCCTGGACCGGCGGCCCGGGCTTCGCCCACTCGGCTGCGGCCAAAGCCGGGGTCAAGTCGATGACCGAGAGCCTGGCCGTGGAGTGGGGGCCCTACGGCATCCAGGTGAACGGCCTGGTACCGGGACTGTTCCCCCACGAGGACATGACCGCCGACATCCGCTCCAGCCTCGATCGCACTCACGAGAAGGACCCGTGTCAGCCGGCCATGCGGGTGGGACGGCTGCGGGAACTGGGTTGGGCCGCCACTTTCCTGGCCTCCCCCTTCGCCCGGTTCATCAGCGGTCACACCATGGTGGTGGACGGGGCCAACTGGCAGCGCCGCTCCATGACCAACCCGGCGGTTGTCACCATCCGCGACCAGATGGGCAAGGGACCGTTCGAGCTTTGACCACCCGGCCTGATGGAACTACCTGATGGAACTAATAGTCATGGACAATGCCTGACAGATGACCACCGACGCCCGGCCCTTTGACCCCATCGCTCTGGAGGTAGTCAAGAACGCCTTGGGTGCCATCGCCGAGGAGATGGGGCTGACCACCGTGCGATCGGCCTATTCCTCGGTGGTCAAAGATGGCGGGGACTCCACCGCGGCGATCTTCGACCATCGGGGTCAGTTCATCGCCCAGTCGATGGGTGCCCCGCTGATGCACTTATCCAGCCTGCGGCCGTCGCTGCGCTCCCTGCTGGACGACTTCCCGCCCTCGGGAATGAGCGACGGCGACGTGTACGCCTCCAACGATCCCTACCGGGGCGGCATCCACTCCAACGACGTGATGGTGTTCCGCCCGGTGTTCATCAACGACACCCTGGCCTTTTTCACCTGCGCGCTGCTGCACGTGGCCGACCTGGGGGGCATGGCTGCCGGCGGTCTGCCGGCCAACGCCACCGAGATGTTCCAGGAGGGTCTGGTGCTGCCTCCTGTGCCGCTGGCGGTGGCCGGGGCGCCCAACCAGCCGATCTTGGACGTGATCGCGGCCAACAGCCGCACCCCCGAGAAGGTGCTGGGCGACATCCGGGCCATGATGGCCGCCACCAACCTCGGTGCCGACCGGCTGGCCGATCTGGCCGCCCGCTACGGCCTCGAGCGGCTGCACGAGATCACCGACGAGCTGTTGGACTACACCGAGCGCCGCACTCGGGCGGGCATCGAGGCGCTGGCCGACGGCACCTACACCGGCTCGTTCATCATCGACGACGACGGTGTGAACCCCGATGCCGACCACGAGGTACACGTGGCCCTCACCATTAGCGGCTCTACCATCACCGCCGATTTCGAGGGCACCTCACCCCAGGCACCGGGGCCGATCAACGCCGCGATGTCGCAGACCACCTCCGGGGTGCTGTTCGCCGTCCGCTGCCTGTTGGCCCCCGACATCCCGGTGAACGACGGCGCCTTCCGCCCCTTGGAGCTGCACCTGCCCCGGGGCACGCTGGTGAATCCCAATCCGCCCGCCGCCCTCAACGCCCGCATGGCCACGGTCATGGCGGTGGTGGAGGCCATGTTGGGGGCGTTCTCTCAGATCGACCCAACCCGGGCGGTGGCGGCGTCGTGCAACGTCCACGTCTACATAATGAACGGCACCGGGGGCGACGGCCGACCGTGGGCGTTCATGGATCCCCAGTTCGGCGGCTCCGGGGCCCGGTCCGACCGCGACGGCGTGG
>JAJEDQ010000165.1 GCA_022821445.1 Acidimicrobiia bacterium | reverse complement strand
ACCAGAACTCAGGCGGAACCCGCTTGGGGCACTCCCCGTCCTCGCTTCTCGACAGCCGTGGCAGATGGGCCAATGCCGCCACGCATTCCTCCGTCAAGTCCAAGTACCACAAGTCGACGTCGAGGGACCTGTACCCCCAGGGAATGCTGGCGGCCTCCCTGCGGGCGTACTTGTTCTCGGCGAGGCGCCCCAAGCACCTCTGGGCGTGCCTCTTGGAGATGTGCGCCGCAATAGCCACCTCTTCAGCCCGGACGCCCCGCGGTCTGCTGCGGAGCACTGCCAAGCACGCCCGCTCAGCCGGAGTCATGCCGACGGTCGGGTCGTCTTCAGCGGCGAGATAACCGGGCAACCGGGACCGCTTTGCCTCGGCAGGGTCGGGGTGCTGACCTATCAGCGCCCGGAGTCGTTCCTCCCCAGGCGGCCTCCCCGTCGCCTCCAAAGCGGCCTCCACCCGGCCGGCCGTGGCCGACGACACTCCGAGCGTGCGGGCCAATTCAGAGCGACGGCCTTGCCAACGCATTGCCGCCGCGACCCAGCCACCAACCCCAGTCCTCGATCTATGCATGGCCGTGCCGGAGGTGACGGTGAAGTCGCCGCGGCACCCGCGGCACCGCCATCTAAGAGGCGAAACCGCCGACCTCACCGCTACATCCCCCGAGCCGCAGAGTAAACACTCAGGACCGTCCGGCCAACGCAAACCGGCGATGAGCCGCTCAGCGGCCAGGTCGTCGAACACCTCCCCAGCCAGCGGCAATGGCATTCCCGGCACTCCACCAACCTACCTGCCTGGGGTGTCAACTTCACAAATATCCCAATCAAATTCCAACCTCCACAGCTCGAGGAGAATCATCGCAACGCCGCACAATACACTCGTGCTACACTCTTTCCGGCGAGCACGACAACTACGGTCCGCCTCAGCGACCAAGAGCGAGAGCTGCTTGCTGAGCTTGCCGATGAGTACGGCGGCCAATCGGGTGCCATCTGACAAGGCATCCATCTCCTTGCCCAACAGAAGCGCCGACGCGAAGCCCTCCGCGGGTTCCTGGACGAATGGGCCGAAGAAGCAGGTCCGCCGGACCCCGAAGACGTCGCCGAGATGCGCCGTCGCTACTTCGCTCAGTGATCCTCGACGCGGGGTTCCTCATAGCAATCGACCGCGGCGAGCCCACCGCCCACTCCTTCCTAACCACCGCCTTGCAGGAGGGCGCCGCGCTGCACACGACCGCTCCAGTTGTCGCCCAGGTGTGGCGCGACGGAATCCGACAGGCCAGGCTCGCCAAGTTCCTCGAAACAGTAGAGATTCACGATTTCACCCTTGCCGATACCCCAGTGGTGGGAGGCCTGCTCCGCCGGTCCCAAACCTCAGACGTCGTCGACGCTCATCTCGTGACTAGCGCCCTCCGCCTCAACGACAGCATCCTCACCGCCGACCCCCTCGACTTCTCTGCCCTTTCCTCCCACCTAGGCCCCAAAGCACCAGAAGTACATCACTGGCCATAACTGGCAGGCCCCGGTTGCCTACCCCAACTCCTCAAGATGACCAGACGCCGGGGCCTCCGGTTCGGGCGGCAATGTCAGCGCCTCTATGCCCTCGTTGCCACCCAGTAGGTAATCCTGGAGCCGCCAGGCCAATATCTCGAGGGCCATTTCCACAAAGGCCTCCCGTCGCTCACCAGACACCAAGAATGTTGGGGCCATCATTCCGCCGTCGTCACCAAACTCGTGGATGAAAAGGGACCTGCCAGGCTTGTTGGACAAGTGTTCGAGGGGCCACTTCAGCCAATAGGCCCGCCACTTCTCAACCGACACCTCGTCCAAGTTGGGAATCTCCTTGATCTGGATGTCAGCCCGGAGCCGGTGGTCTTCCCGAATCGCCCGTAGGGACCGTTCTGCCACCTGAGCCACCGAAACCGGCTCGAATGCCGCTCCCAAATCAAGCATTGCCTGCAACGCCACCAACTTGTAGGACTTGGTGACGGGTTCTGTTTCCAAAGCCCTTAACACGGCCCCAACCTCATCGACAGCTTTCTGATGATCATCAGAAAGCAAGTCTTGGCGGCTCAGATAGCGATGCCAACCTCCAGCCTGCTTGATCGGACCGCTCCCCGGCTTGATCCCCTGGGAACGTGATGCCTGTGCCGCGGTGGGTCTCGTATCATGCTCTTCCAGGTAGTTGCGGCAAAAATCTGCCAACGCTGCTGCTTCCTCGCGAACGGTTGATCGCCTCCCGTCTGCCCGCTGAGAGAGCATCTGTCGCAGCAGTTCCACTGCCCTCAACTCGAATTCCACCGAGCATCCTGGAGGCAACTCAAAATCACCCCTTTCGATCACCTCGTCCAGTGCTCTGTCTGACCGTCCGCCTTCTGCCGAGCTCAGTTCCAAGAGGACTCTGGGCTTCATCAAGAAGCTGTGGTGGTTGCCCACGAAGTCGATCACCTGAAGCGCTGCCTTTTCTTCGGAAAGGCGAAGCCCCCGTCCGAGTTGTTGCAGGAAGATCACCGGCGAATCGGTCGGGCGGAGCATGAGGACCGTGCCGATCTCGGGGACGTCGACGCCTTCGTTGAATACGTCAACCGCGAACAGCACTTGGATAGCCCTATTCCGAAGGTCCTCAACCGCGCTCTGGCGAGGGGCCGAGAGCGGACCACTGTGCACCGCAACAGACCGCACTCCCCGCTGATTGAAGAACTCGGCCATGAACTCGGCGTGGGCGATGGTTGTGCAGAACGCCAGCGTTGGACCGGAGGCCTTATCCCTCCATTCCGCCAGCGCCTGTTCGGCCCGCTGTACGGTCTCAATGGCCTCGGCCAGCTTGTCGGGGTCAAAGCGGCTATTGCGCCATGGGATAGGGGCGTAGTCAGCCACATCCTTGATGCCCCAATAGTGGAACGGCACCAGCCGCTCCTGCCTGATGCCCTCAACCAGATCGCATTCGAACACCAAGTTGTTGCCACAGAGCGCGAGCAAGTCTGCGCCGTCGAGTCGGTCAGGGGTGGCAGTAAGGCCAAGTAAGAACTTCGGGCGGAAACCCTCGATAGCCCGGCGATAAGTGGGGGCAGCAGCATGGTGGAACTCATCGACCACCACGTAGTCGAACCGGTCAGATTCGAAGCGGTTGAGATTTCGCTGAAGTGTTTGGATGCTGGCAAACAGCACATCGGCGTCGGCGTCTTTGTCTGCTCCGAGGAAGAACCCAAAGCGGCCGTCGGGTCGTACGCGGCGGAACGCGTCCCGGCTCTGGCGCAGTATCTCCTCCCGGTGGGCGATGAACAGCACCCGGCGGAAGTCGGGACGATTGCTGTCGAACGCAGCCAACAGGGTCTTGCCCAATCCGGTGGCCATGACCACCAAACCTCGACGAAAGCCCTGGATGCGGGTCTGCTCCAAGGCCTCAAGCGCTTGGATTTGAACGGGCCACGGATTCACCGGCTGCACAGCCGGCTCGATGGGGACGGCTGCTTCCGGTGGAGGGGTGCGAGGAGCGTCATCAGGTGGTCGGCGAAGACGGTAGGCAGCTAGCCACCGAGCGTCGATCAGCGTGCATCGGTCGTCGGCCCATAGGCGCTCAAAGCTGTCGACCAGCGGGGCCAGGCGGTTGACCCCCAAGTTCCACTCCACTCCCCCGTCGATTCCCGATCCGCTCAGGTTGGAGCTGCCCACGAATCCCCCGGCCGCCGAGCTGTATGAAGACCTGAACAGGTAGGCCTTGGGGTGGAATGACACTGAGGGGTCGTGGAACACCTTGACCTCAAGCCCGCCTGTGCTGTCGCTCGGCCTCGGCCAATCGGCTAGGTCGAGGAGGGTGGCAATGGCGTCGGGGTCGGTGATGTCGAGGTAGTCGGTGGTGAGGATGCGGATGCGCGCTCCCCTTTGGAGGGCGGCATCAAGGTGATCGGCGATGAGCGCCAAACCGCTCTTCATGATGAACGACACGGCCATGTCGACCTGGTCGATCTCGGGGTTTATCAGCCATCGCAGCAGCTCGAGGCGGAGCTTGCGGTCACCGAGGCCGTCAAACAGCGCAGGTTCGCCGCCCGCGAAGGACTCCTCGCTGGGACCGCTCTCCCGCGTCTCGCCCCCATTCGGCATGGCCGCACCCTACTCAGGGGGCTTGCCGGCCTTCGGGTTGAGACCGGGTGAAGCTGTCACACCTCGATGCCATTATCGAGGGGACGGCTGGCGATAACGTCGGCAGTGAAACGGCGACACGCCCGAACTCAGGATTAGGCATGCAAGAGGTGTACCTCGACTACAACGGATCGGCACCGCTTGATCCGCGTGTGGCTGAGACGATGCTGCCCGCACTGCGTGATGGCGTCGGCAACGCCTCGTCTGCCCACCGGTTTGGGCGGCGGCGGGCCGCAGCAGTTGATGACGCTCGTGAGCAGGTGGCCGCATTGGTAGGCGCTTCCCCTGGCGGCGTGGTGTTCTGCTCGGGCGCTACCGAGGCCAACAACCTGGCGCTGATCGGGCTAGCCGAGGGCGCTCCAGCAGAGCGGAACCGGATCGTGATGTCCGCGGTGGAGCACGCATCGGTACGGGAGCCGGCCCGGTGGCTGCTGGCTCAGGGACGGGCGAAAGTGGACGTGGTCGGCGTGACGCCGGGGGGATTTGTCGATCTGGACGAGCTCGACTCGCTATTGGGCCCCGATGTTCTGGCCGTTTCGATCATGGCGGCCAACAGCGAGACCGGGGTCGTGAACCCCATGAGCGAAATAGCTGAGCGAGCCCATGCCGTTGGAGCCGTGTGCCATTGCGATGCCACCCAGATAGTGGGTCGCTTGCCGCTGTCTATCGCCGAAGCCGGCATCGACTTGCTGTCGCTGAGCGGACACAAGATCTGCGGTCCCGGAGGCGTGGGAGCGCTGGTGGGAACCCGGGCGGCCCTGGCCCGCTTGCACCCGGTGACACATGGGGGCGGGCACGAGCGGGGATTGCGGTCGGGATCGCTGAACGCAGCAGGAATTGTGGGCCTGGGCGCAGCCGCCGCACTTGCTGCAAACGAACGGGACGCAGAATCTTCTAGGGTCAGGGCTCTGAGGGACCGGCTGGTAAGCGGCTTGCTTGCCGAGATCACCGGAGTGAGCGAGAACGGGGACATCTCCCGGCGGCTGCCCAACACGGCAAGCGTGCGCTTCGAAGGTGCCGACGCAGAGGCGGTTGCATTCAATATGGATCCCGTGGCGGTATCCACCGGCTCGGCGTGCAGCGCCGGAGCGATCGAGCCCTCCCCCGTGCTGCTGGCCATGGGCTTGTCGCGCGATGAGGCGTTCGAAACAGTTCGGTTCAGCCTGGGACGATTCACCACCGAGGCCGATGTGGACGAGGCAATACGTCAAGCCACCACAGCTGTGGGGTATGTTCGATCTATGACGGGGGACGGCGACTGATGCGCCTGGCCGATGCCGCGGTGCCCGCGTTTGCCCGTCATGAGACCTTCCACCCCCGCTACGGCTGGTTCCGCAAGGCATATGAAGCAGCGCTCGATGACCCCGCTGCCTTCACCTGCGATGATGCAACCGTGGAGCTCGGTGTGGGCAAGAACATGGTCAAATCGATCCGGTTCTGGGGCATGGCCGCCGACTTGATCGACAACGAGCCGGAACCGGTTAATCCCCGCTCCCCCGGCGTTGTCCCCACTGAATTCGGCCGACGGCTCTTCGGGGACAATCACGCTGCTGGCTGGGATCCCTTCATGGAAGACCCGGGCACGCTGTGGCTTCTGCACTGGAGTCTCTTGGCCCCTCCGTGCCGTCTACCCGTGTGGTGGGTGGCGTTCAATGAGTTCCACGCTGTGGAGTTCGATGCACCTGAGTTGGAATCGGCGTGTGCAGCCGGGATCGACGCGGCCGCCGAATGGCCCCACCCGCACGCCTCGTCGTTGCGCAAGGACGTGACCGCCCTGTTGCGCTCCTACGCCCCTGCCGAGCGCTCGGCGCGAACCAGCATCGATGATCTGTTGGACTGCCCGCTGAGGGAACTGGGCCTCGTCACCAAGTCGGCGGTGACGGGGCGTTACCGTTTCACCATGGGAGAGAAGCCCGCACTGCCCTCTGCGGTGGTGGCCTACGCGGCCCTCGACTTTGCGGCACGCACCGATCCGGGCAGCAAGACCGCCCTGTTGGGTCGCTTGGCCGTAGAGCCTGGCTCTCCGGGCCGGGCCTTCCGGCTAACCGAGGACGAGCTGGCCGATGCCCTGCGGCCAGCAGTGGCTGAGTCGCGAGGCAGCTTGTCTCTGGCATCGCCTGCGGGCGCCGCTCAGCTTGCTTGGAAGAAGGACCCGGAGGCACTCCGCACCAAGGTGCTCGACCGCTACTTTGGCAGCGGCGGATCGGAGTCCAAGGAGCCGGCATCCGCTTCGGGGGCAATTGCCCGGGTGCCCGCAGGCGCAGGGGCCGCATAGTGGTTGTATTGGCTGATCACGTCGACGTAGCTGGGCGATTCGCCCGGTCGGCCAACGTGGAGCGCGACGCGGCCCTGACCGAGCCGCTAGAGGGCTATGTGGTTACCGCCCGAGCCATCGACGTAGTCCACCGCGTCTCCGCCGCGGCCGAAGCCGGAAGTGCTGGAGGGGCATGGTCAATCACCGGGCCCTATTGCTCGGGCAAGTCATCGCTCGCCCTGCTGCTCGACGCCTCCTTCGGACCGGCTGGCCCCACACGCGACGCTGCTTTGTGTCTGCTTGACGCAGCATCGGGCTTGTCAGGGGTTACAGAGAGAGAGAGAGAGAGAGAGTAGAGCGTTCTCATCTCCGACATAGGACTGAACAGCGGGGATTCCACCGCGGTTTGGTCACCGCCGTCCGGGAGCCGCTGACCAAAACCATCTTGCGGGCGCTCCACACCGCAGTCTGCCGGAGTTTCGGCGAAATACCCTCGGCCTCCAGTTTCCGGGCCGCCCCCTCTCTTGAAAATGCGCTAGAAGACGCCTCCTCCGACGACCCCCGCCGCCGCGGCCCCTCCCCGGCTGCGCTTGTGGAGGTTGCCCGATGCCTGGCCGACGACGGTCCACTGCTACTGGTCATCGACGAGTTCGGCAAGAACCTGGAGGCCGTGGCCAGCGGGTCAGGACACGGAGCCACTAGCGACGAGAGCACTGACCCGTATTTGCTTCAGCAGCTGGCCGAAGCCGGCCAGGGCGACGGTCTGCCCATCTTTCTACTGACCCTGCAACACCAGTCGTTCGACGACTACTTGGCCGGAGTGGACGCCTCGATGCGAAGGGAATGGGCCAAAGTGCAGGGCCGGTTTGAAGACATCGCCTACGTGGAATCACCAGCACAAACCCGGGCGCTTGTCGGGTCGGTGTTCCGTGTGGGCGATGAGAAGCTCAAGCGCCGCATCGACCGGTGGTCTCGCCCGCTGGCCCGAGCTATGCAGTCTCTGGGAGTAGCCGATCTGGCCGACCCCACAGCCGTGGCCTCATGCTGGCCCCTCCACCCCATGACCGCAGTAGTGCTGTCTGAGCTGTGCCAGCGGTACGGGCAGCATGAGAGAACGCTTTTCTCATTCCTGGCCGGACCCGAAATGGCCGGACCCAGCGGCTTTTTGGCCACCGCCCGCCTGCCAGAGCACGGCATACTTCCGACGCTGGGCCTCGACGCGGTGTACGACTACTTCGTCGGCGCCGCGGGCCTGTCGTCAATGGCCGCCGCCAACAGCCGGTGGCTGGAGATCTCCACCCGCCTGCGCGACGTTCACGGCCTGTCGGCGCGCCAAGAGCGAGCGGCCAAGGCAGTGGCCGTGCTCAACCTGGTGTCCACCTCGGGCACGATCAGGGCGTCGAGCCACGTACTGGATCTGGTTGAGTCCGGTGCCGAGGAAGTCTTGGGTGAACTGGTCGAGGCCGGGCTCGTCACCCACCGGGAATTCGCTGATGAGTACCGCATCTGGCAGGGCACCGATGTGGACATACAGCGGCTGGTGGAGGACTCCCGAAAGCGAGTCCAACAGCAATCGCTGCTGGAGGTTGTGTCGAAGGTGGACGATCCCCAGCCGGTGGTGGCTGCCCGCCACAGCGCGGTCAACGACTGCCTTCGAGTGTTCTCACGGCGGTATGCCGACAGCACAGGCAAGGCCGAACCTCTGGATGCATTCTCCCCCTTCGACGGCGAGGTGCTGCTGTTGGTAGACGGAGACCAACCGCCTCCGCTGGTGGGCGCCCCCCTCGACGGGGCCAAGCCAACGGCGGCCGCCATCGCCCACCCCGACCATCTCGCAGGCCTGGAAGCCGCCGCATGCGAACTGGGGGCGCTGGCCGATGTTCTCAGCATTCCCGAGGTGGAACTCGACTGGGTGGCCCGCCACGAACTCGGCGAGCGACTGGCCCTCGCCCGGACCGAGTTCGACCGGGCGGTCTTCGCCGCATTCGCCACCGAGTCGTGCCAATGGGTCTTGCTGGACGACGACGAGGGGATCGCCTTGCGGCCTGGCCGGGGAAGTTCAGCTCTCTCGGAAGTCGCAGACCGCTCGTACCCCAGCACCCCCGTGGTGCGCAACGAGATGCTCAACCGCACTCATCTCACGTCGCAGGGCGCCAAGGCCCGCCGCCTGCTGATCGAGGCGATGATCGAGAGGGGCAACCAAGCCAATCTGGGCTTGGAGGGGTACGGCCCCGAGGTGGCCATGTACAAAGCAGCACTGGCCCACACCCGGCTGCACACCAAGAGCAAGGCCACGGGGAAGATGGAATTCCGGGCCCCCGACCGCGGGGCTGCCGCCCGCTCGCTCCTGCCGGCGTGGAAGGCGCTCAAGCGGGAATTCGAACGCTCCCGCCAGCGGCGGGTGAGCTTGAACGATGTCCATGCCGTCCTGCGGTCGCCGCCGGTGGGGATGAAAGCGGGAGTCGTTCCCGTGCTGGTGACAGCCGGGCTGTTGGTCTACACCGACGAGATCGCCCTCTATGAGCACGGGACATTCAAGCCTCGGCTGACCGTAGACATGGCTGAGCGAATGGTGCGCAATCCCGGGTTCTTCGAGATCAAGCATTTCGCCAGCGCTGAGGGTACTCGGAGCCAAGTGCTTGATGGCCTAGCCGGGCACCTGGGCATACAGATAAAGGCCAATCCCGACCGTCGGGTCGCCAGCGTGCTCTCGGTAGTCGGAAATCTGGTGGGCAGAGCCAGGAAGCTGGACAGCTTCACCCAGCGAACCCGCAGCCTGTCGCCGGAGACAGCAGCAGTGCGCGATGCGCTTTTGGCCGCGGTGGAACCCGACGAGTTGCTGTTCGCCTCGCTTCCAGAGTCTCTCGGGCTACCAGAGATAACTACAGGCGACGACCACTATCCCGATTCCGGCGCCTTCGCCGCTGCGGTGGTCAGGGCGATGGCCGAACTCGAAGCCGCCGGCGACTGGCTTCTGTCCGACTCACTCGATCTGCTGCTCTCCTGCGGTGGGGGTTCCAGCAGGCAGGCCGTCGTCGAGCGGGCCGCATCGGTGGACGCTGACGCCTTGGACCCGGCGATCCGACCGTTCGTCTTGGCGCTGGCCAATGACGGGGTGGACGACGATGCCTCTTGGACCAGCACCATCGCCACCGTGGTGGCCCAAAAGGCCCCTGCCGAGTGGACCGACGAAGACGTGCGCCGCTTCCGCCTCATTCTTCCTGAACAGATGGCCGCCTTTGAGAGACTGGTGGCCCTCTATTCCGACCCGGGGTTGTCAAGCGCTGGCAGCCGCCAAGCCTCCTCTGGCGAAAGCGACGGCCTCGACGGCCTCGGCGCGGGCTCGGCGCTGCGGGTCACCGTGACCCGCCCCGACGGGCGGGAGCACGCTCGGCTGGTGGACTTCGACTCGGATCTGCGCGGGGGGTTGACGGCAGCCCTAGACCAGGCGATTGCCGAAATCGAAGAGCTGACGGGCCCGGGCGAACAGGCTCAACACGCTCTCTTGGCTCTACTAGGCGAGCGAGTCCTGAAGGAGTCGGCCCATGATTGACCCACCCCAGACGACAGCCGGCGAGATGCGGCACATCTGCGGCATCTCGGGCGGCAAGGACTCCAGCGCACTGGCGGTGTACCTGAAAGACCAGGTACCCGAGATGGAGTACTTCTTCTGCGATACCGGTGCCGAGCTGCCTGAAACCTATGAGTTCCTGGCCCGCCTAGAGGTGATCCTGGCCAAGCCCATTGCCCGGCTGAACGCTGATCGGGGCTTCGATCACTGGTTCGAGATATTCCGGGGCGCGTTGCCGTCGCCGCAGATGCGGTGGTGTACCAAGAACATGAAAATCAAGCCGCTAGAACAGTGGATAGGCGACGACCCTGCTGTGTCGTACGTGGCCATCCGGGCCGACGAGGCCAACCGCAAGGGCTACATCTCCACCAAGCCCAATATCGAGAGCCGCTTCCCCTTCGTGGAAGACGGCATTGACCACGCCGGGGTGATGCGAATCCTGGAAGACGCCGGGATCGGACTGCCTGCCTACTACGAGTGGCGAACCAGGTCGGGATGCTACTTCTGCTTCTACCAGCGCAAAGCCGAGTGGATCGGCCTGGCAGACCGCCATCCCGAGTTGTTCGAGCGGGCCGTGGCCATCGAGCAGAAAGTCCTCCAAGACGCCGGCGTCGACGGCGACGCCGATTTCGGCGACCAAGCCATGCGAGGCCGCCAATACACCTGGTCCGGCGGAGAAACCCTCGTCCAACTCCGTGCCCGCCGCGACGAAATCCTCGAACGCCACGAAACCGCCCTAACCCGCACCACCCAAACCCGCCCCAACCTCCCCCTAATCGAAGCCCTCGCCGACACCCTCGACGAAGACGACGACACTTCACCATGCAATGTCTGTGCCCTCTAACATGACCACACCTGGTACCACCTGGGAGCTCCTAAATGCCGGTGAACTTGTCGAAGCGCTGGACGAACAACGTCTCGATGAGTTGCTCGAAAAACGAAGCGCCATTTATGTCTGGAAGAAGACTCTCCAAGACTCAAGAAGGATCCTTGCCGATGGTCAATCCCTTATCGACTGGATTGATCACCTTCTTAGCACTCCTCATAGCATCGTCAACGACAAACACATAAGCCCCCACATTCACTTCCGCTCGATCGAACTTAAGTCTCAACCTGCAACAGCACATGCCAGACAGATTCTCCGACATTGGGCAGCTGACCGCAAGAATCGACACTGGCTAAATGCCTATTTGAGATCTCTATCCCAACACACTCCAGCTCTATATGTCGGAGAAACTGGAAACTTGCAGAGGCGAATCGCTGAGCACTTGCGGGGTCAGACCGACTTCGGGGCTTTGGTTGAAGAACGCCTCTCTTGGAATTTCTTAGATCTCTATTATTTCGACTTGGGCAATGAAGGTCCCGAGGATAGTCAGCTGAGAAAGGCAATCGAGTACATTACAAATTCTATAACCTTCGCTGGGTATACTAAAAGACCTGGCTAGATAGAACAGGATAAACAATGGCAAGGCCAATCATAGCGGATGTACGGACTACACCCGAAATTGAGTTCATGAAGGGTACCTTTCAACTTTCAAGTTGGAAGATACCATATCTCTCGGTCATCATGAACTTAGAAGATGCTGGGAACCACCTAAACTTGACTGCTGACCTGCCGGGGTCAGAATCAATAAACTGGCAGATTGACGAATTATTTCAGAGAGATATCGATTGGCGAAGAGTAAAACATGAAATAGTTCCTTATCTCTTACACACGGATGAGCCACAGTTCTTCAACTCTATAACAATCGCTCTACTTCCATACTACAAAGAGGAACTCAAAACAAACTTCACCAACACAATCGACTGGACGCCACCGACACTCAAAGAATCCAACCGCTTCGACTCTATAACTGCTATTGGACCCATTTCTATTGGCTATTGGAACGCCAATCAGCAAGCAGGAGTGTTGATGTGGAACACCGACCAACTGTATGGAGTAGCTATAGACGGTCAACACCGACTTGCAGCAATCAAAGAGTACTGCGACAATCCAGGGAGTCGCCAAAACCTCCGATCAACGAGCATTCCAGTTACTTTGTTACTCTTTGACGAGGACTTCGGCTTTAGTGCACCAGTAGCTACCAGCAATATTGACCTCCTTAGAATCCTCTTTATTGACCTCAACAAACATTCTCAGACCGTAAATCGAGCAAGACAGATTCTCCTCGACGACAGAGATCCACATTCTGTGTGTGTACGCAAACTCGTCGCAAATGAACTGTCTAGCGACCTATCGACATTGGAAGCCAACAATCCATCATTACCCCTATCACTTGTCGATTGGCATACTGAACAGGCAAAATTTGATAACGGACCGTTCCTTGCTACTATCCTTGGCCTTGATGGGATGGTTGGGCGCATACTAGGTTCCAAGCCCATCAAGGACTTTACTGACTATCAGATGATAAAAAAACAAATCGATGGGATCAATAAAAATCTCGAAATATCTATGGAAGATGCCTCAAAGAGGATAACCCAAAGAATCACCGGAGTCGATTTGACACCCTTCGCTTACACAACTATTGAACTAGACAAGATCGCTGAGGCCTTTGCCGCAAGTTGGACTCCAAGCCTATGTAACTTGCTCACCAAGTTCACACCGTATAGGGATTTTATCAACTTACGCCTAGATACTAATAGTTTTTCCTTAGATTTCCAACACTGGTATGAGCTATACCACAAAGCAGAGTCTGATAGACGAGGAGACACTAGAGCCACTAGGGATTATCAGCAATTGCTCAAGCGCCTGCAACATCGCAGCTATAACCCTCTTCATCTCAGCCAATTCTTAGATGTAATCGAGAGACTAGATGAACACAAGACGGATAACCTCGCGTTCAATGTCGCATTCCAACGTGCTTTCATTGATGCCTTCTTGGAATACAAGAAAATCGACTCAGATCACATTAGCGAATTATTACCTTACGAAGATGATGAACTAGAAGACATTGATTTCGAAGACTATAACTTTGATGCATACGAAGAACCATCGCAGCCAATCTACATGGCTACTGAAACAATTGAAAAAGAAATTGTGGGCGATCTAGCGCAACGAGTCGTTGATCGCTCCAATGAATTCGTTTACGCACTTAATCTGCTGCTAAACAATTGGCCGGCCTTCTTGGATTCCAAATGCGCCTTTGAAATAGAGGAAGATGGGAACACGCGGGAGGCCCACCTGTGGCAAGGTACACTATTGAAACCTGAGGGTACAATAGACTTCACCCAAGGGGCATCTAACCGAGCGAAAGATCTTCTGTTCTTAGTAGCTGCGACATACACTTACGATGATCAGACTGACCCAGAACCTGGGTCTGATTTTGATAGATTTTGGTCCCGTTGCCACAGTGCGAACGCTCCAGCTCTCTGCAAGCGGGCCAAAAGAGCCATTGATAGATTCTCTGGCGATCGACGAGGTACAGCGGCATCTAGAATACTTCTTGCCCGAGACGGCCAGTTTGATGCACAAAAGGCACGCGACGAGATATACTTTAGGCTTCGTAAGTTTTGGATAGAATTGAATCTGTAAGTGTCCGCACCATGGGATCGAGATGCTCAGCGGCTACGGGACGCCATCGGCCGTCATTTTCCGAACCTCGTCCCATGTGAGAATGACTTCGACTCTACCGAGTCACTCACTCGCGCTCAAACCGGCGGTGAATTTGACTTCCGTGAGTTGTCGCGCTCCGATTTACGGCCCAACTTGTTTGGGTATCAACGGGAAATCGTGGATAAGCTCTTTGAGCTCTCGGTTTCAACGGCCTTGCTAGCTCTTCCTACCGGAGCAGGCAAGACCAGGACAGCTGCAACGGCTGTCTTGGACTCTTTCGCTGCGGAACGTAGTCGCCGAGTGGTCTGGCTAGCTCCATCTATCGAGCTTCTCGACCAAGCTTTTGTGTCTTTCGAAGATCTTTGGATGAATCATGGAGGAGTCCAGGAACTCCGACTTTCTCGTGCGCCGATCTTAGACACCTCCATTCCCACGGTCTTCTTTACTACTCCTCAAGCGATGTACTCCCGACGCACTGACAAGAAATATGTCCACGGTTGGGACTTGGTCATTTTTGATGAAGCCCACCAGCTAGGGGCACCTACTTTTCGCACTGCTATAGAAACTCTAACCAAGGCCACAACCTCCCCCATGTCAGTCTCGAGTGCTCCACCGATGTTATTGGGACTTTCAGCTACACCCGGCAGAGTAAATTCTGAAGAAACGGAAGATTTGATCTCTTTCTTCAATGGAAATCTGTTGGTATGCGACCAATTGGCCCCCAACCCCGTGAAAACCTTGCAAAGGTGGGGTGTCCTCGCGGAGCTCGAATTTTCTTCCCTAACCAAAAGCACCATCCCGCTGGACGACGAAGCCCGCAGACTTAGAATCGCTGCCGCCGCATGCGTAGAACTAGTCAAACGGAAGCGCAGGCCCATGGTATTTGCGGCTAGCGTTCCGGGTGCAATCGTATTATCGGAGGCCTTGCGCTCCAAGGGAGTCCGAGCAGAAGCAGTCCACTCGAGACTTCTATCCATTAGACGTCGACAGATTGTGTCAGATTTTTCTGCTGGAAAGATCGATGTTCTCGTGAACAAGAATCTTTTGTCTACCGGTTACGATTGTCCAGCCATTTCCGACCTCCTTATCCTCACTCAGGTGAACAGCCCGATATTGTTTGAGCAGATTGTCGGTCGTGCTGCTCGTGGGCCGGAGACTGGCGGGTCAAGTGTCGCGACGATTTGGGAGTTCGACGATCACCTCTCCATTCATGGATTGCCGCGTTCATATTATCGATACTCCGATTTTGATTGGCGCTAGTCCTGATTTTTCGTGAGGGTGTTGTTTGGCGGTGTTGGGGCAGGTTTTCTGGTTGGTTTGGGGCTGTGGGGCGGGTTGTCGGTCTGGGTGGTGGTCGGTTTGAATCACCCCGGGTTCGGTGGAGGCTCTGTTCCTTGAGAGGATGGAGCAATGCCAAACTATGGGAGATATCCCGCCGAGCTGCGTGAGCGGGCGGTGAGGATGGTGCTGGACAACGAGCGGCATCACGGTTCGCAG
>JAJEDQ010000106.1 GCA_022821445.1 Acidimicrobiia bacterium | reverse complement strand
CCCAAGCGTGGGTCGCCCAACTGCACGCTCAGCGCGAATCCCAAACCAGCACCCGGTTCATCGGCCGGGCTTCCGACGAGATTCCCGATCCCATCGGCGAGCCTTTGCCCTACTTTCGGGTGATCGCCGACCGTTTGGAACGAGAGCTTGCCTCCGCCGCCGCCCGGTTGCGGGCGTGAGCTGGCTTCACAAGTTCTCCCACAAGTGCCGGATGGGGACGGCGTACATGTGGTCGCCGAAGCCCGCGCTGGTCTCTCCGTCGTGTAGCACGACACCGCCGACAAAGCGTTCTCCAGACGCTGAGGCGAGCTTTCGCAATCCGCGGAAGTCTGATCTGGTCACCGTTGCCGCGGCCTTTACTTCGATCCCGACGACATGGGCTGCCCCGCGCTCGATGACGATGTCCACCTCGGTACCGTCTTTGTCGCGGAAATGGAAGAACCGCAGCGGTGTGTTGTGCCAACTCGCTTGTCGTCGCAATTCCTGAAAGACGAAGGTCTCCAGCATCTGTCCCCGCAGATGCCGGTCTGCTGTCAGCGCGTCGGCGTCGGCACCGATCAGCGCACAGGCGAGTCCCGTGTCGCCCATGTGCAGCTTGGGGGTCTTGATGAGCCGCTTCAGCCGGTTGTCGTGCCACGGCGGTAGGCGATCCACCAGAAAGAGCCGTTCGAGCAGCGTAAGATAGTAAGCGATTGTCGGGCGGCTGAGATGGAACGGCGCGGCGAGCCCGTTCACGTTGAGCAGTCTGGCTGTCTGCCCCGACGCCATCTCCAATAGCCGGGCGAGCGAGTCCAGTCGGGCGATCCGGGCGATGTCGCGCACATCGCGCTGAATCAACGTGTCGGCGTAGTCCCGATACCATCGTGCTCGTCGTTGGCCCGCCGGTCGGGCCAGTGCCGCTGGATAGCCGCCCGCAGCAATTCGCCCAGCCAGTTGCCTGCCGAGGCGCTCCGCTGTCGTCACCTTGAATCCGCCGCCGAACAGGGCATTCAGGAATCCAGGCCGCTGATTGGCAGCTGCATCGCGTATCGAGGCGCCGACCAGTTCAGACTGCGACAGCGGGTGCAGCCGGACGATTTGCAGGCGTCCGGCCAGGGAGTCGGCCAATGCGGGGATGAGAAGCACGTTTGTCGAACCAGTGAGCACAAAGCGGCCCGGCTCTCGCCTGCGGTCGATAGCCACCTTGATCGCGGCGAACAACTCTGGCACATGCTGTACTTCGTCCAGCACAACCCTGCCGGGCAAGTCATCCACAAAGCCCGCTGGGTCGGCTTGAGCAGCGCTTCGGGCGACCTCGTCGTCGAAGCTGATGTAGGCGTATTCCAGGCCATGAGGCGGCATGTCGAGTGGTTGCCCTTGCCATCTGAAATGGGCGGGAGCGCAAACGAATTGTGCCAGCGTGGTCTTGCCGCACTGGCGCGGGCCGTGAATCAAAACAGCGGGTGAGTCAGTGAGTGCTTCGACAAGCTGGCCCTCGATCGAGCGCGGGTGGAACTCCGCATCGTTCATCGTCCAATTGTAAGGTTAGATATCGGCTAATTGAAAGGTTCTTATCCGGCTGATTGCAAGTAATGTGCTCGGCCGTTCCGAACCTGATGAGATGCACAGGCTTTTTCAACGCCCTACTTCAGGGAGATCGCCGATCGTTTGGAACGGGAGTTGGTTCCTGCCACCGCTCGATTGCGGGCATAGGTGTGCCGTCACCTTGCGGGAACTGACGATAAATCCCTAAGGTCTGACAACTTGCAGTCGGTTGAGGCCCGGCTGCCCATAGCCAAACCCGAGGGGGTCATGCTCATGAAATCGCGTTGGTTGAGGCTTCTTGCCGTCCTGTTGGCGCTGACGGTGTTTGCCGTCTCCTGTGGCAACGACGATGACGACGGCGACGGAGTCACCGCAGGTACGCCGGCACCCGCAGCCGAGGAGCCGGAAGACCAGGCTCCTGCCGAGCAAGCTCCTGCCGAGGAAGCTCCTGCCGAGGAAGCTCCCACCGAGCAGGCCCCGGCTGATGAGCCGGAAGAAGAGCCTGTGGTGGTCATCGAGGGCTCCGAAGAGGTGGAAGTAGAAGAAACGGGGGGAGTGCCCACCGGAAACACCGGGTACATCTCTGGTGAAATCCTCACTACCGATTGCTCCGACGGGCGGCCGACAGGCGGCACCCTCACCATTGGCATGTTCGGTGAGATCACCGGTTGGGACCCCACCACGATCCAGGGCGGGGCCTCGCTGGGCGGTACGCAGATGATCGCCATCTACGGCGCGCTGTTCTACGAGGACTTCAAGACTGGTCAGCTGATTCCCGGTTTGGCCGAGAGCATCACCACTGAAGACAATCAGGTGTTCCTTCTGAAGCTGCGCGAGGGCATCAACTTCACCGACGGCACCCCGTTGGATGTCGACGCGTTGATCTGGAACATTGAGCATCACCAGAATCCCGATATCGGGTCGCAGTCGCGGTCTCAGGCCGATCTGATCGCTTCGTGGGAGAAGATCGACGACTACACTATCGAGCTCACTGCCACCAGTAAGAACGCGGTGTTCGCGCAGATCTTCGCCTCCCGTATGGCGTGGATGATGTCGCCTACCACCTATCAGGCTGGCCAGGATCCGGAAACCGGCCTCAACTCCGACGTCAACGTCAATCCGGTTGGCGTGGGCGCCGGCCCGTTCATCCTCGAATCGTGGGTCCAAGACGACCAGGCCGTTGTGGTGCGCAACCCGGATTACTTCCGCGAGGGCTGCCCCTATCTGGACAGCGTGATCTTCAAGCCCATCATCGAACCGCCGCAGCGCTACAACGCCTTCAATGCCGGCGACCTCGACATTGCCTTCGACCGCCATCCCCAGAACCTCCAGGACGCAATCGCCAAGGGCGTCAACACCACCTCCCGGGTTGACAACCACGGCGGATACTGGATGCTCAACAACGTGAAAGAGCCGTTCAACATCCGGGAGTGCCGGGTGGCTGTGGCCCACGCCATCGACTACGAGACCATCAACGAGATCGTGTACGAGGGGCTCAACAACATGATCCGCAGTTTGATGAGGCCGGGCTCTCCGTGGACCGATCCCGAAGCAGTGCTGCCGGGCTTTGACCAGGACGCGTCGCGAGCGGCGCTCGAAGAGTGTGAAGCCCAACTGGGCGGTCCGCTGGAGTTCGAGTCCTACTGCACCACCTCCCCGGAGAACGTGCTCCTCACCGAGACTTTGATTGCCATGTGGAGCGAGGTTGGCATCTCCGCCACCGCCAACTGCGTGGAGGTCGGCGAGATGGTCGGCGCCGTGTTCGGCGGCGAATCAGTGGCCAACCCGTGGGCCATCCCCGTGGGCGACCCCGACTACATGTTCGACGTGTACTTCGGCGATTCCACCGAGGACGGCGTGTGCGGTCCCAACGTCTCATCCCGTAACTGGGCCAAGGCGTGCTACCCAGAATTTGACGCCTCGCTCAAGCAGGGCCGTGAAGGCGTCACCTTCGAGGAGCGCTACGAGGGCTACAGCCGCTTCCAGCGGGAGTTTGCCTATCAGGTCCCGGTCATCGTGACCAGCAAGGGCGAGGTCGGCTACTACTGGACCGATGAGGTGTCCGGTGTGTTCCAGACCGACGCCGGCATCATTCTCTTGGAATTCACCGCTAAGGGTTAGCCAAGAAACTCATCTGAGAATGAGGGGGTGGGCACGGTCCGTGCCCACCCCCTGTTCTATGGGGCATCATCTATGGGGCTGTGCTGAATCGCAGGGGGAGGTGAAAAGAAGTTGAAGACCATCGGGCGCACCATCATCCGGATCATTCCGGTGCTGATCCTGGTGAGCTTCTTTTCCTCCTTTTATGTGGAGCTGCTGCCCGGTGATCCCACGGTCCGCCTGCTGGGACAAGAGCGGGCCCAGGAGCCCGCCGCCCGGGAGTTGGTCAACCGGGAGCTTCGACTCGATGAAAACGTCATCGTGCGATACGGCAAGTGGCTGGGGGATGCGCTTACCGGTGATCTGGGCGAGTCGGTAAGAACCCAGGGCCTGAAGGTTTCGGACACCATTCGACAGCGGCTACCCATCACCCTGGAACTGACGGTGGTGGCCCAGGCGCTGGCGCTGATTCTGGCTATTCCGCTGGGGGTGTATGCCGCCTATCGGGCGGGACGAAGAGTGGATCGAGCGTTGAACGCGGCATCGTTTGCCGCTATCTCTTTGCCTCAGTTTCTGGTCGGCATCCTGTTGATCTTCATATTGTTCAACCAACTCGACATATTGCCGCCCCAAGGGTGGACGCGGCTCACTGAATGGGACTGGTGGGACCATTCCCGCCGCTTGATCATGCCGGTGGTCGCGTTGTCCCTCACTGAGATTGCCGTGTTCCAGCGGTTGTTGCGGGCCGACATGATGGCCACCCTGCAAAACGACTTCGTGCTGACGGCTCGGGCCAAGGGCATGTCGCCCGCCCACGTGTTGTTCCGCCACGCCCTGCGACCGTCGTCTTTCTCTCTCATCACTTTGGCGGGGGTCAGCACCGGGCGGCTGATCGGCGGCACCGTCATCATCGAGGTGCTGTTCCAACTCCCGGGAATGGGGCTCAAGATGGTGGACTCCATTACCGGCAATGACTTGGTGGTGCTACAAGGTCTGGTGCTGGTGGTGGCAGTGGCCTACATCATGTTGAACATGCTGGTGGAGATCACATACGCGCTGCTTGATCCGAGGATTAGACGTGGCTGATATCACTGGCGCCGTCACCGAGCCTGTGGCCCAGGAAGTGGTTGATCCCGAGGCAGGTCGCCGCGTTCGCCTGGCGAGGGAAGGAAGCGCCCGACTGGTTCTCGGGGTGGCCTTGCTGCTGATACAGCTCTTGGTTACCTACGACGGTGCGGCCTGGCTTCAGGTGATCCTCGCCCTGGGAGGGATATACGGCATCCTCACCGGGGTAGGGCAGCTGATACGAGCGATTTTTGGGTCCCGCGTCGACCCGACCGTATGGATATCTATGGTTTGGCTGTTCATCCTGGTGCTCTTTGTGTTCTTGCAAGTGGCCGGGATGTTCGACAGCTTGGACGCCAACTTCCAAGACCGAGAACGGCCCCCGTCGTTCACCACCGACGAGCCCCTGGGCACCGATCGGCTGGGCAAGAGCGTCATGAACCAGAGCATCCGGGGGGCGCGAATCTCCCTGATCGTGGGCTTGGGCGCAGTGGGCATCGGCTTGGCGGCGGGGTCGGTCATCGGTATGGCTGCGGGCTTCTTTCGGGGGGCAACCGAGGGAACCTTCAACATCATTACCGACGCCGTTTTGGCCTTCCCCGCCCTGATCTTGCTGTTTTCCATCGTGGCTATCTTTGGGGGCAGCGTGCTGGTCATCACGCTCGCGCTATCGGTGTTGAGCATCCCCACCATGGGACGACTGTCGCGCGCCAACACACTGACGTTCGCGGCTCGGGAATTCGTCACCGCAGCCAAGGCCATGGGCGCGTCCAACAGCCGCATTCTGTTCCGGGAGATCATGCCCAACGTGGCTCTGCCGTTGGCCTCCTACGCCTTTATCGTGGTGGCCGTGGTGATCGTGGCCGAGACCTCATTGGCCTTTTTGGGGGTGGGCATCGATCCCATCAGCACGCCCACATGGGGCAACATGATCCAGGAGGGCCGCGATCCGAATCTGCTGGAGAAGGCCCCCCACATCGTATTCGTGCCCGGAGTGATGATGTTCCTCACCGTGCTGTCGCTGAACCGCATCGGCGAGTCCCTCCGGGCCCTCTGGGACCCCCGCGAGGCCAAGCTCTAGGCTAGGTCGCATTGATGCAGTCGAGGGGACCGTTCCAGGCCAGAATCTCCCGGTCGGCGGTGACAAGCACCGCGTTGCGAATGAGCGCGGTGGCCATGATGAATCGGTCGGCAGCGTCGTTGGGCGCGGCTTGGTCTCGCAGCTCTACCGCCCGGAGGGCGATCTCCGTATCGATGGGCAGCTCATGGATGCCACTGTCCCGAAGCCGCGAGCGCCAGGTTCTCAAGCCACCGGCCAGCTCGACCCTGCCCTTGCGCAGAAGCTCCCCGAGCTCCCAGTAGGTGGCGGTAGACACAGCCAGTTCGGACGAGGCAAGGGCGTCTTGGATTGCCCCACTGACCACGGGTGGAATATTTTCCATGTCGCTCAATTCCCAGAGCAGAACATGGGTGTCCGCGATCAGCATCAGGCTGAATTGTCGGAACGCGAGCGGTGCAATGCATCCCAGTTATCCATCATCTCATCCGCCGGCTCATCGCCGAAGGTTGGTTCGGTCAGGTCGCCGTGGATGATGATTTGATCGCGTCCCATGCCCCGCAGAGTGGGCACTTCCCGCTTCGGTTCGCACGGCACAAGCCGAGCCACAGGATGGCCGTATTTGGTGATCACAAACTCCACGCCTTCGTCTCGCACCCTGTCCATCAGGGCCAAGCATTTGGCCTTGAAGTCCCCCGCAGCGATGAACTGCTCGGCTAATGGGCTAGACATAGTTCCTCCAGGAGTTATGGTTAAAGATTGACCATAGTCTAACCATAGTTACTTCTGAAAGCACCACCTATGAGCGACGCCATTCGATACGAGGCCAACGACCACTGCCCTTCGGGGGTTGCTGCCGCTGCTGGACTTCAGGGCGTGGTGCTAGCGCTGGCGCCGATCGTGTCGATTGTGGTCGTTACCGCCCGGGCGGGGGGCCAAGACGCCGGTTATTTCTCGTGGGCGCTGTTCGCGGCCATGATCATCGCCGGTGTGCTCACCGCGGTGCAGGCCAGCCGGTTCCGGCGGTTCGGCGCGGGGCACATCCTGATCATGGGCCCCACCCCGAACTTCATCGCCATCTCGATTTTGGCCCTGACCGAGGGCGGCCCGGAGCTGCTCGCCAGCCTCACGGTGGTGGCCTCGCTGTTCTACCTGGTGCTGGCCTTCTGGCTGCCGTTCATGCGCCGGGTAGTCACTCCGGTGGTCACCGGCACGGTCCTCCTGCTGATCGCCGGCACCGTCTTGCCGGTGGCACTCGACCGGGTGGAGGAGGTGCCTGCCGACGCGCCCGAGGCCGCGGGACCGACCATTGCCTTAGTGACGCTGGCGGTGTTCACCCTGCTGTACATGCGGGCATCGGGGGCATGGCGATTGTGGTCACCGCTCATTGGGATCGTCTTCGGGAGCGTGGTGGCTGTGCTGTTCGGTGCCTACGAAGTGGGCTCGGTGGCCGACGCGGCCTGGGTGGGCATTCCCGACTCTGGCGGCTTCCCCGGATTCGATCTGACCCCGGGGGCAGGTTTCTGGTCGCTTCTGCCCGCGTTCGTGGTGGTAACACTGGCGGGTGGGGTCAATAACGTGAGCTACAGCGTAGCAATACAGCAGGTCTCCTCGCGTCGCCCCCAAGCTCCCGATTTCCGGCTGGTTCAAGGCTCCCTGAATACCGACGGCCTGGGCATCTTGTCGGCTGGCATCTTCGGCATTCCACCCACCTCCGTCTACTCTGGCACCAGCGTGTCGCTCATCAGCTTCACCGGGGTGGCGGCTCGCCGCATCGGCTATGCCATCGGCGGCACTCTGCTTGCTCTGGCCTTTCTGCCCAAACTGACCGCGTTCCTGCTCACTCTTCCCAGCCCGGTGGTGGCCGCCTATCTACTGGTGGCCATTGCCCTGCTTTTTGTGAGCGGCATCCGCACGGTTGTGCAGGACGGCCTCGACGGGCAGAAGGCGCTGGTGGTGGGTGTTGCGTTCGCGCTGGGCATGGGACTCGACAACCAGACCATTTTCACCGACCTCCTGGGCCACAAATGGGGTCTGCTGCTCGACAACGGAATGCTGGTAGGTGCAATCGCCGCACTGGCGATGGTCGTGTTCTTGGACCTGACCAGCCCGCAGCGGCGCAGCCGCTTGGAAGTCGAGCTCAGCGTCTCGTCGCTTCCCCAGATCGATCGGTTCCTGCAAGAACTGGCGGCCAGGAACGGCTGGGACGAGGCTTCTGCCCAGCGGCTGCGCTCCGCCGGAGAGGAGGCCTTGCTGAGCCTGGTGCAACCTGATGAGGCCGGTGAAGAGCTGCTGACCAGCCTGATGCAGCCCGAGGCGGATGCCGAGAAGGCCGCCCGGCTGATCATCCAGGCCCGTCCCGAGGCCGCAATGGTGGAGATGGAGTTTCTGGCCGTGTTCGACGAGGAGAACCTCGAGGACCGGCTGGCATACTTGTCCGAAGAGGCCGAGGGCTTGCAGGAGGGGGATGTGTCGCTTCGCCTGCTTCGCCACTACTCCTCGTCGGTCCATCACCAGAAGTACCACGGGCTGGACATCGTGACCGTGCAGGTCCGAGGCTCGCGGTAGCGCAATCAGAATCATGAACGAGGCCATCCGCTACGAGCCCGACGATCCCTGCCCCCCTTTGGTGGCTATTGCCGTGGGCGCCCAGGGTGTGATGGCCAACATGCTGGGGATCGTGCTGATCGTGGCCATCACCGCACGGGCGGGAGGCCAGGGAGACTCCTATCTGTCGTGGGCGGTGTTCGCCGCGTTGATCATCTCCGGGACCCTCACCGCCTTGCAGGCCACTCGGATCGGAAGATTCGGCGCCGGCCATGTGCTGCTCATGGGCGTCACCACCAACTTCGTGGCCATCTCAGTGCTGGCGCTGAACGAGGGGGGACCGAGCCTGCTGGCCAGCCTCGTGGTGGTGTCCTCGCTGTTCTATCTCCTGTTGTCTTTCTGGCTGCCCCTGTTGCGCCGGATCATCACCCCGGTGGTCTCCGGCACCGTGCTCATGCTCATCGCCGCCACCGTCTTGCCCATCGCCCTCGACCGCGTGCCGGAGGTGCCCGAGGGCACCTCGGATGCGGCCGGCCCGGTCATCGCGCTGGTCACACTGGTGGCAACGGTGGCTCTGGCGTTGAAGGTCACCGGGGCATGGCGGCTCTGGTCGCCCATCATCGGCATGGGAGCGGGCTGTGTGGCCGCCGCGTTCTTCGGGGCGTTCGACTTCGAGCGCGTCATCGAAGACCCCTGGTTCGGCGTGCCCAACAGCGGCGCCCCGGGATTCGACCTGACTCCCGGCACCGGATTCTGGGCGCTGCTGCCGGTATTCGTGGTGGTGACGCTGGTGGGCGGCATCAAGAACATCAGCGACAGCGTCGCCATCCAGCAGGCGTCTTGGCGGCGGCCGCGGGTGACCGACTTCCGGCTGGTCCAGGGCTCGCTCAACACCAACGGACTGGGCATCTTCTTCTCCGGCCTGGCCGGGACCCCGCCCACCACCGTCTATTCGTCCAAGAGCGTGCAGCTGACCACCCTGACCGGGGTGGCCGCCCGCAGCGTGGGGTTCGCCGCCGGGGCGCTGTTCGCCCTGCTGGCATTCTTTCCCAAGCTGACCGCCGTATTGACGGTGATCCCGAGCCCGGTGATGGGGGCCTACGTTCTGTCGGCGATCGGTCTCCTGTTCGTGGGAGGCATCCAAACAGTGATGCGCGGCGGACTCGACGCCCAGAAGGCGATGGTGGTTGGGGTGGCGTTCTCGCTGGGGGTCGGGCTGGAGAACCAGACCATATTCGCCGACTTGCTGGGCGCCACATGGGGGGCGCTTTTGGACAACGGCGTGATGGTGGGGGCGGTTGTCTCCGTTGCGCTCACCGTGTTCTTGGACTTGACCAGCCCGCACCGCACCCGCCGGCTGGCCGTCGAGCTCGACCCCTCCTCGCTGGGGGAGATCGACGAATTCCTCCAGGGTGTGGCCGATCAGATCGGTTGGAGCGAGGCTTCCAGCCTGCGGCTGCGCTCGGCCGGCGAGGAGACGCTGATGAGCCTCCTGCGGGCTGAGGAGCACGAGACCAGCGACGGAACCCCTCGTTTGATTATCCAGGCCCGGCCTGATGCCGGTTCGGTGGAAATGGAGTTTCTGGCCGTGTTCGACGAGGAGAACCTCGAAGACCGGCTGGCGTATTTGAGCGAGGAATCCGAGGGGATTGAAGAAGGAGAGATATCGCTTCGCCTGTTGCGGCACTACGCCTCAACGGTCCACCATCAGAAATACCACGGCCTGGATGTGGTGACGGTTCAGGTCAAAGGCACGGGTTAGCCTCGACAATGGAGAGATTGGTCGGAGGCGAGGATGGAAGCCGGAACTCGTTGGCCGA
>JAJEDQ010000015.1 GCA_022821445.1 Acidimicrobiia bacterium | reverse complement strand
TCGGCCACATAGCCCGACTCACCCTTGAGCACCACGATCTCGGGATGGTCCTCGTCCAGCTTGGGGATGTACGGGTGGATTTCCGGCTCGCCGAAACGGACGGCGAACGCCCGATGTTCGTCGGGGCTGAGGTGCTGGTCGGGGAAGAACAGCACCAAGTGCTCGTCCAGCAACTCTTGGATGAGGGCGAACTCGGCATCGGACACCGAGGCCAGCGATAGCCCCCGCACCTCGGCACCCAGCGCGCCCGCTACCCGGCGCACGTCCAGATCAACAGCATCGATGACAGCCATGGCCGCAGCCTACTCTAGAGAAATGTCTGATCGAGATGCCCTGGCCGACCTCGCTGCCGACTACGCCCGCTGTGTGGACCGGGGTGATCCTGAAGGGGTGGCGGCCTGCTTCGCCCCAGACGGAGTGCTGCGCCGCGTCGACCTGCCCAGCGGGGGAACAATTCTCAGCGAGCGGACCGGGCGGGAAGAGATTGCCCGGGCCATCTCCCGGATGACCTACGACGCCACCTTTCACTTCCTCGGCCAGCAGCAAACCGAGATCTCCGGCGACACCGCCACCGGAGAGACCTACTGCATCGCCCACCACCTGACGGTCCCCGAAGACGGCTCCCCGGCCACCGACTTCATCATGTTCATCCGCTACCACGACCAATTCGTCCGCCTGGATGAGGGCTGGCGCTTCGCAGCCCGGGAGCTGCAAATCGACTGGACCGAGAACCGACTGGCCGAGGGGGTTTGATTATCGGCTCTACGCCAGCTGCGAGTAGGTGAGCTTTCTGGCAACCAGACCCTCGCAGGTGCTGGCATCGCTCGGCGTGCTCTACGCCAGCTGCGAGTAGGTGAGCTTTCTGGCGGCAAGGTCGCCTCGCAAAACACCGCCTTCGTTCTCTCGGAGTTGCCGCCATGCAGCGAATCCTTGGAGTACGGCTTGCTCGACTTCCCAGAGGTGGCGCTTTGCAACCTCTAGGCCAGCTGTGAAGGTCTGGAACGTCTTTAGAGCGTTGTAGTCGAGGTGCCGCACGTCTTCGAGGAAGTTGTGCTGTTGGGCGTACTCGAAGATAAATGCAGTGAATGCCTCTTCCACCACGATTGCTCGGCCGCCGTCTTCGACGGCATCAGCCTTTGTTCCTCTCGGACGTTTGCGCTTGAAGATCTTGCCTCGGGCCACGGGCGACCAACCCAGGATTGTGGCGTTGGCCAGGTGGAATGCATCGTGGTACCGGTAGCCGCTGTCGTCGTAGGTGTTGTCCCCAATCGGGTCGGCGACGCGTTTCCCATTCCAGGTCACTTCGATTAGCGGTTCGGGGCCGTCACTGGGTACTGGGCGAATCGTCACGGTGAACGTGCGGGGTAGCTGATGTCGTCTTGGTAGTCCGTAGTCGAAGTGTTCTGAAGGCTTCCGGCGCCTCGGCGATTCGCCTCTGCGAGATGGCCATCGGCCGGAAGTCTTGGCCAGGTTGCTTCGGGCGACCTCGTCGAGCGAGAGCCCGGTTTTCTCGGCGGCATTTGCCGTGTACCACAGAATGTCACCGAGTTCCTCTGCGACGTTGTCCTTGAAGAGTTCATACGCATCCCCATCTCGCAGCCACTTCTTGTAACCGGCGAGCAATGTTCCGACTTCACCGGCGAGCCCGAGTAACGGACCTAGCAGCGCGTCGTTTTCGTTGTCGCCGATCTGCGGGAAGTGATCGGTTCGTTGGGATCGGCGCTGGTATTCAGAAAGGGTGAGTGATTCGCTTGTCATCAGGAGTCGATTCCCCATGTGCTCGGTTGTGGGCTGCTTTTGAAGCTCGTGGGGTCAATCGCGCCAGCACGTACCCCGAACGCGATGAGGTAGTCCAACGGCAGCCACCCGTAGCCGCCTGCTCCCCATCCGGGTCCCCAGCTGTTGCGTACTAGCAGGGTTCGGACCCGTTCGTGCGTTCGAGCTCCAACCACCAATACGGCGTGGTAGGAGCCCTGCGGTGCCGTCAACGGAGGCACTTCGATGGTGCCATTGGACGTGGCTTGCTCGAACTCCGTCGTGACTTCAATTATCAAAGCAACAACGACACCGATCGCTAGCTGATCTTCGATGTCACCTTCTATGCCGTCGTTGGCAACCGGCACGGAGGACAAATCGGCTTGGTACCAGGTGGACGCCTGGGCCGCTAACGGGATCGGGTCGGCTTCGTGAAGGATCGCCGTGTTGAATGGCCAATGCACCAATCTGGGCTGGCCATGTGTCCGGAGGGCGTCGGCGACAGCGTCCAGTGTTGTGCCCTCACGAGATGCTGTTCCATTCGCGACGCAACTTGACCACAAAGCATCGGGTGCGAATGGCTCGGAAGGCTGCGTGCGACATGCCTCATGAGCGGCGGTCACGACAATGGGAATGCATAGTGGTCGGGTTCCTTGGTCGATCGCTGGAGCGAGCATGGGTCTCAAGTCGACTGGCGGCCGAACCAAGCTGTGCTGCCGCCTCGCGTCGTATTCGGCCATCGCCTAGCGGGGTTCATCCACAGATGCTGTGGCGATCGAGAGTCGGCGATTTCGCGCTATGTCTGCCCAGTCGTCGTTGCCTTCGCTGATCTGGTCGATGGTGAACGCCTCTCGCCGCGCCTCGACGGCTGCCGTGATTCGATACTCGTCGACCGGATCGGCGTTGCCGTACTCGTTGCGTAGCACCAGCCGGAGCTCTGTCTGACCGGGTTCTTCCAACCGAATGCCGAAGACTCGGCGGCCCACTGCGCCTACGACGATTTTTTCGTCGCGAACCTGCTGTACAGCATCTTTCGATTCGGAGGCATCAAGTCTCGCCAGGCGGCGGCTTCGGGTGGCCGCGTCGGTCATTACCTGAGCGGAGCCATCCGCAATATAGACATCACCGACCACGGTTGCCCGCCCACCAGCGATAGGAATTGGCTCTGGTTTCTCCGCCGGGGCGGGATTGCGCGCTCGGTCGACGGCTTGGCTTGGGGGCTTGCGGCGTGGTTCAGCCTTCGGTGCAGTCGTCGCTAGTTCTACCCAGCCCTGGAAATCATCGTCGGCGAAGGGGGGCGGTGGCTGTGTCTCAGAGCGTCGTGGACTTGGGTCGGTACTTGGGATCGACCACCTGTAACCGGTGCTGCGGTCTTCGGGTAACGAAATGATGATCTCGTCATCAGTCCGGACGTTGAGTTGCCTGTCGCGCCAGGCCATATCAACGGGCCACACGTCTGCAATGCCGACGACAGGTCGGCGTCCTGCGCCAATCGCCTGTTTGATCTTTAGCGGTTGCACTTTGAGCAGCTCTCGCAGTTCGTGCCGCGTGATCCGTTCGAGGTGGTACAACTGCCTCGCAGCGGCCTCGTAGCTAACGCCTGCTTCACGGGCGACCGTGTAGATGTCCAGTGGGCCAAGGGATGTCGCATTGCGGCGCGACAGAATGCTCTGGACGAGCGGGGGCGGCATAAGCAGCGCCCCCGCGAATACCTGGGCAAGTGTCTCCCACTCAATGTCGGTGCGTCCCAGCACGTCCGTTTCCGTATCGAGTGAAGCATCGTGGCCACCATCGAGTCGCCAGTGGCCGAGCTCGTGCGCCGCTGTGTACCGCTGGATCGGCGTTGAGCGCTCGGTGGTTATGAGGATGCCGCCTGTGCCCTCTGGTAGGTACGCGCCCAAGAGCCCATCAAGCGGAAAAAAGGCGAGCCACAGCCCGAGGCCTTCGACCAAACCGAACACGTCCACCTGGCACGCCTGGTCCACGCCCGCCTCGCTCAAGAGTCGGTTCGCAGAGCTTGCAGCCATGAGTCGGCGTGTGTGTTCGGAAGCCACGGACTACTCCGTTGGTTCTGCTCGGATGGCCCCGGGTCGACCAGCCCCGGCGAGGAACTCGGCGAAGCGCAAGACCTGCTCTTTGTCTTGATCCGACAGGGCCGCAGTCGCCCTATACAGGGGAGCATTCACATCGACCTCAGCGTCCTCTTCTCCCAGCAACCACGCCACAGGCCGGCGGTAAAGACGGCCAAGACGCCTGAGTTCAAGCGACGAGACGCGACGCTTTCCGGACTCAATCGCCGACACGCTTGCCCGGGGAATATCAAGCGCAGCGGCGACATCCTCTTGGAGGAGCCCTATGTACTCGCGCGCCTCCCGTAGCCGTTGTGCGAGTGCCATCTGCTCGCTTGAGTCGGATTCGGGCTCGTCCATGCTCATGATTCGTCCTTTCGTTGGTGTGGCACTTCATCTTCTTGTCCCATCAGCGCGGAGGCAACCGCGATAGCCGCAGCCCAGCCACTCTCGTGGGAGGCAGAGACGTCGAACTTCGAGATCCCAAGCGACCGGGCCCGCTCGGCAGCCGAACCTCGCAACAAGACGCTTGGAGCCCCCGATTCCGACGACGAAATCTCGATTTCTCGCGGGTCGAGGTCGCTGATCCCTAGACCGAGGCACTTCATCACTGCTTCTTTCGCCGCCCACCGTGTCGCGAGCCGCTCTGGATCACCATCGGCTTCGGCGCTTTCTTCTTGTGTCCAGCCACGACCAAGAAACGCCGGACCGCCCTCGGAAATAAGTCGGGCCATCCTCGGGATGGATACGACATCAATTCCAACACTCAAGACGCTGTCGCCACCTACAGCCAACGCCGAGGCTTCGAGTGCAGACGCGAGTGCCGCGGATGGCGATGTCGACAAAGCGTCGATACCGCTCACAGCAGCGCTTCCATCGACTTCACAAGTGCTTGTGGCTTCGGTCGATGTCTCGGTTCCGCGTCAGCCAACGTTGCATGGACCACCAGCTCACCGCACTCAGCCCCCGTCTGTTCACATAGGAAGTGCATGAGACGGCTGAGGCCGACCAAGTTTCCGTATGCCTTCGTGATTAGGTGCTGGTGGCGGTACACGGCTGTGCAGTGCAACGTTCCATCGAACAAGGTCAGATCGATGTGTACCAAGCAGGGAAAGCTCCGGGTCCGTTGTTCGCTCGGTACACAGACCTGTAATCCTGCTAGCGATTCAGATGCGAATGCGTCGGCACCAACATCGATGTCAAGCGTGTTGTTAGTCCGATTGCCTCTGGCGAACTCATCGCGGATGCGGGTGATCCTCAGGTCGAGCTGATTTGTTCCACCGGGATCCTTGCCCGGCCAAGTGATCATTCGCGAGAAATAGGTTCCTCGATTGTTCGCTGGGACCCTAAACAACACGGGCAGCATGGTCACGTAACGCTCATACAGATTGTGTGCCGCAGCATCTAGCTCGAGGACAGCCTGTTCATCGAGGTCGGGCGACCATGAGAATCCCGGACTATGGTAGAGCGAATTCGGGAAAATGGTTCCTGCGACCGTCTCCACGCTCTGGTCCCCCGCATTATTGAGCACAAGATCCAGCACGTCGCGGATGGCCTCGTCCTCTGGGCCGGGATTCTCAACCGTCATCACCAAATGGACGCAGCGGCTCTTCCGCTGACTTGCCGTATGCGTCAGTGCCTGGAGCCATGCTTCGCTTAACGTCTTGGTCGGGTCTAGTAGCTCGCTCATGACGCAAATAGCGGTGCATCTTGCTTGCGAATTTGCCGATGCAGCATCTTGCTCAGGGCGGTCGGATTAGCTAGATCATCTTTGGTGAGGTCTTTAGGATTGATCAGGAGGCCAACTCCGCATGACTCTTCGACCTGGCTGATCACCCACACCGCCGTGAGGCTGGCCAAGCCTGCGCCGGAGCCGCTCGGAGCCTCACCGACGCTTGTAAGCAACTCGTTTAAATGGACCTCAAGCTCGTTTTCGCTGAGTTCATGGACATTGACCGTGCTTTCAGCTTGACGCTGAGGTGGAAAAATGCTCCCCGTGTCGATGTCGTCTGTCATGACATCAATGTTAGATTATCTGACATATGCCGTCAAGCGTATCGGCTTCACTGGCACCATTCGGACCTAGCTGTCGGTCGCGAGGCAGGACGGGGCCTGCGCGGACAACGGCAAGCCCCACTTGGGTGGGTAGCCCAGCGTCAGGGGCTGCTGGTCGACCCGATACACCTGTTTGATGCGGCCCGGCCCACCCACTGAGTGTTCTGGGTGAGCGACCCGGGCGTACTTGTCGACTTCGCAGAACAGGTTCTGACAGTCGATGAGTTGAAGAGGACGACCCCACAGGTCTTGAAACGGTGTTGGCATAGGGATCGTCTCGAAGAAGTCTGACGCCGAGCCCGCCATCGCCGCGATAACACCGGCCGCGTCGAGTCCGCCGGTGTCCTCGAAGCACTTGCCAATACCCCGAAGAGCGCCCGGGCCCGCCACAACGAACTCCATCTCGTCAAAGTCGAAGTGCGGTGAATAGTTCAGGTCTATGGCGTACTGAAACGCCAAGAACGGCCCGAACGAGGGCACCTCGCAGAGCCGCTCATACAAGCACTTCAGCGAGCGAGCTTTCTCGAGGTCAGCAAGCACACCGTTCTGAAGAAGCATCTCGACCAAAGACAGGTGGTTGCGATGCTTGCGATCTTCACCCAGCTGCGGATTCGGCATTATGTACGCTGCCGAATACACGCGTCGGTCATGGTCGAAAAGCTCGTCTAGTGCCTTTGCGTACCCCTCAGCGCTAAAGCCGACCACTGTCGGCTGCCCGACGCGATCAACCAGGTACTCCCACGTATCGACCCGGTTGAAAATCTTGAACAGGAGCACCCGCAAGATCGTGTCGAGTGCGTCGCGCTCCTGGTCGTAGATCACATGATGGAGCAGGTACTGGCTCACTCGATCCGACGCGCGATACGCATTCGTAAACCTGTAGCGGTCCAGAACGGGATCGTCGGTCCACGGGCCAGCCTCTCCGGACACACGGCGAAAGAAAATCGCCTGCCGCTCAGCCGCCAGCCGCCAATACGACCAGAACACCTCCGTCACCCGCACCCGCCGCCCATCGAACTCTATTTCCCAGATACCCTCGGTCAGAACACGGCGATCCTCATAAACGCGGCTAGCAGGGGACACTACTGCTCACAGTAACCACACGATCGGGGGCTCACCGTGCCGGAAGGCTGCTGGCACTCCAGCACCCCGATCCGCTTGACATCCCTGGGATGGAACTCGACTCCCTCAATTCCGCTGGCAGTGCTGCCTGAGAAATATCTGCCTGACTCAATCGAGATGAAACCGCACCTGCACGAAGCCGCTTTCTCGGTCATGGTCGATCTCGGGCTCTGTGCCATTGAACTCAGACATCGCTCGCTGCATGACCGGCCAACCGCGGCCGCGTCGTTCCATGAAGCCGAGTGCAAGCATGAAGTTCGCCATGGACTCGTTGCGAGACCGGGCGCGACCCCCGGCGCGTACGCTGTCGGCTGTCATGTGGTTCGGCAGGGTGCCCGGGCTCGCGACCTCCACGCGATCAGCAAAGACCTCAAACAGGATCTTCGAGCCGGTTATCGCATAGTCGCGATGAACCACAGCGTTGACCAAGGCCTCTCGCAAAGCTTCCAATGGCAGCAAGCGTCGATCCTGCCGACGAAGATCGCGGTAGACCTCGAACTTTCCCAGACCGGAAAACCATCCCACAGCACGCTCAACCTGCTCGCTGATACGGCCCTTGGCCTCGGAAGTTTGCAGAATCCCATCGGCCCGGCCGTTGCCGTCGTAGGCAACGCACTCAATGAAGAAGTTCTGTGTCTGCGGATAGTCCTGCGGCATCCTGCCGAATACGAGCACACCATACAGCGTCGGTTGCAGCTGTCCGCCAATCTCGGCAATAGCGCCCCGATTGCGCAAGTCGTCGTCGGCGTTGGGCTGGGGATCGTTTGCGGTGTCGATGCCCAGTGAGGCCAAGTAAGACCTGAAGACCTGCATATCGAGATCTGACGAGGTCGCTGCACTGATGGTCCGATCCTCTGTCAGGACGTAGCCGAAAGTGTTATACAGATCCTGTAATTCGGTTGGCGACGGCTCGACGCTGCTGCGGCCTCGACGCACCCAAACGCGGCCGTCGTAGCGCATCGGCTCGAAGTCTCGCTGCCAAGGCACCTCAAGCCAATGCACCCAACCCTCTGGATCCTTGTGCCGACCCAGACGAGCAGTGGCAGGCGAGCTGCACCCGGATTGCAGGAACGAAGCCAGCCGCTCCTGCACTTGATCGCTGTCTTCGGCAACGCCGATTATCTGCTGGCCGTCGCTGATGCCCAACACGATCAACCCTCCATCAGTGTTGGCAAACGCGCAAATTGCCTTGCCAACCTCTTCGACTTCGATGTCTCGAAAATGCGGCTTGAAATTGGTGCGATCATCCTCCCCCGCGGCAACCCGGTTTAGGACTTCGGTCCACTCCATGTCAGCACTCAGCACCCGTACTTGATCCAACGTGCCCCGGGAATGTCGCGGTGCCTATGGTCGGCCTGACGGCGCTCAAAACCCATGTTCACGCCTCCGAGCCGCTTGTCTCTCGACGCCAATGGTACCGCGACTGCGGCCTGGTGGCATTTGCTTTGTGGGCTCGTAACGGCTGAGAGTGCTGCTGGATGCCATGATCGGGGGATGGACGATGTGGCCCGACTGCTGGCCTATGAGGAGATCCGGCAATTGGCGGCCCGGTATTCGGTGGCCATCGACCGGCGAGACGTTGACACCTTGGTCTCGCTGTTCATCGACGATGTGCGAGTGGGGCGAGACAGCTATGGCCGGGACGCTTTGCGGGCCAACTTCGAGGAGTCGCTGGGGGCCATCGGCCCTTCGATTCTGAACATCGGCACCCACCAGATCGACTTGATCGACGATGACCACGCTACTGGCCATGTGTACTGCAAAGGCGAGATTGCCGACGGCGACCGGTGGATCCACCAGGCCATCCGCTACGACGACACTTACGAGCGCCGCGACGGCCACTGGTACTTCGTGCGCCGGCTCCACAAGCTGTTCTACGGCGCCGAGGTGGGGGTGAACCCTCTGGGCCTGCCTCCGGCCAACTGGCCCGAGAACCCCGACGGCCTCGGCACCCTCCCCTACGAAGAGCCCACCTGGCAGGCCTTCAACGACGGCTAGCCCACAGGGCGGAAGCCCAGCAGCGTGGTGTCGTCCACATCTTCGTAGGCAGCCTCTACGGCCATGCCGACGGTGATGTCTCCGATGTCGCAGTCCACCATGTTGCCCACTAGGCGAGGCCCTTCGTCAAGGTCCACCAGGGCGATGGCGAAGGGGATGCGGCTGGCCAACGCCGGGTCGTGGCCGGCCCGGTCAACGGTGAAGGAGTACACCGTGCCCTGGCCGCTCAACTCTCCCCACTCCCAGTCGTCTCCCAGGCAGACCGGGCACCGGCCCCGGGGGTAGAAGAAGTATCCGTGGCGGGGACAGCGCTGGAGCACTAGCCGCCGCTCCCGCAGGCCGTCGAAGAACGGAGCGGTGATAGGGGTGGGGGTGGGCAGGGGGCGGCCGTCGGTGGAGAAGTGGACCATCAGGCCCCCTCCAAGATGAGGGCCACCTGTTCGGCCAGCATTCCCCCGGTGCCATTGGCATAGGCGATGTTGCAGTCGGGCACTTGGCGCTCTCCGCCCCGACCCTGCACTTGGCGCACGGCCTCGGTGATGTGGCTCATTCCCCCGCCCAAACCGGCTTGGCCCATGCCCAACTGCCCGCCGTGGGTGTTCAGGGGCCAATCGCCGTCGTAGCGCAGGCTGTGCTCGTCGATGAACCGCCCGCCCTCGCCCTTGGGGCAGAACCCGGCGTCCTCGATGGTCAACAGCACGGTGATGGTGTAGCAGTCGTACATGGAGGCCATGTCCACCGCGTCGCGCGAAACCCCGGCCATCTCGAACGCCCGGTCGGCGGCCAACCGGATGGGGGTGTCGACGATGTCGGGGGCATAGGTGATGCTCTTGTGGGTGAGGTGCTCGCCGTAGCCGCTCACGTACACCGGTCGGTGCGGACTCCGGGCGGCTCGCTCGGCGGTGGTCACCAGCACCGCGGAGCCGCCGTAGCACGGCATGACGATCTCCAGCAGCTTCAGCGGGTCGGCCACGTAGCGGGAGCTCATCACGTCGTCGATGGTGATGGGCTTGCCGTAGAACACGGCCATGGGATTTGCCTGGGCGTTGTAGCGGGAGTCCACCGCCACCTTGGCCAGCGTCTCCTCGCTCACTCCGTAGGCGGCCATGTAGCGCTGGGCGGCCATGGCGAAGCTGGGCGTGGCGGCCACTAGCCCGGCGGGGATCTCGAACTGCCCCTGGGGGGACCCCCAGACCTCGCCGCCCATGTACGCCCCCATCTTCATCTTCATCGGGCCGCCGTTGGCCCCCGGCTGGGGCGGGGCGGGCACCGATGGGGTGAACACCAGCACCGTCTCGCAAATCCCCACCTCGATGGCGGCCGCGGCCCGCCACACCATGCCCGCCGGAGTGGCCCCGCCCAGGTCGACCACTTCATTGAAGTTGCTGCGAATGCCCAGGAACTCGGCCAGCGCCGACGGCGCGAACATCGGCGATTCCCGTAGGCCGTTGATCACCAGCCCGTCCACCTCGCCCTTGTCCACCTCGGCATCGGCAAGCACTTCAGCCGCCAGCCGGGCACATGCTTCCATGGTGAACATGGGCTCGTCCCACACCCGCTTCGGCGCCCACTCCGTGAGCCCTGCAATCGCCGCCGCTCGCTTTCCCATTCGGCTCACACTAGGCGGGCGGGTGCCGGGCAGCACCGTTGGCACTGCGAGGTCAGGTACACAAGGGCTCGAAGCGGAAACCTCGGCTGGTCAGTTCTTGGAGGGCCATTTCAAGGCCGAGAACCGTTTGGGTACGGGGGCCGCCACCATCGTGAAGCAGGAGAATCGCTCCGTTGCGGGCGTGATCTAAGAGACCCCGGGCTATTTCCGCGGCCGGGGGCTGGAGCCAGTCCTCGGGAGTGAAGTCCCACGTCTTGACTTCCAACCCGTGTTCTGCGGCCCATTCTCGGGTGAAGGCATCCAGCGATCCATAAGGAGGCCGCAAACAGTTGGTGGCCCGTGAACCGAGAACGGCCTGTGTCCTGCCCACCGTGTCGTCGAATGCTTCACGGGGGAGGCCAGCCAAATTCTCGTGGTTCCAAGTGTGATTGGCGAGGGTGTGGCCCTCGTCGACAATGCGTTGAGTCGTGCGCGGAAGGGCCTCAACCAGCGAGCCGACTACGAAAAACGTGGCGCGGGCGTTGTACTTGGCCAGTACGTCAAGCACCTGGGGGGTGTAGACGGGGTGTGGACCGTCGTCGAATGTGAAGTACACAACCGGGGCAGTCCCGTCGGGAGTGGGCGCCAGGCTGTGGTCAGGCAGTTCAGCATCGTCGGGAGGCTCAGTTGGAGTCGTCGCAGGGGGGTATTCCGACCCCGGCGGCAGGGCCTCAATGGCCATCTTGTATTCGGCTGCACCGGCGTGGGCGGAAACCACGGTTACCTTCCATGGGCCGGTGGCTGGCAGCTCCGCTTGCACATGCTGGAACCGCTCCGTCCCCGAGGCCACCACATGGTCCTCGAGCCGTACGTCCAGCCATACACCTAGAGGTGCGTCAATGGCGGCGGTGAACCACTGACCGGCAGAGATGTAGACGGTGTAGGTCTGGCGCTGTCGGAAGTCGATCGACCCGGCCACGATGGCGCCGATGGCGCCCGGGTCGAATCGGATGTCGATCTCGGGCAGGTCGGGGCCGGGGGGCAGGAGGCTCTCCAGCGGTTGGGAGTCGATCACCGCCACGGCCGGCTCAGGATCAGCAAAATCGATCTCCAGTATCTGACGCCGGGAGATCACCGTGAAGGGCTCATCGGACTCACGGTCGAAGAGCACCACCTCCACTGCCCTGTCCCGCACCTCAATTCGGTCCATCACAATTCGATCGCCCACCCGAACCGGTGCTTGCGCCTCCCCGCCCTGACCGTTGTCGATCACCGCCACCACAAGGTGGAAAGTTCCCGTACCTGCTGTGGCCAACACGATGTGGGCAACCACATCGTCGTAACCGTCGCCATTGAGGTCGCCTTGGGCCACCCGGTTTTGGAGGGTGTATCTGTCTTCTGACGCCCCTACATAGGAAACGACCGCTTGCCCGTCTTCGAGTTGGATGATCTCCCCGTCGAACTCGAACCTGAGATTCTCGAGGTCTTCCCATTCCAAACCCCACTCCTCTACGAACCCTGGAGTGGGATCAGGTACGGAAGGCGTTGCGGTCGGCAAAGTCTCGAGGGTGGTGGCCGCCGGTGTCGGGGAAGGCGGAGCTAAGGGTGATGGGGAGTCAGTGGGAGTGGAAGTGGGAGTGGAAGTGGGAGCAGTGGTCGGGCCGGCCGTGGCTGGCGGCCTTGCGCTGTCTTGGCTGCATCCGGCGAGAACTAGCGCCAATACAAGTACTGATGCCCAAAACCAAGAACCGCGCCGACAGGCAGCACAAGCGTCAGCCATTCACCAATGCTATGGCTGCCCTTGCCGAATTACCGGTCAGTCAACCTCGGCGGTGGGCGGGACTTTGCGCTCCAGCAATGCGTCGTAGCGGACTTGTAGTTGGTTGGCGTAGCTGGGCTTGGTGGGGATGAGGAAATCGCCGGCCCGGATCCCGGCCACTACCGGGCCGACCACGTCGGTCGGAGAGATGCCGGACGCGGTCATCTTCGACAGTGACTCCGCCACAAAGGCGTTGTCCTCGCTCTCGTCGGTGCCGTAGCGGTCCCCCCGCACCCGGGCGGTGTGGGCAATGGCAGTGTCGATGGCGCTGGGGGTGAGCACCGAGGCCTTGACCTTTGACCCCACTGCGGCCAGGTCCAGGGCGAGGCACTCGCTGAGCGAGAAGGCGGCGCACTTGGACACCACGTAAGGGCTGGAGAATCCGCCGGCCACGAACGCGGCCACCGAAGCGGTGTTCACAATGTGCCCCTCGGAGTCCTGGGCGATCATCCGAGGCACGAATGCTGAGACGCCGTTGACGATGCCGTACACGTTCACGCCGAGCACCCAGTCCCAGTCGGCCTGGGTGCGCTCCCACATGAGCCCGGCCTGGAACACGCCGGCATTGTTGAAAAGCAGGTCTACCTGCCCGAAGGCGTCCCAAGCGGCGTCGGCCAGCTCCTCGACCGATGACCGGTCGGCCACGTCCACTGCAACGGCAATGGCGCTGTCCCCAATGGCGCCCGCGGTGGCCTTGGCGCCCTCGAGGTCGATGTCTGCGGCCACCACCTTGGCGCCCTCGGCGCTGAACCCGGCGGCCAACGCCGCCCCAATTCCGCTGGCTGCTCCAGTAATCACCGCCACCTTGCTGTCAAAGTCCTGCATGGCCCCATGCTGGCACGGCTCAGTCGCAGATGTCGGAGCGGAGATGCCTAAGGCTGAGTGCTGGTTCCTGCCTCAGGCCAGATCTCGGGGTCGTGAACACCGTCGCCTTCCCGCCCACAGAAGTGCTCATGATCGTCGGCCACAAAGGCATAGATCCGGCAGGCGGCCAGCGACACCCATTGATTGGTCAGGTCGAAGAACTCCCCCCGAGCGCTCATGATCGCCATTGCAAACCAGCTGTCGTCAGGAAGCACGATGACTCCGGCGTCGATCATCTGCCGATACTCCGCCGGACAGCAGTTCGGTCGAAGCCAACCCGCCTTGTGCAGCGATGCTTCCGCCACTTCCAGAGGCAGCCGATCCAGCAAGACGCCGTCAAGGTCCCTCGGAGAATTCAGCGAATGCGAAGTGTCCAGCAGCCACTGTTGAAGGGCAGCATTCTCGTCGGGGTCTAACAGCTCACCCTTGTAAAGACGGGCAAAGAAGAGGGCCAGGTCGGCCATTGTGGTGCGGTTGCCCAGGGGATTCTCAGGCCGGAAATTCCCAGCTACCCGATTGGGATCTTCGAAACGCCACGCCTCCAGCCGGGTGTCGTCAAGCCTGGCCACATTCCAGGTCCAGGCGTTCACCGCGTCTACTCCCCCGGCCAGATCTATCAGTCTTCCGCCGGCAAGGTTGTCGGACAGGATCAGGGCCGAGTAGGCAAAGGGCCTCACTGCCTCCACTCCGGCCGCTTCGAGGGCGGCTGCCGCCCACAGCGGCTTGACCGCGCTGGCCGAGATCCGGGACTCTAGGTCTTCGTACCCGTGAACTGTCTCATCGGGAAGCACCACCGCTATTGAGATCTGCGCGTCTGGGTTCCATTCTGTGGAGAGCTCGGCCAAGAATTCGAACTCCTCAGCCAGCACAAAGTGGAACTCCTCGGCCAGGGAAGCCAAGAACTCCTCAGCAGAGCGATCAGGAGTAGGCGTCGGCTCAGGTGTTGCTTGGGGCGCTGCTGTCGCTGGCAAACCGATAGTCGTGCCCGGAGTTGGGGACAGCGTATGAGATGGCTGCGCAGGCACGGCAGTGGGCACCTGGGTCGGCGCCGCGGCAGGCGTGGCTTCGAGCTCTACCGAGCTCACCTCCAGCACCGTTTCTACGCCGCCACCACAGCTCGCAGCCCCGGCAAGCAGCCCAAAAAACAACAAGGCCGCGGCTAACCGCATCATTGGCTCAGGCGCGCTCAGCCGCACTCGATGTCCCCAGAAGGCGCAGACAGGTCGATGAGGTAGGCATCCACTACATCGTCCACACATTGGTGAAGGCCGTAGCTAGTGTGGCCTGTGCCGTTGTAGGTCAACAGCAACCCGGTCTCCAGCGACTCGGCCACCGCCACCGCCCATTCATAGGGAGTGGCGTTGTCGCCCCGGTTGCCGATGACCAGCACTGATTCTGCATCCGGGGCCCGGACCGGCTCATTTGGGCGCGTCTCGGTGTCAGGCCAGTACACGCACATACGGGCCTCGGCCGCCGCGGCCCGGCCAAATTCGCCGGCCTCCTCAACCATTCGCTCGATAAGCCGATCCAGGTCGTCCTCGCTCATCCGACCTCCGTCTGTGCAGCTGATGCTGAAAAACGAGCCGAGATCTGCGGCCCCCAAATAGCGTTGGGCCAGGTCGTGCATCCGCTGGCCGTCGCCTTCCCAAGCCTGAGCAAAAGCCTCAAAGAAGATCGACCAGTACTCGGCGGGCATATAGGAGATGATCACCAGGGCAAGCTGGACCTCTCCCGGTCCCACCAACACATTGCCCAGGGCGTCGAGCAGTGGGTTGGCCTCGACACTGGCCAACAACTGGAGGTAGGCCGACTTGGGATTGCCGACAATCGGGCACGCCGCATCTTGTAGGCAACTGTCGAACACCTCGTCGATAACTCGGGCGAAGCCCCTGATCTGCTCCACCAGAACGTCCTCGTGGGTCAACGACGCGTCCAGCACCCCATCGATCACCACTGCCCGGGCATTGGTTCCGTACCGATCGGCGTAGAACTGACCCAGCACCGTTCCATAGCTGTAACCGAGGAAGCTGATCTGCTCCTCGCCCAAGGCCTGGCGGATCAAGTCCATGTCGTGCACCGTCTGCACCGTGCTGATGAGATCGGCTCGACCGTTCAAGCCAGCCAAACAGGCTTCGGCGGTTTGCCGAGCCACCTCCGAGATCACTGCCTCGTTCTCGGGGGTGTCTGATAGCGCGCCGATCACCTGAAGATCCTTGGCCTCGTCATCACAGTCGGGGTACAAGCCGGCCGATACTCCTCGAGGGTTCCACCCCACCACATCGAAACGGGCCAGTAGTCGACCGGAAAGCCCGGCACCGCCGGACAAGAATCCCTCGAAACCCCCACCGGGACCGCCAGGATTCGCCAGGAGCGCACCGATACGGTTATCCGGGTCGGTTGCCGGCAGCATCCCGAGCTCCAGCGTGATGGTTCCCGAGCCCGGATCGTTGTGATCGGCAGGAACTTCCAGCTCAGCGCAGAGATAGACCTGCCCGCAGTCCTGGAAGGCAACGGCCTCAGGTGCCAGTCGAATAGCAGGAGGCGCAGGGGCTTCGGTGGGCGTCTCGGGCACGACCGCAGCGGGGGTTGTCTCTTGGATAGGTTCAGGCACCGTAGCCTCCGGCACTTTCTCCGTTGCAGATGTGGAGATTTCCGTGGGCTCGGCATTCGATACCGAAGGCGCATCAGTGCCGTCTGAGCAGCCTGCTGCGATCAGAGCCGCAACCAACAGCAGCGTCGCCACGCGATGAAGCACACTGCAAACTAACCGCATTGGCACAGAATCCGTGGGCACCCCTGGCTTGCTCAGCGATGATCGCCCACCCAGGTCATGTTGGTGCTCTCGCCGGCTTCGAGCAGAGGGCCGTCATAGTTGGGGGAGGTCATGACCGAGGCGTCGCGGCGGTAGTTGATGAAATGGACGCCGTCGTCGCCGCTGTAGAGCTTGTAGCGGCGGTCGGCGGCCACCCAAAGGGTGTCGCCCTCGCTGACGACTCGACGCCCCACTCGGATCTCGCCTCGCAGCACATGGATCAACTCGTCTTGGGAGTGGCTGTGAGCTGACGACTCGAAGTACTGAGGGCGGTCGGTGGCCAATAGCCACAGCCGATTGGTGGGCGCCGAGGCGTCGGAGAAGAACCGGGTGCGCTGGGTTTCGTCCACCGTGGCCCATATCCCATCGGGGCCGACTATCCGCACACTTCGGCCTTCAGTGTCGGCCGGACCCCTCAGCCCTTTCGTCGGTGGAGCGGGGTCGGTCGGCCCCACGTGGACGATGGTGGTATCAGACTCCGCAATCGCGGTGGCAGCCACCCCTGCCTCCACCACCACCGCCCCATCTTCAGGGCAGGCCCGCCCGTCAACGACCAGGCTGCCGGAGCGCACATACACAGCCTCGTCACCATGCTCGGTCCCCCACCGCATTTCGGTGCCCGCGGCCAGTTCCGCGGCCACAAGCCACAGCGTCGCCCCGTCGGGGCTCACGAGCTGAGCCGAGCAGGCGCCGGCAAGCGCGACCGTGGGCCCGGGATAACCGGCCGCTGCCTCAGCCTCGGCCGCGTGAATAACTTCAACTGCGCTCACTGCACCTCATCATCGCGCTTGGCACGTCGGCGGCGACGGGTGCGGCGGGTTGACGCCATCTCCACGGCCTCGTCCATGGCCGTTTGCATGGCCTCTCGCAGGCGGACGGTGAATTCGCTGCGCTGGTGGGACGACAACCGACCGTTCTCGGTATCGGGAGGAAGGAGTGGTTCACCGATCACGATGGACACCGGCGCCCTCCGTAGGAATTTGGCCTTGGGGGGCATGGCCTCTTCCGTGCCAGCAATGCCCACCGGGAGGATCGGAACTCCGGTTCGAGCAGCCAGAAAGGCAGCACCCCCGAAAATCTCCCCCACCTGCCGACCCGAATGGCGAGTGCCCTCAGGGAACACCAGCAATGGCTCGCCCCGTCGCAGCAGTCCAACGGCCGCTTGCAGCGACCGGCGGTCTCCCGCCCCCCGGTGCACGGGGAATGATCCGATCATGGCACTGATCCAGGTGCCTGCCTTCCCTTTGAACATCTCGATCTTGGCCAGCGATCGCACCTTTCGGGGGCATCGGGAGTTCACCAATGGGCCGTCGAGATTCGACCGGTGTACTGGGGCGATGATGAACGCCCCTTCGATCCTCAGCCGCTCGGCGCCGACCACTCTGGTCCGCAGATAGAAGCGCCCCACCAATCGGATAATCGCCCGCAACACCCAGTACAGAGCCTGGGCCCGACGGGTTTGCCAGATGGCCAGCACCCGCTCTTCCAGATGCTGCTCAGACATGGTCCTGCACGGCCTTCCACACTCGTTGGGGCGACAACGGCATGTCCAGATGACGGACGCCAAAGGGAGCGAGGGCATCGATCACCGCATTCTGCACTGCGGCGGTCGCCCCGACGGTGCCCGCTTCCCCGATGCCCTTGGCCCCCAGCAGGTTCCGATCGGTGGGAGTTTCGGAGCTGATCAGCTCGAAACTGGGCAGCTCAGCAGCCGAGATCACTGGGTAATCGGCAAAGTTGGTAGTGAGCGGGTTGGCATCAGCGTCATAGGCCACCTCCTCCATGAGGGCCTGGGCAACACCCCCGGCGATTCCCCCGTGAATCTGGCCCTCGAAGATGAGCGGGTTCAGCACAGTACCGGCGTCGTCCACGGCCACCAGCCGCATCAACTCTGTCCGGCCGGTCTCGGCATCTACTTCCACTACAGCCACATGGGCGCCGAACGGGAAGGTCTGGCCCCCGGACTCGAAATCCGACTCCACGGTCAGAGGGGCGTCCAGCGCGGCGGCCACTGCCCCCCATCCCACCGAAACCGCCGGGGTTCCGGCCACATGGAAACACCCGCCATCGGAATCGTGAACCACATCACCCACCGCGGCCTCCAACAGATCGGCAGCCGTCGGCAGCACCCGCTCCACCAGCTTCTGGGAGGCGTCGACCAGCATCGACCCCACGATCTGGGCCGAGCGCGACCCGCCGGTGACCTGGCCCCGGGGAGTGCAGTCGGTATTGCCGCCCACCGCCAGCACCCGATCCAATTCGAGACCCAGAACATCGGCCACGATCATCGGCCACACCGTCTCGTGGCCTTGGCCGTGGGGTGTGGAACTGGTCACCGCTCTCACGGTGCCATCGGCATCCAGTTCCACCGAGGCGAAATCCCCCGCCCCGGTTGTGGCAGTGACCTCCACATAGGTGGACAGGCCGATTCCCATGAGCGTTTCCGAGCCGTTGGCCCGACGAGCAGCCTGCTCAGCCCGCAAGTCGTCGTAGCCAGCCGCCTCAAGCGCAAGATCCAAGGCCCGGCCGTAGTCGCCAGAGTCGTAGCTCATGCCCGACACCGTGGTGTGGGGAAAAGCCTCCGGGTGGATGAAGTTGCGGCGGCGCACCTCGGCGGGGTCCATCTCGACCTCCGCGGCGAACAGGTCCACCGCCCGTTCGATAGCTGAGGTCGCTTCAGGCCGACCGGCCCCTCGGAAGGCTCCATTGGGCGTGGTGGAGGTGGGCACTGAAACTGCTTGGTACCCGGCACTGGCGATGTCGTAGACCCCGGTGAACATGGCCATGGTCATGCGGGGCAAGAACCCGGCAATGAGCGGATAAGCCCCGCTGTCTTGGATCACCTCGATCTGCAAGGCGGTAATCCGCCCGTCCCGGCTGCCGCCCATCACCACATCCTGGATCTGGCCCCGGCCACTGCCCAGCCCGGTCATCGACTGAGTGCGGGTCTCCGCCCAAGCACACGGGCGGCCCAAGCGGCGGGCCAGCCAGCCGAGAAGGGCCTCCTCGGGGTAGCAGCGGAACTTGGCGCCGAAGCTGCCGCCAACATCGGGGGTGATCACCAGCACTTGGTCGGGGTCCAAGCCGTAGATGCCCATCAACGCCGTTTTCACGTTGTGGCTGCCCTGGGTGGCGGTGTGGTGGATCAGCTGGTCGCCCTCCCAGTAGGAGAAGCCCGTACGGGCCTCAATGTGCGCCGCTGACACTCGCTGGTTGAGGAACCGGGCCCGCACCACCGCCCCGCACGCTTCGAAGTCGGGCGCCTGGCCCGCCCCACACCGATACACCGCCTGATCGTCAATGCCCTCGAACAGCACCACATCGCCCCGCAGCGAGGCCTCTAGATCGACCAGCGGGGGCCGCGGCTCGTAGTCCACCGCCACCATGTCAGCCGCGTCGGCGGCAAGCTCCGGCTCATCGGCCACCACCGCAGCCACCGGCTCACCCACGTAGCGGACCACCTCACCGGCCAGCATGGTCCGGGCCATCTGATCGTTCATGCCGGGAAACGGCGGGGGGTACACCACCACATCGGGGTCGATGTCAGCAGCAGTGAAAACCCCGAGCACTCCGGGAGCGGCTACGGCGGCCTCTACATCCACCGACCGCAGCCGGGCATGGGGCTCTGTCGATGTCACATACACGACATGGGCGGCTTCGGGCGGCACCAGATTGGCCACGAACGCGCCCTGGCCGGTGAGGAAGCGGGGATCTTCCCTTCGCAGAACCGGGTGACCGAGAATCGAGGGCATGAGTCTCAGTTGGTCCGAGTGAAGACCTCCATCACTCGAATAAGGCGACGTCGGTGAACTCGATGAGGTTCCCATCGGGATCACGGGCGAAGGCCGATCGCACTGCCACGCCGAAGTCATCCCGCTCGTTCGGCTCGATGAAGAACTCCACACCCCGCTCGGCCAACTCGGCCATGGTGGCGTCGAACTCGTCGGCGGGAATGTAGAGGGCGAAGTGGGACATAGCGCTAGCAGTGTCGGGCATCTCATCTACCTTGCTCAGGTGGAGCTGGGAGGGACCCATCCGCAACCACGATCCTTGGAACCCGCCGAAGTCGGGACGGGGCAGCTTCTCCAAGCCCAGCTTCTCGACATAGAACGCATCGGCGGCCTCCAGATCGGTTACCGGGATGTTCACGTGCGAGTAGGCCACCAGCCCTTTGACAGCAGTGCTCATGCCCATGACTCTATTGGAATGCGGGCGCCGGCATACCCCTGGGCTGGGTGCAGCGCAATCCCAGCACCGCAGTCACCGCGCCCCCAGCGGCCAGCATGATGTAGCTGGCGCCCAGGTTGCCGATCTGGCCGACCGCCAAAGTGGCGCCGATGACGGTCACCGCGATGGCCACGCCGAAAGCGTTTCCCACCCGCATCATGGTCTGGGCCACGCTGGAACCCGAGGCCAGAAAGTCGCTGGGCAGATCGGCCACCATGACCGCGAATAGCGAGCCCCACACCAAGCCCGATCCGATTCCCGCCAGCGTGACGCTGAGAACCCAGGCCACAAGATCCTCCTCGCCCCCCAGGGTGGCCCACTGCCACACCATCCCCCCGGTCCACAGCAGACTTCCGACCACCACGAATCTGGCTGGTCCCCACCGGTCGGCCCACCGGCCCGACAAGGCCGACAGCAAGCCGGTGAACACAAACACCGGGGTCAGCAGCATTCCGGCCTCGAAGATGGTCAGCTCCCACACAATGGTTAGATAGTTCACCCCCACCAACTGGTGTCCGAAGAAAGCGATAGAGAACACCAGCATCCCGTAGTTGCCCAACCGGAAGCTCTTGAAGCGGAACAGGTTGGGATCGATCACCGGCAGTCGGTGGCGCATCGACCGCCAGGCCAAAAGCACGAGCAGCAGCGGCCCGCCGATCAGAGCAACCAGTACCACCGGATCGGCCCATGACCACTCCCGGCTCTGCACCAGGGCGAACACCACCCCGCCGACGCCGGCCAACACCATGAGCGCTCCCAGGCGATCGGGCAGCTCCGGGGTCTGCGGATTGCGGTGCTCTTGGATGACCTTGCCGATAAAGGCCAGGGCGATCACCCCGAAGGGCACGTTCAGCCAGAATGCCCACCGCCAGTCGCCCACATGCACCAGCAGGGCGCCCACCGAAGGTCCCATGGCGGCGGCCACCGCGCCGTTGGCCGACCATGCGCCCACGCCGGTACCCCGGCGGGCTATCGGGAATGCCTCAATCACAATGGCCGCCCCCATGGGCAGGCTCAGCGACGTTCCGAACCCCTGGAGGGCTCGGGTAACGATTAGCACGCCGGTGCTGGGTGCCAGGGCGGCCCCCGCCGATGCCAGCGTGA
>JAJEDQ010000047.1 GCA_022821445.1 Acidimicrobiia bacterium | reverse complement strand
TCTCTCTCTCTCTCTCTCTCTCTCTCTCTCTCTCTCTCTCTCTCTCTCTCTCTCTCTCTCTCTCTCTCTCTCTCTCTCTCTCTCTCTCTCTCTCCGCGCAGTGCCGCGAGGTCGTCGGAATCACCGAATTCAGCGGCTGCGGCTGCGAGGTCGGGTGAGCGCCACACCGCTGCGGTCCAGTCGCCGGCGGCGACCCTCTCTGCTGGCCAGTGCGAGATTTCGCCCCACCCGTCGGGCAGCGTGCCCGCCTCTGTGGATTGCAGGTAGGAGTGCAGGGTTTCGGTGCCTTGCTTGTCTGCGGGGAACCTGTCCAACGCGATGACCCGCGTCGGGGGGTGGGGGCCGTCACACCTGCTGAACACGAAAATACTCTCGTTTATCTCGGTGTTCTGCGACAGGTTTCCGTCGCGGGTGGCGAAGTTCGTCAGGACTGTGTGCAAATGGAGCCGCGAAGCCATCCAGCGGCGCATTCCGGCGGCTGATTCCGCCGTGGCTATGACCGTCGGGGCGATCATGGCGAACACGCTTTCGGCATCTGTTGCCAAGCATGATCCGGCCAATGTTTCAAACATTGGCCGGACGGAGTTCTTGTCGAGAACTCCGTCCAGCGAAGGCTCCGAGAACACGAGCATCTTCTCCAGAGCGTCCATTCTTTGGCGTAATTTCTGCTGGTCGCCGCTGTCGAACTTCTCGCCTGATTTGGTGCGGTTGGTGAACGGCGGGTTCATCACGACGATGCGGGCACTAGCGGCGGCGGCAGCGGCATCGTCCATCTCTGGGCCTTCTAACGACATCTCTGCACCTGTCGCTATGCGGACTGATTCAGCGGCATCGTCGAATAGCCTCCTAGCGTTGACGATCTCGCTTCTGGCTATCAGCTCAAGCGTGCCCGCGGCCGAGGCGCCGTCGGGCTGAGGCCCATAGGGCATCAGGTGAAGGCCCATCTTGCGGTATTTCACATCGGCGTTGCCTGACATGAGCTGGGTAGCTGCCATCTGGAGGGACACGGGGTTGATGTCAAGTCCTTTCAAGACCTCCTCGACAGCTACCTTCTGCAACTCGGCCAACCTTTCGCCGTCGGCACTGTTGAGTTCCGCCCGGCGCTTCATGTCAGTCATCACCGCCGCTAGCAGCGTCCCCGATCCGCAGGCCAGATCGACTGTTTTGTGGGAACGCCAAACGTCGCTGTCGGACCAGTCCAAAGTGTTGTCGGGATCAGCTGCGTCTAAGGCAAGCCTCGCTGCGATGTCCGCTGCGACGGGTCTGGTGAAGAACGCCCCGTCGGATGACTGGTCGCCCATGACCTCGTTGAACAGCGCGCCTGCGTGGTCTGTGCCCATGTCGGCGTAGGTGTCTGCGATCATCTCCGCCTCGCCCGCTATGTGCCGAAGGGCGCGGCGCAGCCCGCCGAGCCGGCCTGACCGCTTCGCGACTGACAGCGCTTCCGTTGCTGGTTCTATGACTGGAAGGAAGTCCTGTCTGGTGATTGCGTGCCATGAGTCGCGGAACATCTCGTCTGGCTCTGGTGATGCTTTGACAGCGGCGAGAGCGTCTATCCCCTTGCGTCCGAGCCACCCGCCAGCGTGGATCCTCTGATGCAGCATCGCGGCGTTCATCCACAGCAGCGCTGCAACGGTCGCCCCGTCAGCCCTCGGCTTGCCCGCTTTGGGCGCTGCCAGCTGGTCGAACCCGAAATGCTCGTCCAGCGCCGCCGCCAGCCCGGTTTCGTCGTGTATGTGCCTAGCCGCCTCCTGCACGGCGCTTCTCAGCAGATTCAGATCGCGTTGGACCTTGTTGCCCGTCAGCCCCGACTTCTCCAGCAGGTTCATCGCAATGCCGCCGCCCATCTGCTCTGACAAGTCGATCAGCACGCCCTGTATGTGCGCCTCGAAGTCGGCCTTTTTCTGGGCTTCTCGCTCTTTGCGCCTCAGCTCGCGTTCGGCGGGGCTGGGAACTGGTCTGCCGCGTTCGCCGTTGGCGACTTTGCCGGCTCGCCGCTTGGTCTGCCTCTCGTTGACATCTCCTCGTTCCTGATTGGGCTTCGGCTTGTGGCGGACCACTGTGTCCTCGCGTGTCTCCGTGCTGCCATCGGGGCGCTTGACGTGGACGATCATCGCAGTCGGCTGGTCCTTGAGTTCTGACCACAGTGTCTCGTCGAACGGCTCGGTGCTGTCGAAATCGAGCAGCGGGCGGTCTTGCTTGACGGCGGCGCGGACGATGTATTCGGCGTCGTCTCGGCTGCCTTTCACCACGGCGTAGGAGAGGTTCTTCTGAGTGGGCCTGCCAACAGCTACGACAGTCCGCAACTCCAACAGCGGCGGCTGGTCGGAGGGCAGTTGGATGGTCAGCATCTCGGGCAGAGCGTCCTCGATGCGCTGGTCGTGGGCGCGCAGCGCTTGGAGGATGTCGCCGAGTTCCTGCCAGCCCTCGTGCTTGTCGCTGATGGCAAGATGCCGCTCGGCATCAACGCCTGGGGGTATGACCACCGGGACGACGATGTAGCCCATCTCTTTGCCTTCGGCCCGGCGCATCGCCCGCCCGACTGCTTGCACCACGTCGATGGGCGATTTGCGCGGTTCCAAGAACGCGACAGCCGACAGCGACGGCGAGTCGGTGCCCTCCCCGAATATCCCAACGTTCAGCACGCCATGCGGGTGTTCGTCGTCGGCCACGGCGAGCCTGCGTTTGGCTTCGTCTCGTCGCGCCACAGGGGATGAAGCGTCGAGGTGCTCCAACCGGTAGTCCGACGCGTGCGCTCCTGTCTGGTTGCCAACCCATTGCCTGACTGCTTCGGATTGCAGAACGCCGGTCATCGCGTTGCTGCGGGCGATGGTGTTGAGGAACCCGATGCAGGACTTGATGGGGACGTTGTTCCCGTTTTTTGACATGGCTCCCCCTCCCATCGCCAGAGCGAAAGCCATTCCTTTGAGGTAATCGCCTGTGGTGGGCAGCCTGTCGCCGCGTCGGGAACCGGCTTTGGGCTTCTTCCCCTGCGCTGCTGCGGAGGCAGCCGCCTGTTCCGCTTCGAGCGCCGCCTGCTCGTCGGCTTCGCGGACCAACAGGTTGGCGAGGTCGATTGATTCTTGGTCGCCGACGCCCATAGCGATGATCCGATAGTCCGACAGCCACCCGTTGCGGACAGCGTCGGCGTAGGAGCGGCGGTAGAGCTCCACACCGAAAACAGACTGGTCGTCCATATGCCTGACCAAGAACTCGCCGGCCTTCGATTTTCCGGCTGCCTCAGCTAGAGCGCTGTCACCGTATATGCGCGGCGTGGCCGTCTGGTAGATGCGGTAGGTCGCAGGGAAGGCTTCGCGGTCGTGGCACAGAGTGAAGTCCCTCAGCCTCTCATCGGCAGCGGTGCTGCGCTTGCGGCGGCGCACTCCCGCCGTGCGATGGGCTTCGTCGCAGACCAGCACCTTGAAAGCATCAGCAGCATCAGCCTGGCCGATGCCTTCCGAGACGCGCCCAGCCGACTGGTAGGTGCCGAAGATCACGCTCACAGCATCACCTGCCTGCCCCTCGCGCCTCTCGCGTATCCAAGCAGCGATCTCGGACGGATCGGTCGACACGGGGCAGCCTTTGATCGTGTCGACGGTCTCCATCCCCCTGTCCAGGGTGGCGTCGTCGGCGTTGGCGACCTTCTCCTCGTCGGCGGCAACCCCTTGGTCTGAGCACACAGCCATCGCCCTCAACGGGACTGCGGCGTGTTCGAGGAATTCGCGGCGTATCTGCGCCACCAGCGCTATCGAAGGGCACAGCACTACCGCCAGTTCCCCAGCGAATGCCAACCGCTCGACGATCCGCAGAGCAATCCTCGTTTTGCCAGTACCGCAAGGCAAGACGATACGCCCTCGGGCCTCGCCCCTCGGTATTCCCACCTCGTCGGCCTGCTCGTTGGCCTTCAACCGCTCTACCGCCAGATCAACAGCTTCTCGCTGCATGCCAGAGCGAGTCTGAGCGAACGGCCCCCCCGCCCCCAGCAGCGGCAGGGTCGACCTCGGTTGCCGCAGCGAGCGCAGCCCGCTGCATCTCAACTGCCTGGGCGACATTCACCTGCTTGACGGGAGCGCCCGACATAGCGACCTTGCCAGGGGAATGACCGCTGAGGTGGACATTCCCGTTGACCACCAGCCACCGCTCGGCCCAAATGTCCTTGTCCGCTGCTGAGGACAGGAACTTGTTCATCTCCCCTGAGAGAATCGGTGCTCCCTCACCCTTCTCGTCGAGCTGCCGCGCTTTAGCCTGGATCGCCACCCACTTGCCGTCGTCGCGGCGGCGGGCCACAAGGTCGATTCCGACATCGACGGGAGGCGTGCCCTCGGGCATCACATCGTCTCGGTCGGGCCACTCAGACCAGCGCCAACAATCGCTGATATTCCATTCCCGGATGTGGGGGGCGACTCTCGCAGTCAGCTCCTCCAGCCATATCCCGTCTGTCTGCTCTAGTGCCCTTGCTTCGAGCTCTGCCCGCGCCTCGTCAAGAAGAGAACCACTCCCGCCGTTCGGCTCAGCGGTTGAGTCTTCGGCCACTGGTCCAGCCACTGGTTCGTCGTCAGGCCAAGTCATGCCTCTCCTCGCTGGCATCCTGCCTAGTGACAGGGGCAGTGCCGCCGACAATACTGCCCCAACGCGACGAAGCAGGGCACCAGACAGGGCAGGGTGCACACCAGCAGGCGGCCCGTCGATCGCCACTGCAAGCCAATCAGCGCCCTGGCCATGCTCGTGCTTGTCGTCAATTCTGTACTGGATGGCTGAAATCAGCTTGTCGCCATCCTTCGGCGCCAACTCGCCGCCGATAAGCACGGTGGCATTGACTCTGCCCTTCTCGCCGTCGTCCACGGCGTGGATATCGGTCACCCGCCAGCGGGCCCGGCTCGGGTTTCAGGGGGCGGCCAGGTAGTCGGTGTCATCGCGCACTATCTCGAAGCAGGACTGGTCGAGGTAGTGGTTCCACAGGCTGCGCTGTTTGATGCGGAGTGGCCCCCGGTTGTTTCCGGGGCCCTGCCAGGTGGCGGTTTCGACGCGTTTGCCGATTTCCACCGCGGCTTCGAGGGCGGGCAGGAGGTCGGTGTCGGCTGAGAACACCACCGCAGTGTCGTAGGCGTCGGTTCTGGCCATGTCCACCAGGTCTACCGCCAGCATCACATCGACGCCCTTTTCCTGCGCTCGCCAGGTTGCCCGGCCACTTGTTGTGGTCTGGTAGTAGGCAAGCGGCCTGGTCTTGACCACAACACCAGCCGAACGCTCCCACCCAGCGAGTTGGCGGGATGTGAACCGCACGAGACCGGCGCCGCTTCTGCTGTCGGGCAGGCCTTGGTATACCCTAACGCCGAACAACTCACGGTTGGCGAACTCGGATCGGCCGAGCTCTCGCAGTAGCTGCCCGACCTTGAGCGGGTGGACGTGCCCAAGGTTCTTGTCGGGGTTGCTCTCGTACCCGAACGCCGCTCGGGCCAAGTGATAGACGTTCTGGTAGTCGATGAACGCTATGACTCGATGGGCGGGCATGGCTGGAAAAAAATAGCCCCGCCATGCCCTGCGGAACAGGGCAGGCGGGGAATAACAAGGCCAGAATACCCGCGCAAACCCCGCCCTACAATCCTGTTTGCCAAAATTCGGCTCTAGCAGGGTGCTGAATGAGGTTCCCCCCTTTTCGTGGAGACATGCTCTATAAGGAGAGTCATGCCACAGCCGCGTACAACCTCATCCGCATAGCCAACCTCGACACCCGAAACACCTGAACAACACCCCGCAGCCACCCGACAACACACACCGGGAAACCGCCAAAGCACCCAACCCGCGACACCCGCCACCAACCCACCCCCACACAACCCGACCCGCTAGCACCACCCCAGCCAAACACCCGCCAATACCCCAAACTTCAGCACCCTGCTAGACAACAAAGCTGGGATGTTAGGTCGAGAATTCCCGCAGCGATTGCCTGAGTTGTACCCCCCCTGGGAACGGAAGACCCGGTAAAACCCCTGGTAGGGCGGCTGTAGAAGCGCAGAATTAATCCTGTCCCCCAATCTGTCCCCCAATCGTGCCCGGTTAATCTGCGGGTCGTTTTCGGCCTAAGGCTGCTCCTCGGTCCGCTGGCGACGGATCAGCGCAACAGGCGCCTAGCCCCGAAAGGCCCGTCGCGGCCATCGCAGCCGATTGAGACTGGGGGAGTTGCGCAGTCGCCGGGCTCCGCGGGCGCGGGGATATTCGCTGGCGCGATGGTTGCCGGGGATGCGACGGTGGTCTGATGGGCAG
>JAJEDQ010000154.1 GCA_022821445.1 Acidimicrobiia bacterium | reverse complement strand
TCGGCCGCCATCGGTGTGTTCATGGTGGCCGCCCGCCGACTGGAGCGGGTGCAGCTCTGCGCCTGGCTGGTGCTGGGCGGAGCGGCGCTGTCGGTGTTCGCCATGGAGCGGGCCCTCATCACCCGGGACTTCTCGGTGTCGTATGTAGCCGAGAACGGCAGCCACGCCACCCCCGCGCTGTTCAACGTGGCCACCCTGTGGGCTGCGCTGGAGGGCTCCATTCTGCTGTGGGCCCTCATCTTGGCCGGCTACCTGGTGCTGGTGGCCACCAAGTTCCGCCACCGCATGCACGACCCTCTGGTGGGCTGGGCCATGGCCGTGTTGTTCATCGTGTGCTTGTTCTTCTTCGTGCTGATGTTCAACTGGCCCAACCTCGACCTGGCCCAGCCCTTCCAGAGGGTGGACGTGCCGCCGGGCTACAACGGCCCCGGCCCCAATCCGCTGTTGCAGAACCACTGGCTGATGGCGGTTCATCCTCCGATGCTGTACCTGGGCTATGTGGGGTTCACCGTGCCCTTCGCTTTCGCGGTGGCTGCGCTGGCCACCGGGCGGCTGGGGGAGGGGTGGCTGGTGGAGACCCGGCGCTGGACCCTGTTCGCCTGGGCCTTCCTCACCGCGGGGATCATCCTGGGGGCGTGGTGGTCGTGGGACGTTCTGGGCTGGGGCGGCTATTGGGGATGGGACCCGGTGGAGAACGCCTCGCTGCTGCCGTGGCTCACCGGCACCGCGTATCTGCACTCGGTGATGGTGCAGGAGCGCCGGGGGATGCTGCGGGTGTGGAACCTGTCGCTGGTGTGCGCCACGTTCGCCTTGACCATCTTGGGCACGTTCTTGACCCGCTCGGGGCTGGTGGACTCGGTCCACGCCTTCTCGGCCGATGCGGTGGGACCCGCGCTGCTGGTGTTCTTCGCCATCGTGGTGGTGGCCACCGTGGGGCTCATCGCCTGGCGGGGCGACCGACTGCGCTCGCCGGGGCAGATCGACTCGGCGATGTCGCGGGAGGCCTCGTTTCTGGCCAACAACCTGCTGTTCGGGGTGTTCGCCTTCGTGGTGTTGCTGGGAACGGTGTTCCCGCTGATCGTGGAGGCGCTCAACGGCGACCGGATCAGCGTGGGCACCCCGTTCTTCGACCGGATGACCATGCCGGTCGGGCTGCTCTTGCTGTTCCTGATGGCGGTGGCCCCGGTGCTGCCGTGGCGCAAGACCACCGCCGAGCGGCTGTCGGAGCGGCTGATGTGGCCGGGGTGGGCGGCAGTGGCTGGGCTGTTGGTAGCGCTGCTGGTGGGAGCTCGGGGACTGGCACCGCTGCTGGCGTTCGGCCTGGCCGGTTTCGCGGGCGGCGCAGCGGTGCGCCAGTTGGTGTTGGCCACCCGACGGCAGGGCTGGCGAGGCCTGGTGGGAAGGGCCAACGGCGGCATGGTGGTGCACATCGGCGTGGTCGTGGTGGCGGTGGCGCTGGCCGCCAGCAACAGCTATCTGCACCAGAGCGAGCTGACCGTCGAGCCAGGGCAGACGGCCTACGTCAGCGGCCACGAGATCGTGTATGTGGGCACTCAGGAGAAGGTGTTCGACAACAAGACCACAGTCGAGGCGGTGGTGCTGGTGGACGGCTCGGTGGTGCGGCCGGGGGTGAGCCGGTTCGCCAACGGCGGCGTGGTGCGCACGCCGGGTACCGAGTCTTCGCCGGTGCGCGATATCCAAGTGGCGGTGCTGGACCTGCCCGACGGACCCGATGGTCCTGCCGGGTTGCGGGTGACCGTGCAGCCGCTGACCCTGTGGCTGTGGATCGGCGGCGCGATCATGCTGTTGGGCGCGGCGTTCTCGGCCTTCCCCGGCCGCCGCCGCTCGCCCACCCAGCCGGTGTCGGCCCCGGTGCCGGGAGTACCCCTTCGAGACCGCGAGGTGCCGGTTGCCTGAGCCGTCGCCGCCCGCCGACCAGCCGGTCGATTCCGATCAGCCCGACCAGCCGCCGCGGCTGCGGACGGTTCGATGGGTGGTGCTTGCGGTCGGCGTCGTGGTTGCTGCGCTTGTTGTGGTGTTCGCCGTTTCGGAGCGGGGGAGAGGCGGGCCGCCGGTGCCCGAATTCGCCCCCGAGTTCTCGGGAGAGACACTCGACGGGGGCAGCTTCGACATGGCCGCGCAGCGAGGCCGATGGGTGGTGGTCAACTTCTTCTCCACCTGGTGCGTGCAATGCGTGGTGGAGCACCCCGAGCTGGTGGCCTTCCACGACCGCTACCGCGGCGATCCCGATATTCGGCTGGTGAGCGTGGTGTTCCAAGACGAGGTGGACGTGATCGCCCAATTCTTTGCCGAGCGGGGCGGTGATTGGCCGGTGGTGATCACCAACACCGGTCGAACCGCCATCGATTTCGGAGTGACGGCGGTGCCGGAGACCTATCTGGTGGATCCCTTCGGGCGGGTGGTGTCCAAGTTCACTGGCGGCGTGACCCTGGACGGGCTTGAGGCCCAGCTTGGGCGGGCAGGGGCGCCGTTGTGATGTCCCGGCGCCGAAAGGTGATCTTGTCGTGGCTCCTGGTAGGGGTGGCGGTGGCCACCATGCTGGCGTTCGGGGCGGTGGACGGCCGCGACGACCGCACCAACGCCGAGAGGGCCCACGACATCGGGGCCACTATCGCCTGTCCCCAGTGCGTCGGGCAGTCGGTGGTGGAGTCGGACGTGGCCATCGCCCGGGAGATCCGAGCCGAGATCGGGCGCCTGGTGGTGGCCGGGCACAGCGACGACGACATCCGGGCCCGATTCGCGGGGCGCTACGGGGACTGGGTAATCCTCACGCCGTCGACATCGGGGGTGAGCGGGTTGGTCTGGGTCATTCCGGTGGTGGGGCTGATAGTTGGTGTCGGACTGCTGGCGGTGACGCTGAACCGGTGGCGGTGGGCGAGCGCTTCAGATGAGGCAGTCTCGGATGAGGATCGTGCACTGGTCGAATCGGCCCGCGCCGGAATGAGAGAGCGGCCCGATGGATGAGGAGCGCGAGTTCTGGCTGGAGTCGCTGGATGATCTGGACGATGAGTTGGAAGCGGGTGACCTGGAGCCGGAGGATCATCAGGTTCTAAGCCGGAGCTATACCCGCAAGGCGGCTGAAGCGCTTCGAGGCGATGAGGGGCCATCCGATGCATCAGATGGCAGCGGGCGGGGGAAGTTGATCGCGGTGGTGGCGGGGTTGGTGGTGGTGGGTGTTGTGGCCGGGGTGTTCTTGGCTCGGGCGGTGGGGTCGCGGCACTCCGGGGACACCATCACCGGGAACGACGCGGTGACCAGCGTGCCCGGGCTATTGAGGAACGCCGAGGAGTCGGCCGCAGCCGGAGACTTGGCCGAGGCCATCGCCATCTACGACCGGGTGTTGGAGCGGTCGCCGTCGAATCCGACCGCGCTGGCCTACAAGGGGTGGTTCTTGGCGTTGGAGGGGCGAGAGGCCGAGGCTGCCGA